>NZ_JBIBHJ010000010.1:0-120638 GCF_042956945.1 Streptomyces sp. NPDC008150 | reverse complement strand
CCTCCCCCCGCCCCGCCCCCCCCGCCGGCCCCCGGGGCGGGGGCCCCCCGCCCCCGCCGGGCCCCCCCCCGGGGGCGGGGGGCCCGCGCTCCCCCGGGGCCCCCCGGCCGCCGTTCGCGACGAGGCGGGTGCGGGTGGGCCGGTCCACGGGGACCCGGGGCCGGTCCGCGGCCGGGTCAGCCCAGGCCGCGGGAGTCCTGCTTGAGCGCCGTGTCGACGGTCAGTGCCGTCGCCACGACGAGGCTGAGCAGCGGCTCGGGGAGCTGCTGGTGTATCTGGAGGACGTAGTTGTCCGCCGTGGTGAACAGCGTCTTCGCGATGCCCTCGAAGGTCTTGGTGATGCGGGCGACCTCGTGGTCGGCGTGGTCGACGATCGCGAAGTTCCAGGCCCGCCAGTTCTCGGCCTTGATCGCGCCGACCTGCCGGCCGTTCGCGTTGATCGCGAAGTTGATCTTGCCGATCATGTTCTTCTGGACGATCTCACCGACCGGCGAGCCGTCCGGACGGGTCACGACCACACGGGACTTGAAGAACTTCGCGGGCCGGGTCAGCACCAGCTGGGGCCGGCCGTGGGCGTCGCGGATCTCCAGCTTGTGGGTCAGGAACTGGTCGATGCTGGAGACGAAGCGCAGGATCTTCTTCAGCGCGTTCTGGCCGACCTCGGTGACGGAACCGAGCTGGTTGCCGTTCCGGTCCATCACCGTGTACTCGTTGGTGATCTCGATCAGCTTGGCCTTCTGGTTCACCACCAGGACCGGCTCGGTGAACAGGGTGCCGCCGCCGGGGCCGCTCGCCGCGACCCCGGCCTGCTGCTGCACCTGGCGCTGCACCCGGGGGTCGGGTGCGGCGGCCTGCTGCGGGAAGGCCTGCGCCTGCTGCGGCGCGGCGGGTGCCTGCTGCTGGTCGGGGCTGGTGTTCTGGGTCCACTGCGCGCCGTCCCAGTACCGGAGGGTCTGGGCCGCCCCGTGCGGATCGGGGTACCAGCCAGCAGGAGTGTTCGAATGCGTGGTCACCGGGGCACATTACCCCGACCCCACCTCCGCGTGACCAGCCCTTTAGACAGATTCATCGGCCGTACACACGGCGGCCCGGGACCGACGCGGCCCCCGCCCCGGTGACCTGGACGGTACGGTGCGGCTCAGACCGCGCCGATCGCCGGATCGCTCACCCCCGCCTCGCCGTTCTCCACGTGTCCGGCGAACCGGCGCAGGAACGCGGGGTCCGCGTCGGAGGTGACGCTCAGGTCGTACCAGCGCTCGCTGCGCGCCAGGTCGACCGTCTGCCGGACGGTGGCGCCGGAGCGTACGGAGACCGTGCGCGGACGGCCGCCGTACCCGTCGAGCACCGTCAACCGCACCGTGCGCGCACCGTGGTTGGTGAAGGCCAGCTCGACGTCGTCACCGGAGTGGCGGGCGGTGACCTCGGGTCCGGCGGTGGTGCCGGGGCCGCGGAAGACGCGCAGGAACCCGTTGGGACCGTGGACGGTCAGGTCGTACGAGCCCCCGGACGCGGTGGTGTTCCAGGTGTCCGACACGGAGGCACCGGCGCCGGTGGTGTAACTCCAGGGCCCGTCCGTGCGGTTGCCCGCGGTGACGAGGAAGGCGGCGCCCGCGGACTTCCCCGAGGCGAAGGTCAGGGTGTACGCGCCGGTGCGCACGTTCGCCGAACCGTCCACGGACGGTGCGTACTTGAGCGGCCGGGCGGCACGGTGGCCGCGCTCCTGCTTCGGCAGCGCCGGGTTCGCGGGCGGGGTCGGCACGTAGCTGTCGTGGCGGTCCCGGTCGGGCGGGAGGTAACCGGCGGTGTCGGGCAGCCGGACCGGCTTCGTGTCCTTCTTCGAGAAGTCGAAGGCCGAGGTGAGGTCGCCGCAGACGGCGCGGCGCCACGGCGAGATGTTGGGCTCGTGCACGCCGAAGCGGCGTTCCATGAACCGGATGACGGAGGTGTGGTCGAGCGTCTCGGAGCACACGTAACCGCCCTTGCTCCAGGGCGAGACGACCAGCATCGGCACCCGCTGCCCGAGGCCGTAGGCGCCCGCGACGTGACCGCTGTCGCCCGCGAAGACGTCGAGGGCGGTGTCGACCGTCGACCTGCCCTGGGCGGCGGAACCGGCGGGGAACGGCGGCACGAGGTGGTCGAAGAAGCCGTCGTTCTCGTCGTAGGTGATGAACAACGCGGTCTTCGCCCACACGGCGGGGTCGGAGGTGAGCGCGTCCAGGGCCTGCGCGACGTACCAGGCACCGTAGTTGGCGGGCCAGTTGGGGTGCTCGGTGAACGCCTCGGGGGCGACGATCCAGGAGATCTTCGGCAGCCGGCCGCCCTTGACGTCGGCCCGCAGCCGGTCGAAGTACCCCTCGCCGGCCGCTGCGTCGGTGCCGGTGCGCGCCTTGTCGTACAGCGGGTCGCCGGGCCGGGCGTTGCGGTACTGGTCGAAGTACAGCAGCGAGTTGTCGCCGTAGTTGCCGCGGTACGCGTCGTCGATCCAGCCCCAGCCGCCGGCCGCGTCGAGGCCGTCGCCGACGTCCTGGTAGATCTTCCAGGAGACGCCCGCGGCCTCCAGCCGTTCGGGGTAGGTGGTCCAGCTGTAGCCGGCCTCGTCGTTGCCGAGGACGGGACCGCCGCCCGTGCCGTCGTTGCCGGTGCAACCGCTCCACAGGTAGTAGCGGTTGGGGTCGGTCGAGCCGATGAACGAGCAGTGGTAGGCGTCGCAGACGGTGAAACTGTCGGCGAGGGCGTAGTGGAACGGGATGTCCTCGCGCGTCAGGTAGGCCATCGTCGTCGCCGACTTGGCGGGGACCCACTTGTCGTAGCGCCCTCCGTCCACGGCGGTGTGCCCGTCGTTCCAGCCGTGCGGCAGGTCCTGGATGAACTGCAGGCCGAGGTCGTCCGCGTCGGGGCGGAACGGCAGCACGTCCTTCGTGCCGTCCGACTGGTACCAGACCGGCTTGCCGTTCGGCTGCGCCACCGGGTGCGGGTCGCCGAAGCCGCGGACACCGCGCAGGGAGCCGAAGTAGTGGTCGAAGGAGCGGTTCTCCTGCATCAGGACGACGATGTGCTCGACGTCCTCGATCGACCCGGTGCGGTGGTTGGCGGGCAGCGCCGCGGCGCGCTCGATGCTGTTCGACAGGGCGGAGAACGCCGTTGTGGCGCCCGCGAGTTGGAGGAAGCGGCGCCGGTTGACCTGAGGCATGGGCGGTGGACCTCTCGTCTGCTGCTCGGGGGTGACGGTGGCCGGAGGGGTGGGGGAAGCGCGCGCAAGGAGTGTTTCAGGAGCGCCGAACGTCAGGAAAGGCGACGGTGGCGCGGGCGTGAAGATCGGGGGTACGCACGGTGCGGGGGCCCGCCGCCGGGCGCGTGCCGGGGCGTCGACCCCGTTGTCACGTTGCTTCGGTGAACACCGCGCCGGATCCACCGGGTCTGCCGCCGCGCCCGGCGGCCAGCCGCAGGTCGGCCTCGATCCGGGCGGCGGCCGACCGCACCGGGCCCAGCAGTTCGCCCCGCAGGGCGGCGGGCGGCACCCGCCCGGCGTGCGCGGCGACGCAGACGCTCGCCACCACCGCGCCGTCGGCGCCGCGCAGGGGGACGGCGACGGAGCCGAGCCCGTCCTCCAACTCCCGTTCCACGACCGCGTATTCGCGGCCGTGGCCGACCGGTTCGGGGACGACCCCCGGCAACTCCTGCCGCTGCGGCCCCAGATGGGCGAGCAGCACCCGTCCCGCGGCCGTCTCGCGCGCCGGGCGCCGGGAGCCCACGGGGAGCGCCGCGGCGAGGACGCGGTGCGCGGGGGCGGCGGCCACGCAGACCGCGTCCGGGCCGTCCAGGACGCTCAGGAACGCCGACTCCCCTGCCGTGCGCGCCAGTTGTTCCAGGTGCGGGGCTGCGATCTCGGGCAGGCCGGAGCCCGCCAGGTAGGCGTGCCCCAGTTCGAGGACGCGCGGCGTGAGCCGGAACAGCCGGCCGTCGCAGTGCACGTAGCCGAGGTCGAGCAGGGTCAGCAGCAGGCGCCTGGCCGCCGCCCGGGGCAGTTCCGAGGCGCGGGCAACCTCGCTGAGGGTGCGGGCCGGATGGTCCGCGTCGAAGGCGCGGATGACGGCCAGGCCCCGCTCGAAGGACCTCACGAAGTGCGGTGCGCGGACTGCGGTGGGCATCGTCGCCTCCCCGGGGACGCGTGAAGTGTGCTCCCGAACACGACAGGAGCGCAGTTCGATAACTGTCAACAATTTTGTCAGCCAAAGCCATTGACCCGCCCTCGGGCTGGGTTCTACGTTCCCGCTGAGCATCAACAGAGCACCACTGTGCGCCTGGCGCACAGCCTGTCGGAACCCCGTAGTCTGCACAGGAGGAGCCCCATGCGTCGTCTGCTAGCCGGTCTCACGGCCGGCACCTTCCTGCTCGCCACGGCGGCGTGCGGCTCGTCCGACGGGTCCGGTTCGTCGGACGCCTCGTCGGGCGGCATCACGTCGGTCAAGGTCGGCATCATCCCGATCCTCGACGTGGCGCCCATCTATCTGGGCCAGGAGAAGGGCATTTACAAGAAGCACGGCCTCAAGGTGTCGATGACCGCCGCCCAGGGCGGCGCGGCGATCGTGCCGGGCGTGGTCAGCGGTCAGTTCCAGTTCGGCTTCTCGAACATGACGTCGCTGATGATTGCCCAGACCCAGAACGTCCCGGTCCAGGCCGTCGTCAACGGCGTCGCCTCGACGGGCGTGGACGGCAAGGACTTCGGCGCGACGGTCGTGAAGAAGGGCAGCCCGATCAAGTCCGCCAAGGACCTGGAGGGCAAGAAGGTCGCCGTCAACACCCTGAAGAACATCAACGACACCACCGTGCGCCAGTCGGTGCGCAAGGCGGGCGGCGACCCGTCGAAGGTGAAGTTCGTGGAGCTCGCCTTCGACCAGATGCCGGCCGCCCTCGACAAGGGCGAGATCGACGCGGCGATGGCCGTGGAGCCGGCGCTGTCGACCATCAAGTCCCAGGGCGGCACGGAGATCGCGTCGTCCTACGTGGACGTCGCGAAGAACCTCACGGTCGCGATGTACTTCACGTCGAACCAGTACGCCCAGAAGAACCCGGCGGTGGTCAAGAAGTTCAAGGAGGCCACCGAGGAGGCGCTGAAGTACGCGGACGACCACCCGGACGAGGTCCGCCAGGTGCTCACCACGTACACCAAGATCCCCTCGACCCTGCTGCCGCAGCTGACCCTGCCGAGCTGGCCCGCCGAGCCGAACCTCGACTCCGTCCGGACGCTCGCGAAGCTGGGCCAGGAGGACGGGATCTACAAGAGCGCGCCCGATCTCGACAAGCTCATTCCGTGAGGGGTGCGAACGCCGCTCTCGGCGCCGCCGGGCTCGCGGCCTTCCTCGCCCTGGGCGAGGCGGTGCCGCGGCTCGGCCTGGTCAAGGAGGCGTACTTCCCGCCGACCAGCCGCATCGCCGAGGCGTTCGGCGACGAACTGGGCGACGGCGCGTTCTGGAGCGCGCTCGGCGACACGCTCGCCGGCTGGGCGCTGGGTCTCGCGATCGCGGTGTGCGCCGGAATCGCGGCCGGCGTGCTGATCTCGGTGGTGCCGCACCTGCGGGAGGCGACCGCCTCGACGGTGGAGTTCCTGCGGCCGATCCCGTCGGTCGCGCTGGTCCCGCTCGCGATCCTGCTGTACGGCACCGAGTTGAGGTCGGTGCTGCTCCTGGTCGTCTACGCCTCCTTCTGGCAGGTCCTCATCCAGGTGCTCTACGGAGTGCGGGACGTCGACCCGGTGGCGGAGGAGACGGCACGGTCGTACGGTCTGGGTACCTGGGCGCGGGTGCGGCACGTGCTGTGGCCCAGTGCGCTGCCCTACGTGATGACGGGTGTGCGGCTGGCCGCGGCGGTCGCGCTGATCCTCGCGGTGACGGCCGAACTGGTCATCGGGGCACCGGGGTTGGGGGCACGCATCGCGGTCGCGCAGGCGTCGCAGGCCGTGCCCGACATGTACGCGCTGGTGGTGGTCACCGGTCTGCTGGGGCTGCTCATCAACGTGGGCGCCCGCACCGTGGAGCGGCGGGCACTGGGCTGGCACCAGTCGGTGCGCGGGGAGGTGGCGGTGTGAGGGGCGTGGCGCTGCGGCTGCTGTTCGTGCTGGCGCTTCCGGCGGTGCTCGTCGCCTGCTGGTGGCTGGCCTCGGACGGCAGCACCAATGTGTACTGGCCGCCGCTCAGGACGATCGTGAAGACCTTCCCGGACGTGTGGACGGCCGACCGGCTGCGCACCGACGCCCTGCCGAGCGTGCTCAGGCTGCTGGCCGGGTACGCGACGGCCGGCGTCGCGGGCGTCGCGCTCGGCACGGTGATCGGCTCGTACCGACGGGTGCGGGCGGTGTGCGAGCCGGTCCTGGAGTTCCTGCGGGCGGTGCCGCCGCCCGTCCTGGTGCCGGTCATCATGCTGTTCGCCGGAATCGGCGACACGATGAAGATCGTGGTGATCGCGAGCGGCTGCGTGTGGCCCGTCCTGCTCAACACGGTCGAGGGCGTACGGGCGGTGGACTCCGTGATGGCGGAGACCGCGCGGTCGTACGGCATCACGGGGGCGGCGCGGCTGCGCACCGTGGTGCTGCGCTCGGCGAGTCCGCAGATCTTCGCGGGGCTGCGCCAGGCGCTGTCGATCGGCATCATCCTGATGGTGATCAGCGAGATGTTCGCGGCGAGCGACGGACTCGGCTTCACCGTCGTGCAGTTCCAGCGCGGTTTCGCCATACCCGACATGTGGACCGGCATCCTGGTGCTCGGTCTGCTGGGCTTCCTGCTGTCGGTCGTCTTCCAGGTGGTCGAGCGGCGGATGCTCGACTGGTACCACGGTCTGCGCGCGGCCGACCGGCGCTCCTGATGAGGGCCGACCGGACGCCGGAAAAGGAGCGGTCCATGCTCGACGTACGCGGTCTGCGCAAGGTCTACGAGGGGTCCGGGCGCCGTGTGGAGGCGGTGCGGGACCTGACCTTCACCGTCGACGCCGGCGAACTGGTCTGTCTGGTCGGCCCGTCGGGGTGCGGCAAGACCACCCTGCTGAAGTGCATGAGCGGTCTGCTCACCCCGTCCGGCGGTGAGGTCCTGCTGGACGGGCGGAAGGTGGACGGCCCGCCGCCCGGCATGGCGTTCGTGTTCCAGGAGTACGGGCGCAGCCTGTTCCCGTGGATGCGGGTCGGCGCCAACGTCGAACTCCCCCTGAAGCAGAAGAACCTGAGCCGCGAGCGGCGCCGTGAGCTGGTCGACGACGCGCTGCGCTCGGTGGGGCTGTCGGACGCCGCCGGGGCGTATCCGTGGCAGTTGTCCGGCGGCATGCAGCAACGCGTGGCGATCGCGCGGGCGTTGGCGTACGAGCCCGAGGTGCTGCTGATGGACGAGCCGTTCGCGGCGGTCGACGCGCAGACGCGGGCCGATCTGGAGGACCTGGTACGGGGGTTGTGGCGTGAGCGCGGGATCACGATCCTGTTCGTCACGCACGACATCGACGAGGCGGTCTACCTGGGCGAGCGGGTGGTGGTGCTGTCCGCCTCCCCCACCGTCGTGCAGGAGCAGCTGAAGGTCGATCTGCCCGTGGAGCGCGACCAGTTGCACACGCGGGTCGCGCCGCGCTTCGCCGAACTGCGGACCCATGTCTACGAGCAGATCCAGGCGGCGAAGCGCGGCGCGGCGGCCCGTCGGGAGGACCGGCCGGACCCGGAGCCGGAGGGTGCCCCGGAAGAGGACGCCGTTCCGGGGCCGCGGTCCGGCCCGGCCGGGACGGACCTGACTAGGACAGATACGCCTCCACTTCGCTGAACTGTGCCGCCGGCCAGCCGGTGTTGCCGGTCACCGCGAGGCGCAGGTAGCGCAGGTTCGTGCCCGCGGGGACGGTGACGGTGACCGTGTTCCCGGTGGCCGGGTCGAAGCGGTAGCCCTTCGACGCGACGGCTGTCGAGTAGGCCGAGCCGTCCGTGCTGCCCAGCACCGACAGGGTCTCGGTGCGGGCGGCCCAGGCGGTGGCCGGCGGCAGCTTGAGCACGACGCGGCGTACCGCCTGGGAGGAGCCGAGGTCGACGGTCAGTGACTGCGGGAAGGCGTTGTTGGCCGACTCCCAGTACGTGGTGGCGTCGCCGTCGACGGCCTTGGCCGGGGTGTAGACGTCCTGGGAGCCGGTCGCGGTGGCGGGCCGGCCCTTGGCGAGGTTGCGGATGGGGTCGGGTGCCGGGTTGCTCTGGCCGGGCTGCGGCCAGGTGGAGCAGTCCGCCCAGACGCTGCTCCAGCCGGAGTTGCCGCCGCCGTCGTTGACCGTGAAGGTGCCGGAGTTCGCCGGGTAGGGGCAGTTGTAGACCCCGGCCGAACCGACGCCGGTGGCCTGGACGTTGGTGAACTTCGCGGAGCCGGGCGTCTCGGCCTGGACGACGACGGTGCCGGTGTTGGTGACGGTGGCACCGCTGACGTTGATGTTGGCGGTCGGGTTGCCGGTGCCACCGCCGGAGACGAACTCGAAGGCGCTGTACGGGCTGTCCTTGACGGTGGTGTTGGTGATGTTGACCGTCGCGTTGATCGCGCTGTCGTAGGAGTCGACGCGCAACGCGCCCATCGGGTGCCCCCAGTTGGGGTTGATCGCGCCCGCGCGGACCACGGTGTTGCCGTCGACGGTGATGGTGCCGGACAGCGGGGAGAACGGGTCGAGGAACTTCTGGTTGGAGATCGCGATGCCGCTGCCGAGGGCGTTGGTGTCGGAGACCAGGTTGTTGCGCACGGCGATGTTCGTGCCGCCGTAGATCGCGATGCCGTTGGCGAGGTTGGGCTGCGAGATCGTGTTGTTGGCGAAGGTGCTGTTGGTGTCGGGCGAGTTGAGCGACCACATGGCGAGGGAGTCGTCGCCCTGGTTGCGCAGGAAGTTGTTGCGGACGATCACACCGTGGGCGTTGCCGTTGAGGTTGAGGCCGTCGGCGGTGGTGTCGAGGATGCGGTTGTTCTCCACGACGAGGTTGTCGTTGTTCCCGGTGAGCCAGAGCCCGACCTTGAGGTGCTGGATCCACATGCCGGACACGCTGGAGTTGGGGCCGAGCGAGCCGTTGACGAAGTTGTCGGGCGAGGAGTCGTTGCGCTCGGTGACCTCGCCGATCACCGCGAAGTCCTTCAGCCTGACCGAGCCGGACGAGCTGCTCTGGTTGACGAAGCTGGAGGAGTGCACGACGGAGTACCAACTGCCCGCGCCCTGGAGGGTGACGTTCTGGACCCCGCTGAGCGAGGACGTGAGCCGGTAGTCGCCCGGCGGTATCCACACCGTGCCGCCCTGGGCGGCGGCGATGGCGTCGCGGAAGGCCTGGGTGGAGTCGCCCTGGCCCGTGGCGTCGGCGCCCTTGTCGGTGACGGAGACGGCGCCCGCGGGCTTGGTGGCCGCGGCGGCGACCTGTTCGAAGTCCGCGACGTCGACGGTGGTCTGGACGTTCGTGGCCTGGAAGGCGACCTTGTCGCCGGCCTTCAGGTTCTGGCCCAGCAGCAGCCGGGCGTTGTCGAAGAAGTGGTGGGTCTTCGCCCCGGCGATCCAACTGGTGTCCACGTACGAGTACTTGGAGGTCACCGCCAGGGTCTTGGCGATCTTCGTGCCGTTGACGTAGACGTCGAGGGTGCCGGACTGGCCGTCGGGGACGTTGTAGGAGACGTTCACGGCGTTCGCGGCGGACGGCACCGTGAACTCGACGCGCTGGCCCGCGGCGAGCCGCACGGCCTGCCGGCCGGACGCCTCGGAGGCGACGGTGCCCTGCGTGTAGTCGGGCCCGACGCGCGTGCCGGTGGAGGTGGCGGACTCGGCCTCGACGGAGGTGAACGGGAGGGTGGCGCCGGTGGCGGCCTGGGCGCCGGCCGGCGCCAGGATCACGAGCGTGCCGGCGGCGAGCGCGACCGCCGCGCCAACTGCTGACATGCTCCTGACAGTTCGGTCTCCGCGGGTGCTGCGGTGCATGGCTGATCCCTTCGGGTGGGGGCGGGGGCGTTCCGACCGGATCGGGCCGGACCCGGACCGGGACGTCCGGTGCGGCGCGCTCCGGACGCGGCGCGCGTCCGTGGGGGACGCGCGACGCGGCCGGGCGCGGCGGCCCGCCCCGGCCCGGTGCCGCGTACGGGGCCGGGCCGGGGCGGGTGGGACGTCCTGCCGGGACAGCGGTGGTGCGGACGGCTCAGGCGCGCAGCCAGGCCGCCGTGTCCTCGGGCAGCCGGCCGTCGTCGTCCAACGGGCCGCTGGCGAGGAGCAGTCGGGAGTGTGCGGGCAGGTCGGCGGCTTCGGGTCCGAGGTTCACGACGCAGATCAGACCGTCCGCGCGGGCGAAGGACAGCACGCTCGCGGGCGCCGCCAGCCAGCTGAGCGGCCCGTCGCCGAACCCCGGTTCGGTGGACCGCAGTCGGACCGCGGTCCGGTACAGGGAGAGCATCGAGCCGGGGTCGTCCGCCTGGAGGTCGGCCGCGTACGCCGCCCATCCGGCCGGCTGCGGCAGCCACGGCTCGCCGCCCGGCTCCCCGCCCGGCCCGAAGCCCGCGTACGGTTCGGCGGCGGCCCACGGCAGCGGGACGCGGCAGCCGTCGCGGCCCGGGTCGGTCCCGCCGGAGCGGAAGTACATCGGGTCCTGGATGCGGTCGCGGGGGATGTCGGCCTCGGGCAGGCCCAGTTCCTCGCCCTGGTAGAGGTAGACCGCGCCGGGCAGCGCGAGGGACAGCAGGGCCGCGGCCCGTGCCCGCCGGGTGCCGAGGGCGAGGTCGGTGGGTGTGCCGAAGGCCTTGGTCGCGAAGTCGAAGCCGGTGTCGGCGCGGCCGTAGCGGGTGACCGTACGGGTCACGTCGTGGTTGCACAGCACCCAGGTGGCGGGGGCGCCCACCGGGGCGTGCTCGGCGAGTGTGACGTCGATGGACTCGCGCAGCCGTACCGGGTCCCAGGGGCACGACAGGAAGGAGAAGTTGAAGGCGGTGTGCAGCTCGTCGGGGCGCAGGTAGCGGACGAAGCGCTCGGTGTCGGGCAGCCAGACCTCGCCGACGAAGACACCGCCGTACTCGTCGGCGACCCGGCGCCAGGAGCGGTAGATGTCGTGCAGTTCGTCCCGGTCGACGTAGGGGTGCGGGTCGCGGTCCTCGACGAAGTCGGGCAGCACCGGGTCCTTCGCGGCCATGGCGGCCGAGTCGATGCGCACGCCGGCGACACCGCGCTCGAACCAGAACCGCAGCACCTCCTCGTGCTCCTCGCGCACGGCGGGGTGCGCCCAGTTGAGGTCGGGCTGCTCGGGGGCGAACAGGTGGAGGTACCACTCCCCCTCGCCGACCCGGGTCCAGGCCGGGCCGCCGAACTGCGACACCCAGGAGTTGGGCGGGAGTTCGCCGTGCTCGCCGCGTCCCGGCCGGAAGTGGAACAGCTCCCGCTCGGGGCCCCCGGCCAGCGCCGCCCGGAACCAGGTGTGCTGGTCGGAGACGTGGTTGGGCACGATGTCGATGATGGTGCGGATGCCGAGCTGCCGGGCCTCCGCGATCAGTTTCTCGGCCTCGGCGAGGGTGCCGAAGGCCGGGTCGACGGCACGGTAGTCGGCGACGTCGTAGCCGCCGTCCTTCATCGGGGACCGGTACCAGGGGTTGAACCACAGGGCGTTCACGCCGAGTTGGGCGAGGTACGGCAGCCGGGCGCGGACACCGGCGAGGTCTCCGGTGCCGTCGCCGTCGCCGTCGGCGAAGCTGCGGACGTACACCTGGTAGATGACGGCGGAGCGCCACCAGTCGGTGCCGGTGCCCTCGGCCGCGGCGGAGCCGGTGACCCTGGTGCGGGCAGGGGTGGGCTGTCCCACGGTGCTTGCCTTTCTGTCGGGGGGTGCGGCGTCGGCAGTCCGGCGGGAGGGGCGCCCACGGCCGGGCGCCCCCTTCCGCGGTGCTCTCAGCCCTTCGTGCTGCCCGCGCTGATCCCGGCGATGATGTGCCGCTGGAACACCAGGAACATGGCGACCATGGGGATGCTCGCGATCACCATGGCGGCGATCAGCACGGTCAGCTGGATGTTCTGCGACAACTGGACGAGGGCGACACTGATCGGCTGCTTGTCGGTGTCGGAGAACACCATCAGCGGCCACAGGAAGTCCTGCCACACGGCGACCAGCGCGAAGATCGACACGACGCCGAGCACCGGCCGCGACATGGGCAGCACGATCGACCACAGGATGCGCAGCTTGCCGGCGCCGTCGATCTCGGCGGCCTCCAGGACGTCGCGCGGTATCTGGTCGAAGAAGCGCTTGAGCAGATAGAGGTTGAAGGCGTTGGCGACGGCCGGCAGCCAGATGCCCAGCGGGTCGTTGAGCAGGCTGGTGTGGATCAGCGGCAGGTCGGCGACCGTCAGGTACTTCGGCACGACCAGTGCCTGCGCCGGCACCATCAGGGTGGCCAGGATGCCGCCGAGGACGACCTTGCCGAAGGCGGGCTTCAGCTTGGACAGCGCGTAGGCGGCCGCCGTGCACAGCACGAGCTGGAAGAACCAGGCCCCGGCCGCCTGGACCACGGTGTTCCACAGGTGCAGCGGAAGCTGCATGAGGTCCCAGGCGTCGGTGTAGCCGCCGATGTGCCAGTGGTGCGGGACGAGGGTGGGCGGTGTCTGCGCCACCTCGTCCGGCGACTTCAGGGCGCCCGTCACCATCCAGTACACGGGGAACAGGAAGGCGACGACGAACAGCAGCACCACGCCGGTGAAGACGGACCAGTAGACCGCCCGGCCGCGGGGCCGGGCCAGGGACGCCGGAGAGACGAGTGTCCGGGTGCTCACGCGTCCTCCTCGTTGCGGGTCAGGCGCAGGTAGACGGCGGAGAAGACGCCGAGGAACACCAGCAGCATCACGCTGAGGGCGCAGGCGCCGCCGAAGTCGTTGTAGAGGAAGGCGTACTTGTAGATCAGGTAGAGCACGGTCACCGTGGCGTCCTCCGGTCCGCCGCCGGTGATGACGAACGGCTCGGTGAACACCTGCATGGTGGCGATGATCTGAAGGAGCATCAGCATCAGGATCACGAACCGGGTCTGCGGGACCGTGACGTGCCGGATGCGCTGGAGCAGGTTCGCCCCGTCCAGTTCGGCGGCCTCGTACAGCTCGCCGGGGATGGACTGGAGGGCTGCCAGGTAGATCAGGACGGTGCCGCCCAGGTTGGCCCACGTGGCCACGATCACCAGGGAGATGAGCGCGGTGTCGGTGCCGTTGGACCAGTTCGAGGTCGGCAGGTGCAGAAAGCGCAGCGTTTCGTTGGCGAGGCCGGTGCCCGGGTCGTAGAACCACTTCCACAGCAGGGCACTGACCACCGGCGGGATCATCACCGGCAGGTAGACCACGACCCGGAAGAACGCCTTCGCGTGCCGCATCTCGTTCAGCACCAGCGCCAGCAGGAACGGAACGGCGAAGCCGATCAGCAGGGCGATGCCGGTGAAGGTGAACGTGTTGCGCCACGCGTCGGCGAACTCCGGGTCGTGCCACACCTGAGTGAAGTTGTCGGTGCCGACCCACTCCGGCGACGAGCCGGGCGTGTACTTCTGGAACGAGATCACGACCGCGCGGATCGCCGGGTACCAGGAGAACAGCGCGAAGCAGAGCACCCCGCCGATCAGGAACGCCCAGGCGCGCCCCTGATCGGCCAGGCGGCGCCGCCCTCCCCGGCCGGCGGCCGGGGAGGGCTTGCGCACGGGTGGTTCGGCGATCGCCTCGGCGGGCTGCCGCGATGCGGTCTTCGCCATCGGTGTCACCCCTGAGGTCATCGGTGTCAGCTCCGGGCCAGCATCGCGTCGATCTTGCCCGACGCGTCCGACAGCAGCTTGTCGATGTCGGCGTCCTTCTTGGTGAGGACGGCGGAGACGACTCCGTCGAGGATCGAGTAGATCTGCTGCGCGTTGGGCGGCTCGATCTTCATCTGGAGGCTCTGGTTGCCGTCGAGGAACGACTGGTAGTTCTCCACCGGCACGTTGGCGTTGGCCTTCTTGACCGCCTGGTCCTTGGCGTCGGCGGCGCCGGTGAACAGCCGCGGCTCGGGCAGGCCGACGGGCGCGTCCGACTTCTTGGCGCGCGCGTAGTCGCCGAGGAAGCCGTCACCGGGGGTGAGGAACATGCTGTCCAGCCACTTCAGGCCGGCGCGGATCTGGGCGGGCGAGTCCTTCTTGTTGAACATGTAGCCGTCGCCGCCGATGAGCGTGCCCTGTCCGCCGGGCATCGGGGCGAGGGCGAGGTCCTTGTAGTTGCCGCCCTTCTCCTTCACCAGGATCGGGATGTTGTCCGGGGCGGAGAGGTACATGCCGAGCTTGCCGGAGCCCATCATCTGCTGGACGTCGTTGATGACCAGCAACTGCTTGCTGCCCATGGAGTTGTCGTCCCAGCGCATGTCGTGCAGGTTCTGCAGCACGGCCTTGCCCTGGGGGGTGTCGATGCTCGCCTTCTTGCCGTCGGCGCTGACGACGTCGCCGCCCTGCGAGTACATCTCGGCGGTGAAGTGCCAGCCGCCCTGGTTCTGGGCGCTGTAGTCGGCGTAGCCGACGGTGCCGTTGCCGAGGGCCGCGATCTTCTTGGCGTCGGCGCGCACCTCCTCCCAGGTGGCGGGCGGCTTGTCGGGGTCGAGGCCGGCCTTGGCGAAGAGCGCGCGGTTGTAGATCAGGCCCATCGAGTAGCCGGTGCGCGGGATGCCGTAGATCTTCCCGTCGACGGTGTAGATGTCGCGCAGCTGCTTCTGGATGGTGTCGTAGCTCTTCAACTCCTTGACGTAGGGCGTCAGGTCGGCGGCCTGGTTGATGTCGACGACGTGCTTGGCGTCGGTGAAGTACGTGTAGAACACGTCCTCCATCTGGCCGCCGGCGAGCTTGGCGTCGAACGTCTTCGGGTCCTGACACGGGAACGCGTCGTGCATGACGACGTCGATGTCGCTGTTCTTCTTCTCGAAGGCGGCCGTGTCCTGGTCGAAGAAACTGCGGTCGACCTTGGCGCTCTTGGGCGGCTCGCAGTTGACCGTGATACGGGTCTTTCCGCTCGACGACTCGTCACTCGACCCGCAGGCCGCGGCGGCGCTCAGTGTGAGGGCGGACGCCACGAGTGTGATGCAGGTACGGCGGACCCTGGTGCTTCTCATCGGTGAACCCCTCTGGGCAGGCGCAGGGAAGGCCCACGACGGTGAGCGAGGCCGCACACCGCCGTGCTGGCGCCGCACACTCAAGCACCGCCGACATCTGTCCGCAAGATATCGCGCAGGATTTGTAATTATTCGACAGCAGAATGGATCTCAGTCGCGCGGAGCTTGCGCGGTCGAGCCGCGCACGACCAACTCCGGCTCGAACAGAAGCTCTTCGGCGGGGACCGAGGTGCGGCCGATCTGGGCGTTGAGCAACTCCACCACGGCCTTGCCCATCGCCTCGATGGGCTGGCGCACCGTGGTCAGCGGCGGCTCGGTGCAGTTCATCAGCGCGGAGTCGTCGTAGCCCACGACGGAGATCCGTGACGGGACGTCAAGTCCCTTGCGGCGCGCGGCCCTCACCACGCCGAGGGCGAGCGGGTCGCTTGCGCAGATGAAACCGGTGACACCCCGGTCGATGAGTTTCGTGCCGGCCGCGTGGCCGCCCTCGATCGAGAACATGGCCCGCGCCACCCGGCTGTCGGGCAGGTTGTCGGTCAGCGCCCGCAGGGCCGCGAGCTTGCGCTGGGACGGCAGGTGGTCCGAGGGGCCGAGGACGAGGCCGATGCGCTCGTGCCCCAGCGAGACCAGGTGCCGCCAGGCCTGCTCCACGGCCACCGTGTCGTCGCAGGAGACGCCGGGGAAGCCGAGGCGCTCGATGGACGCGTTGACCAGCACGACGGGGATGTTGCGGTCGGCGAGCTGGCGGTAGTGGTCGTGCGGGGCGTCCGCCTGGGCGTAGAGTCCGCCCGCGAACACCACTCCGGAGACCTGCTGCTGGAGCAGCAGGGTCACGTAGTCCGCCTCGGAGACACCGCCGCGGGTCTGGGTGCAGAGCACGGGTGTGAGGCCGAGCTGGGCCAGTGCGCCGCCGATCACCTCCGCGAACGCGGGGAAGATCGGGTTCTGCAGCTCGGGCAGCACCAGGCCGACCAACCGGGCCCGTTCGCCGCGCAGTTGGGTGGGCCGCTCGTAGCCGAGCACGTCCAGCGCGGAGAGCACCGCCTGCCGGGTGGCCTCGGAGACCCCGGACTTGCCGTTGAGCACCCGGCTGACCGTGGCCTCGCTGACCCCGACCTTTTTCGCCACTTCAGCAAGTCGTCGCGTCATGCGCGCAAGAATAGCGCAAGAAATGCAAGCTACTTGCGCTGCGGACTGGTCGATTCTGGGTGGCCGGAATCCGCCCCTTCCGCACGGCTCCGGGTCGGCTCCGGGCCGGCTCAGACGCGGCTCGCGCCCGCGGTGTCGGCCGACAGCCGCTGGGCCACGTAGATCGGCACGACGGACAGCAGCACGAGCACCGCGGCCACCACGTTGACCACGGGCGCCTGTTGGGGCCGGGTCATGTTGGCGAAGATCCACAGGGGCAGCGTCTGCACTCCGGGGCCGGCGGTGAAGGTGGTCACCACGACCTCGTCGAAGGACAGCGCGAAGGCGAGCAGGGCACCGGCCACGAGCGCGGAACGCACCAGCGGGAAGGTGACGTCGAGGAAGGCCCGGAAGGTGTGCGCACCGAGGTCCATCGCCGCTTCCTGGTAGGAACCGGAAGTTCGGCGCAGCCGCGCGACGACGTTGTTGAAGACGACGACGATGCAGAACGTGGCGTGTCCGACGACCACGGTGAACAGCCCGAGACCCACTCCGAGCGGCTCAAGTACCGTGCTGAAGGCGGAGTTGAGCGCGATGCCCGTGACGATGCCGGGCAACGCGATCGGCAGCACCACCACGAAGGACAGGGCGTCGCGCCCGAAGAAACGGAACCTCGCGACGGCGAACGCGACGAGGGTGCCGAGCACCAGCGCGATCGCCGTCGCGCCGAGCCCGGCGCGCACAGACGTCCACAGCGCCTCGCGGGCACCGGAGTTGTGCCGGGCGACCGACCACCAGTGCGTGGTGAGGCCGGACGGCGGCCAGCTCGCGCTGCGGTCGGGGCTGAAGGAGTTGACGAGGACGAGCAGCAGCGGCACGTAGATCACCGCGAAGCCGAGCCCGGCGGCGGCGCGCAGGGCGACGCGCGCGGAACGGGAGAGTCGCACGACGGGCTCCTCAGAGACTGCTCAGCGCGCCCGTGCGGCGCATCGCGAGCAGGTAGACCACGATCACGACGACCGGGACCGTGCCGAGCGCGGCGGCCATGGGCAGGTTGAGCTCGATGTTGGAGTAGACGAGGTTGCCGACGAGCTGGGTCTTGCCGCCGACGATCTGGACGGTGATGTAGTCGCCGAGGCTGAGCGAGAACGTGAAGACCGACCCGGCCGCCAGCGAGGGCAGCACCATCGGCACGACGACCGAGCGGAGGGTGCGCCACGTCCGCGCGCCGAGGTCGGCGGAGGCGTCCAGCAGGTTGCCGGGGAGCTGCTCCAACGCGGTGTGGACGGGCAGGATCATGTACGGCAGCCACAGGTAGGTGAGGGTGATGACGGCCGCCGGCAGGCCGAAGCCGGGTCCGTCCAGGCCGAACGGCCGCAGCATCCAGTCGGCCGGACCGCCCTCGGCCAGGATCAGCCGCCAGGCGTACACCTTGACCAGGTAGCTCGCCCAGAGCGGGGTGAGCACGGCGACCACCAGGAGCGGTCGGCGGCGCGGTGCGGCCACGCGGGCGGTGTAGAACGCGACGGGGCAGGCGATCAGCGCGCACAGCACCGTGACGGACAGTGCGACGCCGACGCTGCGCAGCACCACCTGGCGGTAGACGGGGGTCGTGAACAGCTCGTGGAAGTTGTCCGTCGTCCAGACCTTCACGACCTCGGAGGTGAAGGAGTCGGTGGTCCAGAACGCGGAGGCGAACAGCACGGCCAGCGAGCCGAGGTAGAGCACGGCGAGCCACAGCAGCGGGGCGGTCAGCAGCAGGGACAGGGACAGCCGGGGCCGGCGGTGCAGTGCCCCGGCGAGCCGCCGGACGGTGCCCCGTCCGGCGGCGGGCGTGGTGGCGGTCACGGCTCAGCCCTTGATCTCGGTCCAGGCCCGGACCCATTTCGCGTAGGGCACGCAACGGACGTCGGTGCGCCCGTCGAGGCACTGCTCGATGGGGGTGTTCCAGAACGCGATCTTCTTCCAGTACGCCGTGTCGGCGGCGTGGTAGGTGTCGCAGAAGGTCTTGTCGCTGGTCTCCCCGCAGGCCTTCGCGTTGGCGGGGGCCTCGCCGAAGTACTCGGCGACCTCGGCGTTGACCTTCGGCGACACGATCCAGTTCAGCCATTTGTAGGCGCAGTTGGGGTGCTTCGCCCTGGCCGAGATCATCCAGGTGTCGGACCAGCCGGTCGAACCCTCCTTCGGTACGAACGCCTTGACCCTGGCGCCCTCGTCGGCGGTGAGGTTGGCGATCACCTGCCAGGTGGTGCCGACCACGGAGTCGCCGCTCTTGAAGGAGGACACCTCCTTGAGGTAGTCGCTCCAGTACTCGCCGATGTCCGCGTTCTGCTTCTTCAGCAGCGCGACGGCGGCGTCGAACTGCTTCTGGTCGAGCGCGTACGGGTCCTTGATCCTCAGCTCCGGCCGGGTCGCCTTCAGGTAGAGGGCGGCGTCGGCGATGTAGATCGGCGAGTCGTACGCGGTGACGTGGCCCTTGTACGTCGCCGCGTCGTCGAAGACCGCGGACCAGGAGGTGGGGGCGGGGGTGACCTTGTCGGTGTTGTACATCAGCAGGTTGGCGCCGCGGCCGTGCGGTATGCCGTACGCCTTGCCGTCCACGGAGTTCCAGGCCTGCGACTTCAGGTCGCCGTAGATGTCCTTGTAGTTGGGCACCAGGGCGGTGTTGACGGGGGCCGCGTCGCCCGAGGCGATCAGGCGCAGGGACGCGTCGCCGGAGGCGGAGACCGCGTCGTACTGGCCGGTCTTCATCAGCTTGACCATCTCGTCGGAGCTGGCGGCGACCTTGGAGTTGACCTGGCAGCCGGTCTGCTGCTCGAAGTCGCCGACCCAGTCGACCGCGGGGTCGTCCGAGCCGTCCTCGACGTAGCCGGCCCAGGCGATGAGGTTGACCTCGCCCTCGCTCTTGCCGAGCTTCGACGGGGCCTTGAGGTTCGGGGGGTGCAGGGCGGAGCCGCCGCCCGCGTCGGAGGAGCCGCAGGCCGCGGCCAGGGTGAGGGCGGCAAGTGCCGCCGCTGCCTTGATGGTTCGGGTGAGGCGCACGTCGATCTCCATCGGTGAGGGGCGTGGCGTGGTGCTCAGTCGGCGTCCGGGACGCGGACGCTGTGGCGGTCGTGCCAGCGGAGGCGGACCCGGCTGCCGCGCAGGGCGGCGACGTCCTCGGCGGAGGTCTCCAGGTTCTGCCGGAGGGCGGTGAGGCGTCCGCCGGCGTCCAGGTCGACGAGGAGGCGGGTCGAGTCGCCCAGGTAGACCGCCTCGGCGACGGTGCCCACGGCCGAGGTGTGGTCCGCCTCGTCGGGCGGGGCGGTCTCGGCGAGGACGCGGATCTTCTCCGGCCGGACGCTGTAGGTGCCCGCGGCGCCGACCACGCGTTCGGCGCTCTCTCCGTCGAGCAGGTTGGAGGTGCCGACGAACGACGCGACGAACGGTGTCGCGGGCCGCTCGTAGATCTCCGCCGGGGTGCCGACCTGCTCGATCCGGCCCCGGTCGAAGACGGCGATGCGGTCGCTCATCGTCAGGGCCTCCTGCTGGTCGTGGGTGACGAAGACGAAGGTGATGCCCACCTCCCGCTGGATCGCCTTGAGTTCGACCTGCATCTGTTCGCGCAGCTTGAGGTCGAGGGCGCCGAGCGGTTCGTCGAGCAGCAGCAGGCGGGGACGGCCGACCAGGGCGCGGGCGAGGGCGACACGCTGACGCTGGCCGCCGGAGAGCTGCGCGGGGCGGCGCGCGCCGAATCCTTCGAGGCGTACCCCGGCGAGCGCCTCGCGGGCGCGGGCGAGGCGTTCGGCCTTGGGGACCCGGCGCACCTTGAGGCCGTAGGCGACGTTCTGCTCGACGGTCATGTGCGGGAACAGGGCGTAGTCCTGGAAGACGGTGTGCACGTCGCGCTCGAAGGGCGCGAGGCCGGTGACCTCCTGCCCGGCCAGTTCGATCCGCCCGCCGGTGGGGGTCTCGAAGCCGGCGATCAGGCGCAGCACGGTGGTCTTGCCGGACCCGGAGGGCCCGAGCATGGAGAAGAACTCGCCGTCCGCGATCTCCAGGTCGATGCCGGCCACCGCCGTCGTCCCGCCGAACGACTTCCGCAGGTCCGTGAGGCGGACCGCCATTCCCTCCATGGGCGGGAACCTTTCTGGTGCGCTCGTACGTTGGACGGAAACATATGAAGTCATAGTTCAAAGCTCAAGACCCCCTTAGGGTAAAGGTTGAGTCAACGCACAAGGTGGTGAAGGCCCGTGAGGCAGCAGCACATGGACGGCGGCGCCCGCAGAGCGGTCTTCGCGCCCGTGGAGAACGGGGCCCGCGTGGACGCGGTGGTCCGCAGGATCGGCGACGCCATCGAGCTGGGGCTGCTCGCCGACGGCGAGCAGTTGCCGGGCGAGAGCGACCTCGCCGGGCAACTCGGCGTCTCCACCGTGACGTTGCGCGAAGCACTGATGGCACTCCGCCAGCAGGGCCTGGTCACCACCCGGCGCGGACGCGGCGGCGGCAGCTTCGTCGCGCTCCCCGAACTCCCGGGCGAGGAACGGCTGAAGGACCGGCTGCGCGGCTGGAGCAGCGAGGAGCTGCGCGATCTGGGCGACCACTGGGCGGCCCTGTCCGGCACCGCCGCACTGCTCGCGGCGCAGCGCACCGAACCCGACGATCTGGCACAACTGCGCCGCAGCGCCGAGGAGTTGTCGCTCGCCGAGGACGCGGCGGCCCGCAGCCGGGTGTACGGACGCTTCCACGTGGAGCTCGCGGCGGCGGCGCAGTCGGCCCGGCTCACCCGCGAACAGGTCGCGCTCCAGACCGAGATGGGGGCGCTGCTCTGCCTGGTGCTCGGCGACGACGAATATCGTGAAGAAGTCGCGCTCCGTCACCGGTCCGTAATCTCGGCCGTGCAGGATGGGGCCCACGATTCGGCCCGCACGCTGGCCGAGCGGTGCGTACGGGAATCGGCCGCGCGGCTCGTCGCCCTGCGGCTCGCCCTGTAGGGCGCGCCCCGCGACGGGCGCACGGCTCCCGGTCCGTGCCGCGTCCGGCCCCCTTCGCTGGAGAGCGCCCATGCGCAGCAGTCCCGGTCTCGCCGGCAGGGCGGCGGCGGTGCGCGACGCGTCCGTCCTGGAGCACGTCGCCGCCCGCGTCGGCGGCGCCCTGGAAGCCGTCTTCGAGGCCGTGGAGGCGACGCGGGCCGACACCGCCGCGCTGCTCGGCAGGGTCGCCGCGGAGGGCCGCGGACCGGCCACCGCGGACCTCGCCGCCCTGCGCCCCGGGCTCCATCTGCGGCTGATGCGCGAGGAGTTGGTGTCCGGCGCGGGCTTCGTCGCGGCACCCGGACTGCTGTCGGACGTACCGGCCTGGCTGGAGTGGTGGCAGACCACGGCCCGGGGCGACGTACGGCCGCTGCTGCTGGACCTGGACCCCGGCCGGTCGGCCTACTCGGACTACACCCACTGGGACTGGTTCGCGCTGCCCCGCGACACGGGGCGGCGCGCGATCGCCGGCCCCTACGTGGACTACCTGTGCTCCGACGAGTACAGCCTCACCCTGTCGGCGCCCGTGGAGGTGGACGGGCGCTTCGCGGGGGTGGCGGCGGCCGACGTGTACCTGCGGCACTTCGAGACGGCGGTGCTGCCGCTGCTGCGGCTGCTCCCGGGCCCGGCGCACCTGGTGAACGCCCGCGGCCGGGTCGCGGCCTCCGCCGACCCCGGCCGGCTCGCGGGCTCCCTGACCAGGGGGCCGGACTTCGCGGCGGTGCTCGACGGGACCGGGACGCGGGCCGGCACGGGTGCCTGCGCGGGGGCGCGGCTGGTGCCGTGCCGCGGTGTGCCGCTGGTCCTCGTCGTCGCCCGCGACGACGGCTGAGCTGCCCGGTGGCGGGATGCGGGGACCCGGCGCCGTCGGCGACCTGAACGCCGACGGTGCCGGGTCAGGCCTCGGGTGCGGGCACCACGCTGAGGTGTCCCGCGCCGCGCGGCGCGCGACGCGTCCCGCGGGTGGCGGGAGTCGGCCTGCGCTCCTCGCGCGGCACCAGTGTAAGACGTGAACAGCCCATGTCCTGAAGGGTTTTGGGAGTCTCACCGATGATCCGGCACTCGGTCGCGGCCCATCGCGGGTCCGGGTGCAGCAGCGGGCGCACCGCGCCGTCGTGCTCGACGGCCTCCGCGCCGACCGCGCGGATCCAGTGCGGCAGCCCCTGCCGGTAGGCGGCCTCCATGATGGGGTCCTGCGCGATGTCGCGGCGGATCGCCTGGAGGGTCAGGTCGTGCGCGTGGCGCTCGACCGCGGAGGCGAAGTGCGCCAGCATCGGCAGGCACCAGCGGGCCTCGCGTTCGCCGAGGACCGTGCCCGCGTCGGGGTGGAACAGCACGAAGCGCAGGAAGTTGTCCCACGGCATGGCGGTCGGGTGCGGGCCGATCCCGCGGAAGAGCGACTGGAACGCGCTGTTGGCCAGGACGACGTCCCAGCGGTGGTCGACCACGACGGAGGGAAAGGGAACCGACTCCAGCAGCACGGCGTAGTCCTGCACGTACGCCTGAGCCTCAAGACTCTCCGGGGCGGGTCCGGCTGCCGGTCGCCGCCCTCCTGCCTGATACGCCATCGGGAGGTCCACCCCTCTTGCCCCTGCGGCCTTCGCGCGGCGCACCGATACTCGTGCCCGGAGGCGAGCGGTGTCAACTATCGTGGCATTTCATGCCTGTTGAAGGCTGAAATTGGCCACAGTTGTGGCGAGACCTGGATGCGGGTTCGGGCGAAGGGCTACTCTCCGGGACGTTCACAGCGATCGGCTGGTGAGAACTCCGTGCGAGACGTAGGAGATCTGTCGGTGACGGACGGTTTCGGTACTCCGGGCGCCACGGCGACGGAAGCGCTGCCGAGCCTGGCCGCCCGCGTCCGCACCCTCGCCGACCGGCTGGGCGTCCCGCACTCCGAGGTGTTCGACCATGCCCGCCTCTCGGCGGCGTCGGGCGTGCCGGAGACCGTGGTGCGCGCCCTGCTGAGCGGCCGGCCCGCGGGCGAGCCCGACGTGCAGTCCCGGTTCCTGCAACGCCTCGGCCTGCTGCGGCGCACGCGGCTCAGGCCCGACGGACGCCGCTACACCCAGCAGGAGATCGCCGACGGCGCGGGCATGTCCCGCCAGCAGGCGGGCGCCCTCATCAACGGCGACCGGCGGCCCACGATGGAGCACTGCGACGCCCTCCAGCGGTTCTTCCGCGTGCACGCCGGCTTCCTCACCGCCGAGGACCCCGAGGCGCTCGCGGGCGCCCTCCAGCACACCGAGCAGGAGCTGCTCCAGCAACTGGCCGACCGTGAACGGGAGTCCGCCGCCGAGGCGGCCGAGGACCCGCTCGGCCGGCTGCTCCAGGACCACGGTGTGCGGGGCATCGCGTGGCGGGCCGCGCAACTGCCCACCGACCAGCACCGCGACAAGGTCGCCGAATGGCTGGACATGCTCCTGGAGAACGTCCGGCGCACCGAACCCTGAACCCCTGCCGGCCGGTTGTCGCCGTTTCGGGCCACCGGTCAGGTGGCGCCGCGCTCGCCCGCCCCGCGCGGGTCCCGTTCCGCGGCCCGTCCCCCCTCGGTGCCCGACCGCCCGGCGGGGGTGTCCGGCCTGCCCGCGCGCAGCAGCTCGCGCCAGTGGTCGCGGCTCCAGTCGGCGGGGGCGGTGGTGCGGGTGAACTCCTCGACCAGGGCGACGAATCGGGCGGGGTCGGCGTGGAAGGGGAAGTGCCCGGCACCCTCGAAGATCTCCAGCCGGCTGCCCGGCATCGCCTCGTGGGCCCCGTACGCGTGCCGGACGGGGACCACACTGTCGCGGTCGCCCCACAGCAGCATGGTCGGCATGCCCGCGGTCAGGTAGCAGCGGTCGAGCATCGTGACGACCTGGCCGCGCCAGTCGACGACGGCCCGCAGGGTCCGCACGAAGGCGTTGCGGGAGGTCTCGTCGGGCAGGGCGTCCACCAGGTCGAGCAACTCCGGTGCGTCCCGGCCGAGATCGGTGTCCAGGAGCCGCAACAGCCCCAGGGCGAGGCCCACGTTGAACCGCATGCCCGGCAGGCGCAGCCCGGAGAGCAGGAAGTGGGCCCCGGGCAGGGAGACCAGCCGCAGCACCGGGTTCACCTCGCCGCCCACGCCGCCCGCGCTGACCAGCACGAGCCGCTCGGTGCGCTCGGGGAACTGGTAGGCGAACTGCATCGCCACTCCCCCGCCCAGCGAGTGCCCCACGAGGGTCGCCGAGTCGACGCCGAGCGCGGTGAGCAGGTCGCGCAGTCCGTTCGCGTACGCGGCGACGGAGTAGTCCGCGCGCGGCTTGTCGGAGGCGCCGTGCCCGAGCAGGTCGGGTGCGATGACCGTGTGGGTGCGCGCGAGGTCGGGGATCAGGTCGGCCCAGGTGGCGGAGGAGTCGCCGATGCCGTGCACGAGGACGAGCACGGGACCCTCGCCCGCCATGCGGTAGGCCCGGCGATAGCCGTGCACCGTCCGGTAGCGCGGTTCGCACTCCCCTGCCCGCACCGAACGCAGCCGTCCGGAACCGGTGGCGTGCCTGCCCGGACCGTCGGCCACCGTTCGCCTCCCCTTCGGGGCCCGGACCGGCCGGACCCGGTTCCAGCGTAGGACCGCTGTCGTCCGGGGCGTTTCGGGAAGGTTTCGCCTCCGCTAAGCGGGCGAACCGTCGTGCGGTCGGCGGGCATTGTCAGTGCCGGGCGGCAAGCTGGTGGGGTGTCCCGGCCGTGCGGGACGCCCCGCGCCACCGAACCGGGTGGCCGTGCGCAGCCGACCGGGGAGAGCCGACCGATGCCCACCGCCGTACTGACCGACCGTGAACGCACCGCCGTCCAGGCCTATCTGCGGCTCCTGCACACGGTGCGCGCCGCGTTCGACGGGCCGTCCGCCCGCGGCGGCCTACCGCCCGTCGTACCGCCCGGTGTCCTCGCGGAGGCCGAACAGGCCCTGGCGGAGGCGGGCCTGACGGGCAACGAGGAGGAGTTCTTCGGCCTCGTACGGCAGTGGTGCCCGGACAGCTGAGCGTCGGGGCCCCCTATGCGTGCGGCACCGTCACCGTCGTGATCACCAGCCCGCGCCGGACCGCCCACCGGCCGTCGAAGTGCCCGAGGCGGCGGCCGTTCACCCACGGTCCGGGGACGAGGAGCTCGGCCCGGAAGGAGCCGTGCGCCGGTGCCTCCGCCGCGCCCTCGGCGACCCGGATCTCGATGTCGGCCTCCGTGAAGTCGAGCCAGGCGCCGGTGAGCGGGAACCACGCCTTGTAGACGGACTCCTTGGCGCTGAACAGCACGCGGTCGCCGTGCAGGTCGGGCCGGGCGTCGGCCAGGGCCCGCAGCCTGCCGATCTCGTCCGGCACCGTGACGGTGGCGAGCACCCCCTCGGGGAGCGGGCCGTGGGGCTCCGCGTCGATGCCGAGGCTCACCAGGTCGGTGGCGCGGGCGAGCGCGGCGGCGCGGTAGCCGTCGCAGTGGGTCATGCTCCCGACGATCCCGGCGGGCCAGGTGGGGGCGCCGCGGTCGCCGGGCACCACCGGCCTCGGCGCGATGCCGAGCTTCTCCATCGCGCGCCGCGCGCAGGCGCGGACGGCGGTGAACTCCCGGCGGCGCTTGTCGACCGCCCGCGCGACGACGGCGGCCTCCTCCGGATAGAGCGGGACCTGCTCGGCCTCTTCGTCACCGTGTGCCTCCACGGCCACCACCGAGCCCGGGAGCAGCTCCTCGATCACCTGGTCCGACCTCCATCGGCAGAATGCGGCGCGGCCGGCCCGGGGGTTCCGAACGCTTGCGCCACTCTCGGGGGTAGCCCACCGACACCTCCTCGAAGCGGACGCCCTCGTGGTGGGTGGTCCGCGGGATGTGCAGGTGTCCGTAGACCACGGCCGCCACGGGAAAGCGGCGGTGCCAGTCGTCGGTGAGCGTGGTGCCGCACCACATGGCGAACTCCGGGTACCACAGCACGTCGGTGGGGTGCCGGTGCAGCGGGTAGTGGTTGGCGAGCACCACGGGCATGTCGTCGGGCAGTTCGCCGAGCCGGCGCTCGGTGGCGGCGACCCGCGCCCGGCACCACGCCTCGCGGGTCGGGTAGGGGTCGGGGTGCAGCACGTACTCGTCGGTGCAGACGACGCCGGTGCCGCGGGCGTAGGCCAGGCCCTGCTCCTTCGTGGCGCAGCCGGGCGGCAGGAACGAGTAGTCGTAGCCGAGGAACAGCGGTGCCACCGCGACGGGTCCGCCGGGGCCGGTCCACACCGGGTACGGGTCCTCGGGCGTGGTGACGCCGAGCGCGCGGCACAGCGCGACCATGTGCTCGTAGCGGGCGACGCCGCGCAGCGTGACCGGGTCGCTCGGGTGGGCCCACAGTTCGTGGTTGCCCGGTGTCCAGATCACCCGGCGGAAGCGGTCGGTGAGGGTGGCGAGCGCCCAGCGGACGTCCTCGACGGTCTCGGCGACGTCCCCGGCGACGATCAGCCAGTCCCCCTCGGAGGAGGGGCGCATCGCCTCCACGAGGGCCCGGTTCTCGTCGTGGCCGACGTGCAGGTCGCTGATGGCGAGCAGTTGTGCCGCCCCGTCGCCCGACGGCTCCACCACCGCGTTCCCCTTTCCCCGTCGGCCCCCGGCCGCCCGGCGCGTCCGAGATCGTGACCACGACAGCACAGACCGCGGCCGGCGGACAAGTGCTTCCCGGTGGCACGCTCCGGTACCGGAGGTGCGCGCGGGGGCGGGCGGGGGGCGCGCGACCGGTGCCGCACCTGCGCGGGCGCCCGCGACGGGCCCGCGCGGGGAGCGCGCCGGGTCCGGAATTCCGTAACACGCGCGTTGCACGCCGCGGGCTTCGGCGGCCGTATGATCGCCGCAACACCACCGCTCAACCCGCCGTAGCGCAGGGGCGGTTCGGTGTCCCTCCATTCCCCCTGGCCGGGCACGGCCCGATCCGTCGTGCCCGCGAACCCGGAAGGCGGCCTGCATGGTCTCTCGCGTACGCGTCTGGCTCAACCGCACGTACGCGGAGAACGTGTTCTTCATGGACCAGCTGCGGAGAAATCCCAGCGACCGTGCCGTCGAGATCCATGCCACGCACGCCGACCCCGACTCGCCCGTGCTCGCCGCGGCCGACACCGCGGACCTGGAGCCCGAGGGCCTCTCCCCCGCCGCGTACGTCGAGTACGCGCTCGACCAGTGCGTGCGGCGCGGCATCGACGTGTTCGTGCCCCGGCTGCACCAGGCGGCGATCGTCGCGCACCGCGCCGACTTCCGGGCGGCCGGGACCGCGCTGCTCGCGCCGACGCCGGAGGCCGTCGCGGTCTTCGAGGACAAGGCGACCGCGTACGAGGCGGTCCGGGCGATAGGTGTGCCCGTGCCGCCGTGGTTCCGGGCCCGCACGTCCGGTGAACTCGTGGCCGCCGTCGAGGAGTTGGAGGCGGACGGGCACAGGGCGTGCTTCAAGCCCGCGTCCGGGGCCGGCGGGGTGGGGTTCCGGGTGGTGACCCGCACGCCCTTCTCGGTGGCGCAGCTCGCCGGTTTCCCGACGCCGTACGTGCAACTCGACCTCGTCGTGGACGCGTTGGACCGGGCGGAGGAGCCCGTCGACCTGCTGGTGATGCCGCGGCTGACCGAGCCCGAGGTGTCGGTGGACTGCCTCACCGGACCCGACAACCTGGTCCGGCTCGCGGTGGGCCGCACCAAGAACGGCCGCCGCCGCGGCTTCACGCTGCACGAGCAGTGGCTGGAACCGGCCCGGCGGATCGCCGAGGGATTCGGCCTGCACTACCTGTCGAACATCCAGTTCCGGATGTACGGGGAGCGGCCGGTGCTCCTCGACGTCAACACCCGGCCGGCCGGCGGACTCCACCAGCTCTCCCAGTGCGGGATCAACGCCCCTTGGGCGGCCGTGCAGTTGGCGCTGGGCGAGGAGACGGGCGAGATCGTGCCGCCGTTCCTCGGGCAGGACTACGCAGTCGTGTCGGGACCGCGTCCGCTGCGGCCGGTCTCGGTGCCGCAGCAGCGCACGGAGGAGCCGGAGCCGTTGCTGCCGGCGGTTCCCGCCCCGGTGGAGGCACCGGCCGAGGGCATGACGCCGCAGGCGCAGGCCCACCGTTCGGGGCTCGCCGCCGCGGACAGCGGCGCGGGGGCGTCCACTCCGGCGTACTGACACCCGGCCCCTGCCGCTGCGGCGGGGGCCAACTCACCTGATCGCGAGGGGCTTTGGCGCGGGCGCCCGCCGCCCCGCTCCCCCGCACCGGTCTGGACCAATCCGTGCGGGGCATCTTGACAGCGCGATTGGTCCATACCAACTTGGTGGCGCACCGTACTGCACTGCACCTCTGTCCTCCCGCCCCCCATTCTCCAGGGAGCCCGCGTGCGCCACACACTGTTCGGACGTTCCAGACGTCGTCTTCTCGGCCTGCTCGCCACGGCCGCCCTCGCCCTGGGCGGCGCGGTCGCGCTGCCCGGCACCGCCCAGGCCGCCAACGTGCTCACCAACCCCGGGTTCGAGACCGGCGGCCTCTCCCCCTGGTCGTGCTCCGGCAACCTGGGCTCGATCGTCTCCACCCCCGTGCACGGCGGCGGCAAGGCCCTCGCCGGCGCGGTGAGCGCGAGCGACAACGCCCAGTGCACCCAGACCGTGGCCGTCCAGCCGAACACCACGTACGCCCTCACCGGCTGGGTGCGCGGGACCTACGTGTACCTCGGCGTCAACGGCGGTGCGTCGACGTGGACTTCGTCGCCGTCCGCGTACAGCCAGCTCAGCGTGTCCTTCACCACCGGCGCCACGCAGACCAGCGCGACGATCTACGTGCACGGCTGGTACGCGCAGGGCACCTACTACGCCGACGACATCAGCCTCGACGGGCCCGGTGGCGGCGGCACCACGGACACCCAGGCGCCCACCGCCCCCACCGGTCTGACCTCCACCGCCAAGACCTCCTCCAGCGTCTCGCTGTCGTGGGGCGCGTCGAGCGACAACGTGGGCGTCGCCGCGTACGACGTCTACAGCGGTTCCTCGAAGGTGCTCAGCGTGTCCGGGACGAGCGCCACGGTCAGCGGGCTGTCGGCCGGCACCGCCTACACGTTCACCGTGAAGGCGCGCGACGCGGCCGGCAACGTCTCGGCGGCCTCCAACTCCCTTGCCGTCACCACCAGTGCGGGCAGCGGCGGGACCACCTCGTTCAAGCAGGCCGCGCCCTACCTCTACCTCGGCTGGGGCAGCCCGCCGAGCGCGACCACGGTGATGAACGCGACCGGCGTCAAGTGGTACACCATGGCGTTCATGCTCGACCAGGGCGGCTGCAACCCCGCCTGGGACGGCAGCAGGCCGCTGACCGGCGGCACGGACCAGACGGTCATCAACCAGATCCGCGCGGCGGGCGGTGACGTCGTACCGTCCTTCGGCGGCTGGCAGGGCAGCAAGCTCGGTGCCAACTGCTCCACGGCGAGCGCGCTGGCGGGCGCACTGCAGAAGGTGATCTCCGCCTACTCGCTCAAGGCGATCGACATGGACATCGAGAACACGGACGAGTTCGAGAACGAGGCCGTGCAGGCCCGGATCCTGACGGCCCTCAAGACCGTCAAGGCGAACAACCCCGGTCTCAAGACCATCGTCACCTTCGGCACCTCGACCACCGGCCCGACCTACTACGGCAACCGCCTCATCGAGCAGGCGCAGTCGCTGGGCGCCGACATCGACGTCTTCACGATCATGCCGTTCGACTTCGGCGGCGGCTCCGACATGTACGGCAACACCGTGAACGCGGCCGAGGGCCTGAAGGCGAAGCTCAAGTCGACCTTCGGCTGGGACGACGCCACGGCGTACGCGCACATCGGGATCTCCGGCATGAACGGTGTCAGCGACCAGCAGGAGACGACGACGCCGGCCATCTGGACGCAGATCCGCGACTGGAGCAACAGCCACCACATCGCGCGCCTGGCCTTCTGGTCGGTCAACCGCGACCGCGGGTGCGCCGGCGGCGGCGTGGTGGAGAACTGCTCCGGAATCGCCCAGAGCGACTGGCAGTTCACGTCCATCACGGCCGGGTTCACCGGCTAGCGCGACACCGGAGGACCCGGCGGGCCGGCCGTACGAAGGCCCACCGGGTCCGCCCGGCAGGCGGGTTCAGCGTGGGGGTGCCGCTACCGGGTACCCCCACGCCCGCGCGATCGCGGCGAGGCGGGGCGGCAGTTCGGCGGCCGGGTCGGCGATGCGGGCGCGCTGGACGCGGCCCGACTTGATCGTGCTGCTCCAGTCGCCGAGCTGCGGACGGAACACACCGTGGTCGCGGTCGCCGTAGTCGAGCATGCCGCTCTCCCAGGGCACCCCGAGGTAGGCGCACAACTCCCTTGTGCGCAGCTCCGGTTCGGCCGTCAGGTCCTCGTACCTCACCACGTGGGCGCCGGGGAGGCCGAGCCGGGCCTCCTCCAACTTCTCGCTGTACGCGAGGACCTCCGCGCGGATCGCCTCGTGGTCGGGGTCGGTGCGCCGGCTGGTCAGGGACTCGATCACCGCGCCGGGGTGGCGCAGCAGGACGATGTAGCGGGCGTTGGGCCAACATCGTTGCAGGCGCGGCCAGATGAGGGTGTTCGGCGGTGTCTTGTCGACGATGACGTCCTTGCCGCTGCGCTGGAGCTCGACGTGCAGGATGCGGTCCCAGAGGACGTGTTCGAGTTCCGCCCGGTCGAGGTCCAGCGCACGCATCGCGTCGGGGGTGAAGCTGCGCGACAACCGCACGTGCACGGTGCGCAGATGCATCTCGTGGGGTGCGCGGACCCGGCTGTGGCTGTTGAGCAGGACCCGCAGCAGCGTGGAGCCGGAGCGCACCGACGAGAGCACGAAGACGGGCGAGTCCACCAGACGGGGAGCGGGCGGCGCGGTGAACCCCGCGGCGTCCCCGGCCGGCGCGGCGGACACGGTGCGGTCCCGGCGGGGCGGGCTCACCGCCCGGATCATCAGCCGTCCCCGGCGCTTCAGACCCCGGCCGACCGCCGACATACGCGGATCCCTCACGTCGCACTCTTCTCCGGCGCTGTTCGCGCGCCTCACTCGTGACCTCGCTCCCCCCTCCGCGCATCTCAGGGGCGGCAGGCGAACCGAAGGTGTCCGGCAGGCGAAGCGGGGCTGTCCCACGGCGAGGTCGAGTGCTCCGACCAGCGCGTTTACCCTTCTCTTAATTCTCGGGCGCCGTTTCTCATGGAGGCGGCCGTCATCCGAGGTAGGCGAGCTGCGGGTGGGCCGCCCGGTAACCGTCCACGAGCCGCCGGGCGACGTTCACCGAGTCGACCAGGGGGTGCAGGGCGAAGGCCTTGACGGCGGTGGCGCGGGAGCCGGACGCCGCGGCGGCGAGCACCTCGCGCTCCACCGCCTTGACCGAGACGACCAGCCCGGTGGCGTGCGCGGGCAGCGGGCCGACCGCGACGGGGCGCGCGCCGTGCGCGTCGACCGTGCACGGCACCTCGACGACGGCGTCCGCGTCCAGTGCCGCGACGGTGCCGCGGTTGGGGACGTTGAGGATCAGGGTGGTGCGCTCGTCGCGCGCGACGGCCCGCATCAGCGCGAGGGCGACCTTCTCGTAGCCGCCCGACAGGTCCTCCTCCTCGCGCTCCCCGGCGCCCGCGGTGTCCCGGTTCTCCGACATGTACGTCGCCTCGCGCTCGGCCCGGGTCTCGTCCCACGCCTTGAGCGCGGAGACGCCGGGGTTCCCGGCGCGGGCGTAGAAGCGGTCCTGCTGCCGGTGCAGGAAGGCGCCCCGGGTCAGCTCGGCGTCCTGGTAGGCGCGGACCGTCTCGCGGTTGAAGTAGTAGTAGTGCAGGTACTCGTTGGGGATCGCGCCGAGCGACTGGAGCCAGTCGGCGCCGAACAGCCGGCCCTCCTCGAAGGAGCCGAGCAGCGCCCGGTCGGCGAGCAGCCGGGGCAGTTCGTCGCGGCCGTCGACGCGCAGGCCGCGCACCCAGCCGAGGTGGTTGAGGCCGACGTAGTCGACGAACGTGTCGGCGCCCGCGTCCGCACCGAGCGCTCGGGCCACCCGGCGCCCCAGGCCCACCGGCGAGTCGCAGATCCCGATGACGCGGTCGCCGAGCGTGCGCGACATGGCCTCGGTGACCAGGCCCGCGGGGTTGGTGAAGTTGATGACCCAGGCGTCCGGGGCGAGCCGGGCGACGCGGCGGGCGATGTCGACGGCCACGGGCACGGTGCGCAGGCCGTAGGCGATGCCGCCCGCGCCCACCGTCTCCTGGCCCAGGACGCCCTCCGCCAGGGCGACGCGCTCGTCGGCGGCGCGTCCGGCGAGGCCGCCGACCCGGATCGCGGAGAACACGAAGTCGGCGCCCCGCACGGCCTCGTCGAGGTCGGTGGTGACGCTCACCTCGGGCGCGTCGGGCACGTCCGCGGCCTGTTCGGCGAGAACGCGGGCGACCGCGGACATCCGGCCGGCGTCGAGGTCGTGCAGCACGACACGGGTGACCCGGCCCTCGCCGCGGTCGGCGAGCAGCGCCCCGTACACGAGGGGGACGCGGAACCCGCCGCCGCCCAGAATCGTCAGCTTCACGCCCGTACCTCCACACGCGACCGGTCTTTCGGCCCCGACCGTACCCGGGATCGCGCGGCCCGTGCCGCACGCCCCGGGCGACGGCGGGCGGGCGACGCACGGGAGGCCCGCCCTCCGCGACGGGAGGACGGGCCTCGGGTGTTCGTACCTCGGACGGCTGCCGGTGGCCGCCACGGCGGGCGGAGCGGAACGCGACCCTCCCTGTCAGGTGGAAGAACGCGGTCCCGGCCGCCCGTAGGGGACTTCCCGGCCGGAGGCCGCCCCAACCCCGCCGACGCCGATCCGGCGGCGGCGGGGCAGGTCGTCGCGGCGGCGCCTACGCCGGGAGCGCCGCCCGGATGCGCCGGTCCCGGGGGGCCTGCCTGCGGTCCAGGCGCGCGTCGAGCAGCCGCCGGGCCGCCTCGCAGCGGCCGGCCGACACCAGGGCGTACAGCAGGGTCTCCTCGACGACCTCGCGCTGCGCGGCGCTGCCGCCGACCCGGCGCAGGACGGGCAGCAGGGCGTCGAGGCCGCGTGCCGCGTCGTGGAAGCGCTGTTCGACGAGGGCGGCGAACGCCTCGCACAGCGGGACGATGATCTCGCGCTGCGTCTCGTCGGCGCCCGCCGCGTGGTCGCGCAGCCGGCGCAGCGCGGGCAGGTCGCCGACGGCGGCGAGGGCGACCGCGGAGTGCATCGCGGTGAACGCGGTGGCCGGCCGTTCGACGACGTCGCGGGCGACGGAGTCCAGGACGTCGGCGGCGGGGAGGTCGCCCTGCCAGCTGTCGCTGATGCGGGCCCGCCAGAGCATCGACCCCGAGTCGACGAGCGCGCGCACGCCGGTGACCCGGCCGGGGGCGAGCTGCGCGAACCAGCGCCTGCGCACGGCCGCCGGGTCGTCGAGGGCGAGTTCGTGCAGCGCCACGTGCCAGGAGAAGTGGGCGCGGTGCACGGCGCCGCGGCCCTGCCCGGCGACCCAGCCGTCGAGCCAGTCGCGGCCGGCCTCGTGCGCGCCGGACTCGTAGTGGACGTGGGCGAGGGCGTGCACGGCGTGCCCGGAGGCGGGCTCGGCGGCGAGCGCGCGGTGCGCGAGTTCACCGGCCTCGTGCAGCCTGCCCTGCTCCTGGCGCAGGAAGGCGAGGAGCGAGGTGTGGAACCAGTGGCCGTCGTAGGCGGGCGAGGTGTGCTCGACCAGGCGCAGCGCGAAGTCGTCGTCGAGGTCGTTGAGCCCGGAGAAGGCGATGGTGGGCACGGCGGCGGCGAGCGCGAGGGCGTCTGCGGGGTGCGTCTCGACGTGCCGTACGAGGGCGGCGTCGCCGTCGTCGCCGTGCACGCGGCGGGTGACGACCTCGACGAAGGAGCGTTCGCGTTCGTCGCCGCGTTCGCGGGCGCTGCGCTGGGCGTCGGCGAGGGCACGGGGCACGTCGACGTCGGCGCCGCACTCGTGGCCGAGCAGGGCGAGGGCGGCGTGGCCGAGGGCGAAGCCCGGGTCGAGCGAGACCGCGCGGGCGAGGGCGTCCTCGGCGCCGCCGCGGACCTTCAGGACGCGGTCGACGCCGGAGCGGAACGCGGCGGCGGCCTCGGCGTGGGTGGACAGCGCGAGGCCCTGGGCGTCGAGGGGGCGGCGGCGGGCGCGGCGGGTGGCACGGGCGCGGTGCGCCGAGGTGGACAGGGAATCGAGCAGGTCGAGGGCGAGGCGGGCGGCCTGGCCGCGTATCTCGGGGATCGCGGTGCTCTCCCACAGTTCGCCGCGGCGCGGGGAGCCGAGCGTGTGCAGGGGCAGCGGGGAGGTCCCGTCGGCGGCGACGAGCCGGCCGTCGCGGGTGGCGACGCCCATGCCGAGGGGGCCGGGGGCGGCGGCGCCGGAGTCGAGCAGCGAACGCCACAGCGGGTCGTCGGAGAGCCGTCCGGGCCCGGTGCAGTCCAGCACCCAACCGACGCGCAGCGTACGGCCGTTGGTGAGCGTGACGGTCAGCGCGTCGGCGCCGGCGGAGGCGTCGGCGACGCTGCCGGTGTGCACGCGCAGCCGGCGGGCGGTGCGGGCGCGGGACAGCGTCTCGGCGGTGGCGGGGGCCATGCGGTGACGGTGGGAGTTCCACAGGGCGCCCTCGTGCGCGAGGAAGTCGGCGCGCTCGTCGGGGGTGAGGCTGCGCCACAGGCGGGCGGTGTGCGGGCGCAGGCTGTCGAGGGCGGGGCGCCAGTCGCCGCGGGTGCGCACGGCCCGGCTGATGTGCCCGTAGACCGCGCGGCGCAGTCCCCCGAGGGAGGCGTCGGCGAGGCCGGCCGGGGCGGACATGGTGGCGGCGGGGCGCAGCGCGTGGGGCTGCGGGAGCAGGCCGTTGCGGGAGACGGCGTGCACGGTGCGGCCGGGCCGGTCGAGGGTGAGGGCGAGGTCGACGGAGGTCAGTCCGGTGCCGACGAGGAGCACGTCGTCGGCGTCGGAGAGCGGGCCGTCGAGCGCGCCGGGTGTCCAGGGCGAGGCGACGAAGCGGTCCGCCGCGCGCAGTGCGGGCGGCGCCCAGCCGGAGGGGCCGGCCGCCGGGCCGGTGGCGAGCACGGCACTGTCGGCGAACAGGTGTCCCCCGTCGGCGAGTTGGAGCTCAACTCGGCCGTCGGGGGTGCCGGTACAGCTCTCGGCGCGGGTGCGCAGGCGGCGTACCGCGACGGTGCCGTGGGCGCGGACGACGGCCTGCGCGAGGGTGTCGGCGAGGTAGGCGCCGTAGCGGTAGCGGGTGGCGAAGTCGGCGGCGGTGACGGTGGGTTCGCCGTGCCGGCACAGCCAGCGGGTGAAGTGGCCCGGGTCGTCGGGGTAGGCGCTCATGCCGCCGGCGGGGACGTTGAGGCGGTGGCGCGGGTCGCGGGTCGCGTAGGCGGTGCCACGGCCGGCCTCGGGCGCGGGATCGACCAGGACGATGTCGAGCGGTGTCCGGCGGCGGGCCGCCGTCTCGCAGAGCTGGACCGCGGTGAGCGCACCGGCTGCGCCCGCCCCGACGATGGCCACGGTGTGCCGCTTGCGGACTTCGGTCACGAATACCTCCGGCGGTTCTCGGCGGCGGGGCCACGAACGGTGAAACGGAGCTCCGCCCTCCTTTTCCTTCCTCACTATTCCTATCGAGATGATCGGAAAGCCAGCCCGCGGAGAAGATCTCAGCGGATACTCAGTCCCGCGCCGCGCTGTTCATGATCTGTTCACAAAACGTCTCGACCTGCGACGATCCGGCCGGGCCGGGCGTTCGCGGCGGCTCGCGGAGTGCGCGCGGCGCCTCCGGCCGGGCAGGGCGGGACCGTCCGCGGGCGCCCCGAGTCCTCACGGGAATCTCAGACGGCACCCGTCCCATTCAAAGAATCAACCCAGGGAAATGTCGCAGGATGCACGGGCACTGGTGATTTCGTCGCGCCCAGTCCCACCGGACGCGACCATGCGGAGGAAGGCCTGCCGTGGGCGTGTCGCACATATCGAACGGGTCCGAGCCGAAGGCGCGGGGGTGGTCCCGGCGCGGGATCCTCGGTGTCATCGGGGCGGTCCCGGCCGCCGCCGTCCTGACCGGCTGCGGCAGTTCCGCGGACGCGTCGGAGGGCGGGGCGGCCACCACCGCCCCGGCGCGGGCGGCGGCGAAGAAGCCCGCCATCACGGTCACGCCGGCCAACGGCACCAGGAAGGCGGACTTCTCCGCCCCCGTGAAGGTCACCGTGACGGACGGCACCCTCGCCTCGGTCAAGGTCACGGGCAACGACGGCTCGACCCTCGCGGGGACGCTCGACGCCGCCCGCACCACGTGGACGTCCGCCAAGAACCCCTACTCGGGCACGAAGTACACGGTCGCGGCGACCCCCGAGGGCGGGACCGCGCTGAGCGCGACGTTCACCACGAAGTCCCCGGGCGAGACCTTCGTCGGGTACTTCACCCCGGAGGCGAACTCGACGTCCGGCGTCGGCATGCCCGTCTCGATCAACTTCACGAAGGCGGTGTCCGACCGGGCCGCCGTGGAGAAGGCCATCACCGTGACGGCGTCCCCCGCGGTCGACGTGGTGGGCCACTGGTTCAGCGACACCCGTCTCGACTTCCGTCCGGAGACGTACTGGGCGTCCGGGACGACGATCACGCTGAGCCTGCGGCTGAAGGACGTCGAGGGCGCGGACGGCGTGTACGGCGTGCAGTCCAAGGACGTGACCTTCCACATCGGGCGCGAGCAGATCAGCACGGTCGACCTCTCCGCGAAGAAGATGACCGTCCAGCGGGACGGCGCGACGCTGGCCAGCTACCCGGTCAGCGGCGGCGAGCCGGACCACGCCACCTGGTCCGGGATCATGGTGATCAGCGAGCGGTTCAAGCAGACGCGGATGGAGTCCTCGACGGTCGGGCTCGGCGACGAGTACGACATCGCGGACGTCCCGCACGCCCAGCGGCTGACCACCTCGGGCACCTTCGTGCACGGCAACTACTGGGCGTCGACCGCGGTGTTCGGCAGCCAGAACACCAGCCACGGCTGCGTCGGCCTGCACGACGCGAAGGGCGCGGACGACAAGTCCGTGGACGGCTACAAGTTCTACGAGAGCTCGATGCTCGGCGACGTGGTGATCGTGAAGAACTCGGGCGAGAAGACCGTGGAGCCGGACAACGGCCTCAACGGCTGGAACCTCTCGTGGTCCGACTGGCGGGCGGGCAGCGCCCTCTGACGCCCGACGCCGCCAACAGGGCCGTGCCGGACTCCTGTTGACGTACCGTCAGGTTCCTTTCAGCGCAGCTCCGAGCGGAACACCGCGGGGGTCGCATCCGTGTGCTGCTGGAAGTACTTGGAGAAGTTCGCCGCGTCCGGGAAGCCGACCGCCGCGCCGACCCGGCCGATCGGCAGGTCGGTGTGGGCGAGCAGCCGCTTGGCCTCCAGGACGACCCGTTTGTCGATGAATCCCTTCGGCGTCTCCCCGGTCGCGGACCGGACCGCCCGCACCAGCGTGCGCCGCGAGACGCCGAGGCCGTCGGCGTAAGCGCTGACGCTGTGGTTGGCGGCGAAGCCCCGCTCGACGGCGTCCCGGAAGCGGGTGAACGTCGTGTCCGCGCGCTGCCGCGCGGCCTCCTCGGAGCTGGCCGCGAGATGCGCGAGGCGCAGCAGGAACGCGGTCAGGCAGTGCCGCAGCACCGCCGTGTGCAGGCTCAGCGGCAGGGTGGTGGCGTCCTCGTACTCCCGGCGCAGCTGCGCGAGGGCCGCGCGCAGGCCGGCGAGCTGGGCCTCGTCGGGGTGCAGCAGGGGCGGCAGGTCGTACCGGTAGAGCCCTGCCGCCTCGACCGTCGCGCGCGGCAGGAAGCCGGGCTGCATGGTCAGGGCCGTCCCGTGGTACCCGGTGGTGCGTGAGAAACGGTGGACCTGTCCGGGTCGGATCCACAGCAGGTCGCCGGCCTTCGCCTCGTACTCGGCGAAGTCGACCATGTGCCGCACCGGGCCCTCGTCGAGGAGCAGGACGACGTGGTAGTCGATGCGGTGGACGCGGTAGAGGGGCGCGTCGGTGTGCCAGGTGCGCCCGGCGCCCAGCGGTCCCACCTGGATGCCGACCCCGCCCACGCTCAGGTCCGCCGGGAAGGGGAAGGTCCTGATGCCGTCGCCCGTGCCGCCGGGCCGCTCCGCGGCCCCCCGCGTGTCCGTACCCCTGCCCATGCCTTTGCCCGTGCCCCTGTCCTCGACCGTCACCGGCGCCGTGCGGCGCCCCGGCCCGCGCGGGCCGCACGGCAATGATCCCTGCCGCGGGGTGGTGGTTGTGTCCCGCCATGTCGTTCTCGCGCCGGTTCGATCATGACGCCGGTGTCCCACTTTCACCACAGGCTGGCACACCCGCACCTTCCCCGCGAAAAGTCAGACTTTTAGACTTGAAGCCGTCCGACCAGCCACTACGTCTCGATCGAGGACTTCTTGAAGATGAGCACGCAGACCTCCGACAGCTTCGAGTGGACCGAACTGGACCGGCGTGCCGTCGACACCGCCCGCCTCCTGGCGGCCGATGCCGTGCAGCAGGTCGGCAACGGCCACCCCGGCACGGCCATGAGCCTGGCCCCGGCCGCCTACACGATCTTTCAGAAGGTGATGCGGCACGACCCCGCCGACCCCGAGTGGACGGGCCGTGACCGCTTCGTCCTGTCCCCCGGGCACACCTCCCTGACGCTGTACACGCAGCTCTACCTCGCCGGGTACGAGCTGGAGCTGGACGACCTGAAGGCGTTCCGCACCCACGGCTCGAAGACCCCCGGCCACCCCGAGTACGGGCACACCGCGGGCGTCGAGACGACCACCGGTCCGCTCGGCCAGGGTGTCGCCAACGCCGTGGGCATGGCGATGGCCGCCCGCTACGAGCGCGGCCTGTTCGACCCGGAGGCCCCCGAGGGCGAGTCGCCGTTCGACCACACGATCTGGGCGATCGTCTCCGACGGCGACCTGGAGGAGGGCATCTCCGCCGAGGCGTCGTCGCTGGCCGGCCACCAGAGGCTCGGCAACCTCGTCTTCGTCTACGACGACAACCACATCTCCATCGAGGGCGACACCGCGACCGCGTTCTCCGAGGACGTCCTGGGCCGGTACGCCGCGTACGGCTGGCACACCCAGCGCATCGAGCCCGCCGAGAACGGCGACGTCGACGTGCACGCCCTGCACGCGGCGCTGCGCGCGGCCAGGGACGAGACGGACCGGCCCTCGATCATCGCGATGCGCACGATCATCGCCTGGCCCGCCCCCACCGCGCAGAACACCGAGGCCGCCCACGGCTCGGCCCTCGGCGCGGACGAGGTGGCCGCCACCAAGCGCGTCCTCGGCTTCGACCCGGAGAAGACCTTCGAGGTCGCCGACGACGTCCTCGCCCACACCCGCGCCGCCCTCGACCGCGGCGCCGAGGCGCACGCGGCCTGGGACAAGGAGATCGAGCGCTGGCGCGGGGTGAACACCGACCGCGCCGCGCTGTTCGACCGGATCGTCGCCGGGCAGCTCCCCGACGGCTGGCAGGACGCCCTGCCCGTCTTCGAGGAGGGCACCTCGGTCGCCACCCGCGCGGCCTCCGGCAAGGTGCTCCAGGCGCTCGGCCCGGTGCTGCCCGAGCTGTGGGGCGGCTCCGCCGACCTCGCCGGCTCCAACAACACCACCATCGACAAGACCAGCTCGTTCCTGCCGGTCGGTAACCCGCTGCCCGAGGCGTCCCCGTACGGGCGCACCGTGCACTTCGGCATCCGCGAGCACTCGATGGCCGCCGAGATGAACGGCATCGCCCTGCACGGCAACACCCGTGTCTACGGCGGCACCTTCCTGGTGTTCTCCGACTACATGCGCAACGCCGTGCGGCTGTCCGCGCTGATGCAGCTCCCCGTCACCTACGTCTGGACGCACGACTCGATCGGCCTCGGCGAGGACGGCCCGACGCACCAGCCGGTCGAGCACCTGGCCTCGCTGCGCGCCATCCCCGGCCTCAACGTCGTCCGCCCCGCGGACGCCAACGAGACCGCCGTGGCCTGGGCCGAGATCCTCAAGCGGCACGCCACGAACCCGGCCCCGCACGGCCTCGCGCTGTCCCGCCAGGGCCTGCCGACCCTGCCGGTCAACGCCGACGCCGCCAAGGGCGGGTACGTGCTGCACGAGGCGTCCACCGGCACCCCCGAGGTCGTCCTGATCGCCACCGGCTCCGAGGTGCGGCTCGCCGTGGCCGCCCGGGAGCTGCTGGAGGCCGAGGGCACCGCCACCCGCGTGGTGTCGATGCCGTCCGTCGAGTGGTTCCAGGAGCAGCCGCGCGAGTACCGCGAGCGTGTCCTGCCGCCGTCCGTGAAGGCCCGTGTGGCGGTGGAGGCCGGTATCGGTCTTACCTGGTACCGGTACGTGGGCGACGCCGGGCGCGTGGTCTCCCTCGAACACTTCGGCGCCTCCGCCGACGCCAAGACCCTGTTCACCGAGTTCGGCTTCACCCCCGAGAACGTCGCCGCCGCCGCCCGGGAATCCCTGGCCGCCGCGCGCGGTTGATCGAACCGCCAGAAAGAAGATGATCACTGTGACCGAAGCATCCGCCACCGCGGGAGCACTCAAGCGCCTGTCCGACGAGGGCGTCTCCATCTGGCTGGACGACCTGTCGCGCAAGCGGATCACCTCCGGCAACCTCGCCGGGCTGATCGCGAACAAGAACGTGGTCGGCGTGACCACCAACCCCTCCATCTTCCAGGCCGCGATCGGCTCGGGCGAGGGTTACGAGGAGCAGCTCGCGGACCTCGCGGCGCGCGGCGTCACGGTCGAGGAGGCCGTGCGCATGATGACGACGGCCGACGTACGCTCCGCGGCCGACATCCTGCGCCCCGTGCACGACGCGACCGGCGGCCGCGACGGCCGGGTCTCGATCGAGGTCGACCCGCGCCTCGCCAACGAGACGCGGGCGACGATCGCCGAGGCCAAGCAGCTCTCCTGGCTGGTCGACCGTCCCAACGTCATGATCAAGATCCCGGCGACCAGGGCCGGCCTGCCCGCCATCACCGAGGTCATCGGCCTGGGCATCAGCGTCAACGTGACGCTGATCTTCTCCCTGGAGCGCTACGGCGAGGTCATGGACGCCTACCTCGCGGGCCTGGAGAAGGCCCGGGAGCGGGGCCTGGACCTGTCGACGATCCACTCGGTGGCGTCGTTCTTCGTCTCCCGCGTCGACAGCGAGATCGACAAGCGCCTGACCCTGCTGGGCACCGACGAGGCCCTCGCCCTCAAGGGCCGCGCCGCGCTCGCCAACGCGCGGCTCGCCTACGAGGCGTACGAGAAGGTCTTCGCCGGTGAGCGCTGGCTCGCCCTGGCCGGTGCCGGCGCCAACAAGCAGCGTCCGCTGTGGGCGTCGACCGGTGTGAAGGACCCCGCCTACAAGGACACCCTGTACGTGGACGAGCTGGTCGCGCCGGGCACGGTCAACACCATGCCGGAAGGCACCCTCGACGCCACCGCGGACCACGGCGACATCCACGGCGACTCGGTCACCGGCGGCTACCCGCAGGCCCGCGCCGACCTCGAAGCGGTCGAGCGGCTCGGCATCTCCTACGACGAGGTCGTGGGCAAGCTGGAGGACGAGGGCGTCGCCAAGTTCGAGGCGGCCTGGCAGGAGCTGCTGGACGCCGTCACCAAGTCCCTCGACAGCAAGGGAGTTGACGGGGAATGAGCAAGGAGCTTCCCGAGACGGAACCCGCCGGGGTACCCGGCGGCAAGGAGGGCACCGCGGCCGCGTCGGCCGAGGGGACCTCGCGCGCCGCCGAACCGGCGACCGCGCCGGGCGCGGACCCGGCGGACGGCCCCGTCGGCGGTACCCCCGCCGCCGTGGACACGCCCGCCGACTGGGAGAACCCGCTGCGCGACGCGCGCGACCGGCGGCTGCCCCGCATCGCGGGCCCCTCCGGCCTGGTGATCTTCGGCGTGACCGGTGACCTGTCGCGCAAGAAGCTGATGCCGGCGGTCTACGACCTCGCCAACCGCGGTCTGCTGCCGCCGGGCTTCTCCCTGGTGGGCTTCGCCCGCCGCGACTGGGAGGACCAGGACTTCGCGCAGACGGTGCACGACGCGGTGCGCGAGCACTCCCGTACGCCGTTCCGCGAGGAGGTCTGGCAGCAGCTCGCCGAGGGCATGCGCTTCATCCCCGGTGACTTCGACGACGACACCGCGTTCAAGCAGCTCCGCGAGGCCGTCGACGAGCTGGACAGCTCCCGCGGCACCAGCGGCAACTACGCCTTCTACCTGTCGGTGCCGCCGAAGTTCTTCCCCAAGGTCGTCCAGCAGCTCAAGAAGCACGGCCTCGCGGACGCGCCCGAGGGGTCCTGGCGGCGCGCGGTCATCGAGAAGCCGTTCGGCCACGACCTCGCCAGTGCCCGGGAGCTGAACGCCCTGGTGCACGACGTGTTCGAGCCGGACCAGGTCTTCCGCATCGACCACTACCTCGGCAAGGAGACCGTCCAGAACCTGCTGGCGCTCCGTTTCGCCAACCAGATGTACGAGCCGATCTGGAACCGGTCGTTCGTCGACCACGTGCAGATCACGATGGCCGAGGACATCGGCATCGGCGGCCGGGCCGGCTACTACGACGGCATCGGCGCCGCCCGCGACGTCATCCAGAACCACCTGCTCCAGCTCATGGCGCTGACCGCGATGGAGGAGCCCGCCGCGTTCGACGCGGAGTCGCTGCTCACCGAGAAGCTGAAGGTGCTGAAGTCGGTGCGGCTGCCGGCGAACCTGGGCGAGCACACCGTGCGCGGCCAGTACGCGTCCGGCTGGCAGGGCGGCGAGAAGGTCAGCGGCTACCTCCAGGAGGACGGCATCGACCCGTCCTCGACCACCGACACCTACGCCGCGGTGGCGCTGAACGTCGACAACCGCCGCTGGGCGGGCGTCCCGTTCTACCTGCGCACCGGCAAGCGGCTCGGCCGCCGGGTCACGGAGATCGCGGTCGTCTTCCAGCGCGCCCCGCACTCGCCGTTCGACAGCACGGCGACGGAGGAGCTGGGCCAGAACGCGATCGTCATCCGCGTCCAGCCCGACGAGGGCATGACGGTCCGGTTCGGCTCGAAGGTGCCCGGCACGTCGATGGAGATCCGCGACGTGTCGATGGACTTCGCCTACGGCGAGTCCTTCACCGAGTCGAGCCCCGAGGCGTACGAGCGGCTCATCCTCGACGTGCTGCTGGGCGACGCCAACCTGTTCCCCCGTCACCAGGAAGTGGAAGAGTCCTGGAAGATCCTGGACCCGATCGAGGAGTACTGGGCCACGCACGGCAAGCCCGCCCAGTACGCCTCGGGCAGTTGGGGACCCGAGGAAGCCGACGAGATGCTCGCACGAGACGGACGGAGCTGGCGCAGGCCATGAAGATCGACCTGACCGACACCACGGCAAGCAAGGTCAACAAGGCGCTCGTGCAGGGGCGCCGAGCGATCGGAACCCCTGCGGTGGGCATGGTCCTGACGATGGTGATCGTCACGGACGAGGAGAACGCCTACGACTCGATCAAGGCGGCCGAGGAGGCCTCGCACGAGCACCCCTCGCGCACCCTGGTCGTCATCAAGCGGCACGCCCGCACGGTCCGCGACCGCACGCACTCCCGGCTCGACGCCGAGGTGCGGGTGGGCTCGGAGGCCGGCACCGGCGAGACCGTCATCCTGCGCATGTACGGCGAGGTCACCGACCACGCCGACTCCGTGGTCCTGCCGCTGCTGCTGCCCGACGCCCCCGTCGTCGTGTGGTGGCCGGTGGACGCGCCGGACAACCCGTCCAAGGACCCGCTGGGCGCCCTCGCGCAGCGCAGGATCACCGACATGTACGCGGTCGAGACGTCGCTCTCCGCGCTGGAGACCCGGGCGCACCACTACGCGCCCGGCGACACCGACCTCGCGTGGACGCGGCTGACGCCGTGGCGCTCCATGCTGGCCGCGGCCCTGGACCAGGCCCGCGCCAAGGTGGTCTCCGCCGCCGTCGAGAGCGAGGCCGACAACCCGAGCGCCGAGCTGCTCGCGCGCTGGCTGGAGGCCCGCCTCGCCGTCCAGGTCGACCGCGTCGTCAGCAACGGCCCGGTGGTCACCGCGGTGCGGCTCGGCACCGGCAACGGCGAGATCGTCATCGACCGTCCCGACGGGCCGCTCGCCACGCTGTCCCTGCCCGGCCAGCCGCCGCGCACCCTCGCGCTGAAGGTGCGCCCGACGTCCGAGCTGATCGCCGAGGAGCTGCGCCGCCTCGACGCCGACGAGATGTACGCCGTCGCCCTGCGGGGCGAGGGCACCAAGGAGAACACCAGTGTCTGACACCCCCCGGCCGGACCGCCGTCCCGAATGGACGGCGCTCAAGGACCACCGCGCCGGCGCCCTGCTCAACCCGAACCTGCGCGAGCTGTTCGCCGCGGACGAGGACCGCGCGCGGCGGTACACCGTCCAGGTCGGCGACCTCCTGATCGACTACTCCAAGCACCTCGTCACCGACGAGACGCTGGCGCTGCTCCAGGAACTGGCCGCCGCCACCGACGTGTTCGGGCTGCGGGACGCCATGTTCCGCGGTGACCGGATCAACGTGACCGAGAACCGCGCGGTGCTGCACACGGCGCTGCGCGCGCCGGCCGGCTCCGTGGTCGAGGTCGACGGCGAGAACGTCGTGCCGGGCGTGCACGCCGTCCTCGACAAGATGGCCGACTTCGCCGGTCGGGTCCGCTCCGGCGAGTGGACCGGCCACACCGGCAGCCGCATCCGCAACGTCGTCAACATCGGCATCGGCGGCTCCGACCTCGGTCCCGCGATGGCCTACGAGGCGCTGCGCAGCTTCACCGACCGCGGGCTGACCGTGCGGTTCGTGTCCAACGTCGACGGCGCCGACCTGCACGAGGCGACGCGCGACCTGGACCCGGCGGAGACGCTGTTCATCGTGGCGTCCAAGACGTTCACCACGATCGAGACGATCACCAACGCCACCTCGGCGCGCGAGTGGCTGCTCTCCGGCCTCAAGTCGGGCCAGGAGGCTGTCGCCAAGCACTTCGTGGCGCTGTCGACGAACGGCGAGAAGGTCACCGACTTCGGCATCGACCCGGACAACATGTTCGAGTTCTGGGACTGGGTCGGCGGGCGCTACTCGTTCGACTCGGCGATCGGCCTGTCGCTGATGATCGCGATCGGCCCGGACCGCTTCCGCGAACTGCTCGACGGCTTCCACCTCGTCGACGAGCACTTCCGCACCGCTCCCGCCGAGGCCAACGCCCCTCTTCTGATGGGCCTGCTGGGCGTCTGGTACGGCAACTTCTTCGACGCGCAGTCGCACGCGGTGCTGCCGTACTCGCACTACCTGTCCAAGTTCACCGCCTATCTCCAGCAGCTGGACATGGAGTCCAACGGCAAGTCGGTGGACCGCGAGGGCAACCCGGTCAACTGGCAGACGGGACCGGTGGTCTGGGGCACGCCCGGCACCAACGGGCAGCACGCGTACTACCAGTTGATCCACCAGGGCACGAAGCTCATCCCCGCCGACCTGATCGGGTTCGCCCGTCCGGTCGCCGAGCTGAGCGACGAACTCAAGGCCCAGCACGACCTGTTGATGGCGAACCTGTTCGCGCAGGGGCAGGCGCTGGCCTTCGGCAAGACCGCCGAGGAGGTACGGGCGGAGGGCGTCGCCGAGGAGCAGGTCGCGCACCGCACCTTCCACGGCAACCACCCCACCACGACGATCCTGGCGAAGGAGCTGACGCCGTCCGTCCTCGGCCAGCTCATCGCGCTCTACGAGCACAAGGTGTTCGTCCAGGGCGCCGTGTGGAACATCGACTCCTTCGACCAGTGGGGCGTCGAACTCGGCAAGGTCCTCGCGAGGCGCGTCGAACCCGCCCTCACCGAGGGCGCCGACGTGCCCGGCCTCGACGCCTCCACCGCGGCCCTGGTGGCCGCCTACCGCAAGCTCGGGAAGTGAACTGACATGACCGCAGTGCAACTTGGTCTCATCGGCCTCGGCAAGATGGGCGGCAACATGCGCGAGCGCATCCGCCGCGCCGGCCACACCGTCGTCGGGTACGACCGCAACGCGGACGTCACCGACGTCGGCAGCCTGGCCGAACTCGTGCAGGCCCTCGACGCCCCGCGCACGGTGTGGGTGATGGTCCCCGCCGGCAAGCCCACGCAGTCCGTCATCGACGAGCTGGGCGACCTCCTGGAGGAGGGCGACACGGTCGTCGACGGCGGCAACTCCCGCTGGACGGACGACGAGAAGCACGCCGAGGAGCTGAAGGCCAAGGGCATCGGCTTCGTCGACGCCGGTGTCTCCGGCGGTGTCCACGGCCTGAAGAACGGCTACGCGCTGATGGTCGGCGGCGAGACCGAGGACGTCGCGAAGGTGCAGCCCGTCTTCGACGCGCTCAAGCCCGAGGGCGACTTCGGCTTCGTGCACGCCGGCAAGGTCGGCGCCGGCCATTTCTCCAAGATGGTCCACAACGGCATCGAGTACGCCATGATGCAGGCCTACGCCGAGGGCTGGGAGCTGCTGGAGAAGGTCGACTCGGTCACCGACGTGCGCGAGGTCTTCCGCTCCTGGCAGGAGGGCACGGTCATCCGTTCCTGGCTGCTCGACCTCGCGGTCAACGCCCTCGACGACGACGAGCACCTGGAGAAGCTCAAGGGCTTCGCGCAGGACTCCGGCGAGGGCCGCTGGACCGTCGAGGCCGCCATCGACAACGCGGTGCCGCTGCCGGCGATCACCGCCTCGCTGTTCGCGCGGTTCGCGTCCCGCCAGGACGACTCGCCGCAGATGAAGATGATCGCGGCGCTGCGCAACCAGTTCGGCGGCCACGCCGTCGAGTCGAAGTAGGCGCGCCGTGGGGGATCTTCTGCTGGTCCGCCACGGCGAGACGGAGTGGAGCCTGTCGGGACAGCACACCAGCTGGACCGACCTGCCCCTCACCACGCACGGGGAGGAGCAGGCGAAGTCGCTTGCTCCCCTCCTGTCCGGGCACACCTATGCCCGGGTGCTCGCCAGCCCGCTGGACCGGGCCGTCCGCACGGCCGAACTCGCGGGCCTGGCCGGGGTCGTGACCGATCCCGACCTCCACGAGTGGGACTACGGCGCCTACGAGGGCGTCACCACCCGTGAGATCCACCGCACCCGCCCCGACTGGGACCTGTGGACGGACGGCGTGCCGCCCGGCCCCGACGGTCACCCCGGCGAGTCGCCGGAGCAGATCGGGGAGCGTGCCGACCGGGTGCTGTCCCGGGCCGACGCGGCACTCGCCTGCTGGCCCGGCGACGTGGTCCTGGTGGCGCACGCGCACTTCCTGCGAGTCCTCACGGCCCGCAGGCTGGGCCTGGCGCCCGCGGAGGGCCGGCTGTTCCAGCTCTCCACCGGCACGGTCAGCCGCCTGTCGACGGAGCACGACCGCCCGGTGATCGCCGAGTGGAACGCGCGGCCGTAACAGCCGTCCACGCAGGACAGACCGGCCGGTGCCGCCGCTTGCCGGCGGCGGCACCGGCCGGTCGCGTCAATTCCCCCGTGCGGCCGGGCCGTTGGACCGCCTCACGTGGAGCGGTCGGCGTACGCGGTCCTGCTCTGCCGGATCCGCTCGCCGTGCTCGGCGGCCCACTCCGCCAGGGCGAGGGCCGGCGGCAGCAGGCTCCGGCCCAGGTCGGTGAGCGCGTACTCGACGCGTGGCGGGACCTCGGCGTGGGCGGTCCTGGACACCAGGCCGTCCTTCTCCAGGTTCCGCAGGGTCAGGGTCAGCATGCGCTGCGAGATGCCGGGGACGCTCCTGTGCAGCTCGGTGAAGCGCAGCCGCCCCTCGTCGAGCGTGGCCACGACGAGCAGCGTCCACTTGTCGCAGATCCGGTCCAGCACCGGGCGGACGGCGCGTCCGCCGTCCCCGCGGACCACGCAGCCGCGTCCGAACCGCGCCATGGCGACCCCGCTTCCTGTGCCTCACGCACATCCGTGTGCCTTTTGCGGGCCCCTCGGCCCTCCCCCATGATGAGCGCACTCACTTTCCGAAACCGCCCCGGGGGCACTCCCATGCATGTCGCGTACTGGATCGTCGCAGCGCTTCTCGCCCTGCTCTACGTCTACTCCGGCGGTCTCAAGCTCCTGCGCGGCCCGGACCGGCTCCGGCCCATGATGGGCTGGGTCGACCAGGTTCCGCTGCCGCTGGTCAGGGCCGTCGGCGCGCTGGAGGTGCTCGGCGCGCTCGGCCTCGTCCTGCCGCCGCTGACGGGCATCGCGGTGGGTCTCGCCCTCGCGGCGGCCGCGGGCCTGGTGCTCGTGCAGGTCGGCGGGATCGCACTGCACCTGTCCCGGGGCGAGGCGCGGCTGATCGGTCTCAACGTCGCGCTGCTGGCGGCCGCCGCGGCGGCGGTGTGGCTGGCCACGTCCTGGCTCTGAGTCCCCCGCCGCGACGGCCCGTGCCCGCCGGCCCCGGGCGGTCAGCTCCGGTCGGCCCGCGGGATGCCGTAGACGTGCTCGACCGGCAGCCGCAGCACGAGGCGCCGGTCGCGGACCATGGCCGCGCGGTAGTCGTCCCAGTCGGGGTGTTCGCCCTGGACGTCGCGGTACAGACGCACGAGTTCCTCCACGGTCCCGTCGTGCGGGTCCGCCGCCACCGGGGTGAGGTCGGCGGTGCCCTCCACGACCGTGTAGGCCCAGCGGTCGGGCGTGGTGACGTGGAACGAGGCGCGCGGGTCGCGTCGCAGGTTGCGGGTCTTCGCGCGGTCGTCCGTGATCGACACCCGCACGACGCCCTCCGCGGCGTCGAAGGCGTAGTTGACGTTGGACAGCTGGGGCCGGCCGTCCCGCTTGAGGGTGACGAGAACCGCCGAGTCGCCCTCCGCGAGGAGAGCGAGCAGCGCGTCGCGAGGGGTGTCCTGACGGGTGTCCTGAGCTTCGTTGGTCATGCTGCGGTCAACGGCCCGTGACCGAAGGCGCATTCCCCGCGAACGGCGCCCCCACCCGTACGGCCCACCCCGCGCACCCCCACCGCCCGGCCCTCGCGCCCCGGACCTCGCGGTTCGCCGCCGGGGCCGACTGCCGTACGGCGTACGCCGGTTGTGGGCCACGGGGGCACTCGTGCGCCGTGACCGACCGGACGCCGTCCCGGGGGTCTTAGACGCCCCGGTCGGGGGTATGCCGGAGTGATCTCGTGCAACCGAACCGGAGAAGACCGATGGCACTACTGCGGCAAGAGGCCGACCCGGACGCCGCCGGGCTGGACCCGGAGGCGCTGGCTCGGCTGGACCGGCACTTCGCCCGTCAGGTCGAGGAGGGACGGCTGCCCGGCTTCCTCGTGGCCGTGGCCCGCGGTGGCAGCGTCGTCCACGTCACGGCCTCGGGGCGGCGGGACGTCGCGGCGGGACTGCCGGTGGAGTCCGACACCCTGTGGCGGATCTACTCCATGACCAAGCCGGTCACCGCGGTCGCGGTGATGATGCTGGTCGAGGAGGGCTCGCTCTCGCTCGACGACCCGGTCGCCCGGTACGTCCCGGCGTTCGCCGATCCGCAGGTGTACGTGGGCGGTTCGGGCTCGGACACCAGGACCCGCCCGGCCGACGGCCCCGTCCTGGTCCGGCACCTGCTGACCCACACCGCGGGCCTGACCTTCGGCTTCTACCGGGCCCATCCGGTCGACGCCCTGTACCGGGAGGCGGGCATCGAGTCCTCGGTGCTGCCCGGCGCGGACCTGGCCGCGACGATGGACGTGTACGGGAAGATGCCGCTCCAGTTCGAGCCGGGCACGCGCTGGAACTACTCGGTCGCCAGCAACGTCCTGGGCCACCTCGTCGAGGTGGTGTCCGGGCAGCCCCTCGACGAGTTCTACGCGCGCCGGATCTTCGAACCCCTCGGCATGACCGACACCTGCTTCCACGTCACGGACGAACAGGCCGAACGGCTCGCGGAGTTGTACGCGGAGACCGACGACGGCGGCATCGCCCCCACCTCCGGGCTGCCGCTGCGGGGCCGCCCCCGGTTCCTGTCGGGCAGCGGCGGCCTGGTGGCGAGCGCCCACGACGTGCACCGGTTCATGGAGATGCTGCGCCGCGGCGGCGAACTCGACGGTGTCCGGCTGCTGTCGGCGGCCACCGTCGACCGGATGACCACCAACCAGCTGCCCGGCGGCGCCGACATGCGCGCGTTCGGCACCCCCGCGCACGACGAGCCGGGCAAGGCGGGCGTCGGCTTCGGGCTCGGGCTCTCCGTCGTCGTCGACCCCGCCCGCACCGGTGCCCCGGCCGGCCTGGGCACGTACGGCTGGAGCGGGGTGGCCACCACCACGTTCTGGGTGGACCCGTCCCGCGACCTGACCGTGCAGTTCATGACCCAGGTGCGGCCGAGGAGTTCGCACACCGTGTATCCCGAGCTGAAGCGGCTGGTGCACGAGGCGGTCACCGGCTGACGCCGCCGCGGCGGCCCGTCAGGAGGGGTGGGCGATCGCGTCCAGGTGGGGCAGGTAGTGGTCCATGCGCTCCCGCTTGGTGCGCAGGTACGTGATGTTGTTCTCGCTCGGCGCTATCAACAGCGGTACCTGCTCGGCCACTTCTATCCCGTGCCGGATCAACGCCTCGCGCTTTCGCGGGTTGTTGGACATCAGCCGCACGGACACCACCCCGAGGTCCCGGAGGATGCCGGCCGCGGCCCCGTAGTCGCGGGCGTCGACCGGCAGCCCGAGGGCCAGGTTCGCCTCCACGGTGTCCAGGCCCTCCGCCTGGAGCGCCATGGCCCGCAGCTTCGCCACCAGACCGATCCCCCGGCCCTCGTGGCCTCGCAGGTACACGACCACGCCGCGCCCCTCGGCGACCACGGCGCGCAGCGAGGAGGCGAGCTGGTCGCCGCACTCGCAGTGCCGCGAGCCGAACGCGTCCCCGGTCAGGCACTCGGAGTGCAGCCGCGTCAGCACGCCGTGGGTGCCGATGTCCCCGTGCACCAGGGCCACTTGCTCGTCGCCCCGCTCGTGGTCCAGGTAACCGACGGCGCGGAACTGGCCGTACACCGTGGGCAGCGGGGATTCCGCGAGGCGTTCCACGCCGAGCGGCCGTGCTGACTTCTCTCCGGACATGCCAAGGTTTTCTGTCATGATCTGGTCCTAAGCAGAGACGGAAGGCCGGGAAACGATGAGCGGTTCACAGAAGCGGCCGGCCGCGGACGGCCTGCTGCCGGCGGACACCACCGAGGACGTCCGCGCCCGCGCGCAGGGGGTGCCGCGACAGGTGGCGGTGCTTCCCGTGGGCAGCTTCGAACAGCACGGCCCCTTCCTGCCGTTGACGACGGACACACTGGTGGCGTGCGCGCTGGCGGCCGAGATAGCGGCCGCGTACCCGGTGCACCTCCTCCCCCCGGTGACGATCTCCTGCTCGCACGAGCACGCTGGCTGGCCGGGGACCGTCAGCATCTCCTCCGTCACCCTTCACTCGGTGGTCTCTGACATCGCGGACTCGCTCCGCCGCTCCGGTGTCGAGGCGCTGATCCTGGTCAACGGCCACGGCGGAAACTACGTACTGGGCAACGTCGTTCAGGAGTCCTCCTCGCGCGGCGGGCGCATCGCGCTCTTCCCGGCCCCGGAGGACTGGGAGACGGCGCGGACGCGGGCGGGTGTGGAGACCTCACTGCTGACGGACATGCACGCCGGGGAAATAGAGACCTCCATTCTGCTGCACGCCCGTCCCGAGGCGGTGCGACCCGGCCACGCCGCCGCGGACCTCGTCGCGGACGACCGGCGCCATCTGCTCACGGTGGGGATGGCCGGCTACACCGGGTCGGGAGTGGTGGGGCGCCCGTCCCTGGGCACCGCCGAGAAGGGGCGGGCGCTGCTGGCGAGCCTCGTCGACTCGTTCGGCGCGTACTTCGCCCTGGTGACCGCGGACCCGGCGGTGCCGCACGCGCGGGAGGCGACGGCCGGCCGCGCGCCCGTACCCACCGACGGCAGCGGGCGCCGGCCGTAGCGCCCGCGGCGCCCCCCGCCGGCCGCCCGTCCGGCCACAACACCCGTACAGGACACGGCGGTCGGCGTGCCGGCGTCCCGGCGCCGGCGCCCGCGGACCACCAGCACCGCGGCACCGGGCAGGCTCGCCACCAGGCTCAGCACCCCGTACGCGACCGCGACCGCGAGCCCGGTCTCGGCGCCGAGACCGGCGGCGCCGAACGCCCAGGCGGTGACGCCCTCCCGGGGGCCCCAGCCGCCCACGTTCAGCGGCAGGCCCATCGCGACCAGGGCGAGCACGGCAAGCGGCAGCAGGACGGCCGTGGACGCGGAGCAGCCGGCCGCACGGGCGGCGACCACGAACACGGCGAGGTGCCCGGCGAGCACGAGCACCGACGAGAGCAGCACGGCCGGCCACGCCCCGCGTGACAGCAGCCCCGCGCGGGCCTCCGCCAGGGCCGACCGCAGGGCCCGGCCGCGCCGCGTGACGGGAGGGCGGCTCCCGCGCCGGGCGAGGACGACCGCGGCCGCCAGCGCCGCGAGGCACACCGCGGGGACGGCGACGTGCCGGACCTCGTGCGCCACGGGGGACGGCAGGCCCACCAGCACCGCGCCCCCGACGACCGCCAGCACGGCCTGCCCGGCGGCCCGTTCGAGGACCACGGCGCGCACGGCACCGCCCAGGTTCCCGGCGTCCTTCCCGTGCCGCACCGCGCGGTGCACGTCGCCGAGCACACCGCCGGGCAGCGCGGCGTTCAGGAACAGGGCGCGGTAGTAGTCGGCGACGGCGGCGCCGAGCGGGAGCCGGACGCGCAGGCCCCGGGCGACCGTCGACCAGCGCCACGCGCTGAGCACCGTGGTGGCGAGACCGACGACGAGCGCGACGGCCAGGGAGGGGCCGTCGATCCGGCGCACCCCGTCCACGAAGACGCCGGTGCCGAGCCGCCACAGCAGCGCGGCGAGGATCGCGAGTCCCGCCACGGTGCCGCAACGGGAGCGCACGGCGGGCGAGTTGAGCCGCCGGACGACTCCGCGCGGACCGGCGGCGGGGTCCGGGGACGGACGGTGGCCGCCGTCCGTCCCCGGGGTCGGTGCCGCGTCCGGCGGCGGTGCGGTCGCGGACGGCGCGGCGGGCAGGAGGCCGGGGCGTCCGGTCACGGGCCCGCTCACGTCCCGTCCCCCACGCCGGGCCCCGTCGCGCCGGGCACCGCCAGCAGGTCGGCGTGGTGCACGACGGCCGTCAGCCCGCCCGCGTCGCAGGCTTCGAGGCGCCGGGCCAGGTACGCCTCCGCGCGGTCGGCGAGGTCCGGCCGCTGCTCCACCGCGGCCGCGACGCGGCCGCCGAGCCAGGCCCGGGTCAGCCGCCGTTCCCCCGGGCCGAGGCGCCAGGGGCTCGGCCGCACCCGTACGGTCGCGCCGTGCCGGTCGAACGCCTCGCACGCCGCGGTGACGGCGTCCGGACCGAGCAGCCCGGTGCGGCGCTGGTGGGCGTTGAAGGCGTCCTCGATCTCGGCGTCGAGCGGGTCGGCGGGGCCGAGTTCCACGCGCCCGGCGACCGTGAGGGTCAGCAGGGCCGGGCAGGCCGCCTCGGCGCACGCGGCGGCGAGCCGGTCGACCTCGTCCCGGGTCAGGACGTCCAGCAGTGCCGACGCCGTCACCAGCGTCGCGCCGGCGAAGGCGTCCGGGGTCAGTCGCGCGACGTCGGCGCGCCGCGTCTCGACGGTGACCCGGCTGCCGTCGGCGGCGGTGCGCGGCGAGCCGGCCGCCGCGAAGTGCAGCAGGTAGGGATCGCGGTCGTGCAGGATCCAGTGCTGCGGTCCGGGCAGCAGGGGCGCGAGCCAGCGGCCCATCGAGCCGGTGCCGCAGCCCAGGTCGTGCACGACGAGCACGTCCCGGCCGCCCGGGGGCAGGGCGGCGCGCGGGAGTTCGGCCGACCGCGCGGCGGCGTCGGCGCCCTCGCGCAGTTCCAGCCACTCCGGTGCGTAGCGGGGCACGTCGTCGGCCGCCGCCGGGTCGTCCTCGCGCAGCCGGAGAGTGTCCCGGTCCCGGGCGGCGGCGCGGTAGCGGTCCCGGGCGGCCGTCCGGTCGGTGTCGTCGTGACCGGGTGACGCGTCGCCGGCGGCCGGGGCGTGCGGGTCCGCGTCGGGCGCCCCCACTCCGCCGGCGCCGCCCTCGGGCCCACCGGTGGGTCCCGCGCCGGGGATCACCTGCCGCGCCGCGGGGGCGTCCGCCGCGGTCTCCGTGTCGCTCATGGCGTCCTCCCGGGGTCGCTCGCCAGCCGGCCCAGCACGTGGGCCAGGCTCCGGGCGGTCGTCGCCCAGCCGTCGAGTGCGGAACGGCGGCCGCGCGCCGCCGACTTGAGGCGGCGCCGTACGTCCGCCTCGCCGAACCAGCCGCGCAGTTCGGCGGCGAGCGCGGCGGGGTCCTCCGGCGGCACGAGGATGCCGGGCACTCCGCCGTCCGGTGCCCTGCCCACCGCCTCCGGCACTCCGCCGACGTCGGTGGCGAGGACCGGGATGCCGCGCGCGAGCGCCTCGGTGACCGCCATGCCGTAGGTCTCCGCGTAGGAGGTGAGGACCATCAGGTCGGCGGTGGCGTAACTGGCGTCCAGATCGGCGCCGGCCCGCGGACCGGCGAGGTGCAGCCGGTCCTGGAGGCCGTGGGCGCGGATCCGGGCGCGCAGCCGTTCGACGTACCCGGGGTCCTGCTGGAGGCCGCCGACGCACACGCAGCTCCACGGCAGGTCGGTGACGGCGGCCAGGGCCTCCACCAGCCGGTGCTGGCCCTTGCGGGGGGTGACCGCCGCCACGCACAGCAGCCGCGAGACCCCGTCGGTGCCGGACGCGAGAGGGGCGATGTCGGCGCCGGGCTTGGCGACGTGGACGCGGTCCGGGGCGAGGCCGTGGTGGGAGACCAGCCGGCGCACGGCCCAGTCGCTGGTGGCGATCACCGCGGGGACCGCGCGCAGCACGGCGCGTTCGGCGGCGTCCAGCGCGGCGGCCACGGAGGGCTCCAGGCCCGTCTCGTCGCCGAGCGGCAGATGGACGAGGACCGCGAGACGCAGCCGGCGCGCCTCGGGGACGACGGCCTCGGGCACGCCGCAGGCGACGAGGCCGTCGAGCAGGACGACGGTTCCGTCCGGCAACTCCCGCAGTGTGCGCGCGAGTTCTGCCCGGTCGGCGGCGGAGGGGCGGGGCCAGTCGCCGGGGACCGCGTGCCGCCGGACCCGCCAGCCGAAGCCGGGCAGGTCGAGGGTGACGCGGCGGTCGTAGGCGTTGCCGCCGCTCGGCGCCGCGGGGTCGTCGACGCCGCCGGGGACGACGAAGTGGACCGAGCGCAGCGACATCGGGACGATGCCGCCGTCGCCCGCGGGGCCCTGCCGCGCGGTGGGCCGGCCGCCCTGGGAGGGAATGCGGTCGCCGCCGTGCCCGCCGGCCTGTCCGGGGCCCGCGCCCGGCGCGCGGTCCACGGTCGCGCCGCCCGTCACAGGGAACGCTCGTAACTCGCCCAGGCGACGTGCGACTCGTGCAGGGTGACCGTGAGTCCCGCGAGTTCACGGGCGCCCTCCCCGAGGGCGCCCTGCCCGATCCGTGCGGCGAGCCGGTCGGCGACGACGCGGGCGAGGTACTCGGTGGAGGTGTTGACGCCCGCGAAGTCGGGCTCGTTGTCCAGGTTGCGGTAGTTCAATTCGCTGACCACTGCGCCGAGTTCACGTGTCGCGAGGCCGATGTCGACGACGATTCCGTCCTCGTCGAGCTCCTCGCGCCGGAACGTGGCGTCCACCAGGAACGTGGCTCCGTGCAGCCGCTGGGCCGGGCCGAAGACGTCGCCGCGGAAACTGTGGGCGATCATGATGTGGTCGCGGACGGTGATGCTGAACAACGGATGACCCTCCAGGTGCGGTACGTCCGAGGCCCCGGCGGACGACCGCCGGGGGGTGCCGAGTAGTACGGCTGCTCACCCTGCCGCGTTCATCGGCCCTTGTGCAGGGGCGTGTTCGGCCTACTTGGGGACAGCCGCCGACCCCCTGTCCGCCCCTCCCCCGCAACACCCCGTTCGAGGCGGCCCGTTCGCCGGCCCCGTGTCCACCCCCCGGCCACCACGTGTTCAACGGGCCTGAACGGTTGACCGGTTGTCCACGTACCGAGGTGTGCACAGGCCGCGCACAGTCCGCGGCGGTGATCGACTCAGTCACACGGCCGGAGGATGCACGGTGGCCCTGAACAACACTCACGGCGTGAGGCCGGTCCGCCACGAGACCGCGGTGGGGGCGGGGGCGCAGATGCTGCTGCTCGCCCTGCTCGGATCGGCGTACGGCCTCGGCCCCGCGGGCTGGCTGACCGGACTGGTCTTCACGGTGGGCGGCTGGGCGGTGCTCTCGCGGGCGCTGGACCGCTCGCCGCTGCGGTCGTTCGGGCCCGCCAACCGGGTCACGCTCGGCCGGGCGACGCTGGTGGGCGGGGTCACGGCGCTGGTGGCGGACTCCTTCGAGAGCGCGCCGCCGGTCTCCCTGCTGGTGGGCCTGACGGCGGTGGCGCTGGTCCTGGACGGGGTGGACGGCAAGGTGGCGCGGCGCACGGGCACGGCGTCGGCGGTGGGGGCGCGGTTCGACATGGAGGTCGACGCGTTCCTCATCCTGGTCCTGAGTGTGTACGTCGCGGCCCAGCAGGGGGCGTGGGTGGTGCTGATCGGGGCCATGCGGTACCTGTTCGTCGCCGCCGCGCGGGTGTTCCCCTGGCTCAACGCCCCGCTGCCGCCCAGCACCGCCCGCAAGACGGTCGCGGCGCTCCAGGGTGTGCTGTTGCTGCTGGCGGGTTCGCAGTTGCTGCCAGGACCGCTCAACTCCCCGGTGGCCGCCGTCGCGTTGACACTGCTGGTGTGGTCCTTCGGGCGGGACGTGCGGTGGTTGTGGCTGAGGTCGCGCGCACACGTCGCGTCCGCGCGGACGGCGGTCCCGCTCCCGGTGCCGGAGTACGAACCGGTGGGCTGACCCGGCCCCGGCCCGGCGCCGGGGGTGCGGTCAAGTGGCGTCGGCCGCCGCCGGGTTCACGGTTTTCCCGGCGCCGGCGGGTGTGTTCCGCGGCGGCTGCCCAGGACCGCCTCCTCCAGCAGCACGTCGAAGGCGCGGTCCACCTTCGCAGCCAGGTCCTCCGGCCCGCCGTCCGCACCGCGCGCCCACAGCCGCAGCACGGTGCTGAGGGCACCCGCCCCCGCCTCGACGACGATGCCCGGCCGGGGGTCCTTCGCCGGGTCGGTGCCCAGCCGTTCGGCCAGGATGCGGACGGACTCCGCCTGGGCGTCCGCCTTGATCCGCTCGTAGGCGGCGAACAGCGCGGGTTCCTCGTCCACGAGGGCGAGCAGCGCGCGCGGTTCGGGCCTGCCGTGCCACGCGGGCCGTTCGGCGTCGGTGAGCCAGGACCTCACGGCGGCGCGGTAGCTGACCAGGAGCGGTTCGTCGGCGGGGCGTTCGCGCAGGGCCGCGTTGATGCGGTCGCCGTCGGCCCGGGTGAAGTCGAGGGCCGCGTCCTCCTTGCCGGAGAAGTGGCGGCTGAAGGTGCGCCGGGTGACGTCCGCGCGGTCGGCGATGGCGTCCACCCCGACCGCCGCGAGGCCGTGCTCCAGGATCAGTTCGACCGCGGCCTGCGCGAGCGCCTGCCGGGTCATCCGCGACCTGCGCCGCCTGCGGTCCTCCACCGCGCCGGTGACGGGGGTGGCCTCGTTGCCGTTCATCCCTTCAGACTACACCCGCAATTGTCCCAACGGGACATTTGTGAGCCGTCCACGCCCGGCCCCGCGCCGCACCGAAGCGTGCCAGAACTTCCCCGACGGCGCGACAGCCGCCCCGCGACAACCACCGCACCTCGCACACCCCCTCGCACCGCACCATCACGACCCCGACCCGGCACCTCCCCCAACTCCCCTTCTCAGCAGGCACGTTGACACCACCCCGGGCCGAGCGGGCCGCGACACCCCCGGGCCGCGCCGAACTTGACAGCCCCACCGGCCACCCCCGAATGTAGCCACATGACATTCATTTTCAACAAGAGGGGTGTCCGCTAGTGCGCGTCGCGTTCGTCGGCAAGGGCGGGAGTGGCAAGACCACCCTGTCCGCCCTCTTCTCCCGGTGGCTCGCGCACAGCGGCGCTCCCGTGCTCGCGATCGACGGTGACATCAACCAGCACCTCGCCGAGGCACTCGACCCCGCGCACACGGGCACCAACGCCGCACCTCCCCTGGCCCCGGACCTTGCCGGGATCAAGGACTTCCTGCGCGGCACGAACCCGCGCGTCCCCTCCGCCTCCGCGATGGTGAAGACCACCCCGCCCGGCACCGGATCACGGCTGGTCCGCCTGCTCGGGGACGACGAACTGCACGCGCGGCACGTCGGCCGGGCGGGCGACGTGCCGCTGATGGTCACCGGGGAGTTCGACGAGAGCGACCTCGGGGTGTCCTGCTACCACTCCAAGCTCGGCGCGGTGGAGCTGTACCTCGGCCATCTGCTCGACGGCGAGGGCGAGTACGCGGTCGTCGACATGACGGCCGGCGCGGACGCGTTCGCCTCCGGGCTGTTCGCCCGGTTCGACATGACGTTCCTGGTCGCGGAACCGACCCGCAAGGGCGTCTCCGTCTACCGCCAGTACCGCGACCACGCACGGGAGTTCGGCATCCCGCTGGCCGTGGTCGGCAACAAGGTGTCCGGCGAGGACGACCTGCTCTTCCTCAAGGAGGAGGTGGGCGACGACCTGCTGACCCACCTGGTCCACTCCCCCTGGGTCCGGTCCGCCGAACAGGGCCGCGCCGCCGCCGGGTTCGACGGCCTGGAGCCGCACAACCGGCACGCGCTCACCGTGCTGCGCGACGCCGTCGACGCCCGGCCCAAGGACTGGGCGGCGCTGCACCGCCACGCCGTCGAGTTCCACCTGCGCAACGCCCGCGCCTGGGGCGACGAGGCGACCGGCCTCGACCTGGCGCTCCAGATCGACCCGGACTTCGTGCCGGGCCCCTCTCCGTCCTGATCCGGACGGACCCACGAAACCCCACCGCAGAAGGGCACTTCATGTCTCTCGACGTCTCTCCCCAGCTCCTCGCCGAGGCCGAGCGGGGCGACATCCGCGAGGCGGACTTCGTCGCCACGGTCCGCGACTCGCTCCCGTACGCCTGGAACCTCGTCTCCTCGCTCACGGCCGAACTCAACTCCGGCACCGCGGAGTTCACCGACAACCAGACCCCTCCGGCGTCGGAGGCCGAGCGCGGGCAGTTGCTGCGCGCGCTCGCGAGCGACGCCGTCCGGGGCAGTCTCGAACGGCACTTCGGGGTGGCCCTCGCCTTCCAGAACTGCCACCGGGTGGCGGCGTTCCGCCCGCAGGACCGGGGCGGCGAGCGGTACGCGCGCTTCACGTCCACGCGCGCCCAGGTGCTGAACCAGTCGGCGGAGCTGCGGGACTGCTGAGCCGGGGACGAGCGGGCGGGCGGCCGGGGCACCGCGCCCCTGACCACCCCCGCCGGCGCGGTGCCGAACATCCGGGCGCGCGACCGGACATGGCGGTGGGGGGGGGGGCCCGGGGGCCCCCCCCCCCCCCCGGCCGGGGGCCCCCCCCCGGGGGGGGGGCGCCCCCCCCGCGCGGGGGGGGCCCCGCCGGGGGGGCCCCCCCCGGCCCGGGGGGGGGGGGGGGCCCCCGGGCCCCCCCCCCCACCGCCATGTCCTGCGCCCCACCCGGGACTCGGGGAACCGCCGCAGTCGCTCAGGCGGCCCGGCGGTGCTGCTCCCGGTGGGCCCGGACGATGTCCGCGTAGCGGTGCCCGCTGCCCTTGATGGTGCGGGCCTGCGTCGCGTAGTCGACGTGGACGAGGCCGAAGCGCTTGTCGTAGCCGTACGCCCACTCGAAGTTGTCGAGCAGCGACCAGGCGAAGTACCCGGCCAGCGGGGCGCCCTTGCGGGCGGCCGAGGCGCACGCGGCGAGGTGGCGCTCCAGGTAGTCCTGGCGCTCCGGGTCGTCCACGGTGCCGTCGGCCCGGACCACGTCCGGGTAGGAGGAGCCGTTCTCGGTGACGTACAGGCGGCGGGCGCCGTACTCCTCGGTCAGGCGCAGCAGCAGGGTCTCGATGCCGCTGGCGTCGACCTCCCAGTCCATGCCGGTGCGCGGGACGCCGGAACGGGCCACGTCACGCACGTGGGGCGCGGGTCCCGCGGGGTCGTCGGCGACGGTCTGCGGGAAGTAGTAGTTCAGGCCCAGCCAGTCCAGCGGGGCGCCGATCTTCTTCAGGTCGCCGTCGCGCTCGGGGAGTTCGACGCCGTACAGCTCGCGCATGTCCTCGGGGAAGCCGCGGCCGTGCACCGGGTCGAGCCACCAGCGGTTGGTGTGTCCGTCCATGCGCCGGGCGGCGGCCACGTCCTCGGGGCTCTCGCTGGCGGCGTACACGGTGGAGAGGTTGTTGACGATGCCGACCTGGGCGCCCGGCACCGCGGCGCGGATCGCCTCGGACGCCAGGCCGTGGCCCAGGAGCAGGTGGTAGGAGGCGCGGACGGCGGCCGTCAGGTCGGTCAGGCCGGGGGCCATCTTGCCCTCCAGGTGACCGATCCACGCCGAGCACAGCGGCTCGTTGAGGGTCGTCCAGTGGGTGACGCGGTCACCGAGACGCTCGGCCACGACGGCCGCGTACGAGGCGAAGTGCTCGGCGGTCGCCCGCTCGGGCCAGCCGCCGCGGTCCTGGAGCACCTGCGGCAGGTCCCAGTGGTACAGCGTCACGGACGGGGTGATGCCGGCTTCGAGGAGCGCGTCGGTCAACTCGTCGTAGAACGCGAGGCCCTTGGCGTTGACCGGTCCGTCGCCGCCGGGCAGGACGCGCGGCCAGGCCACCGACAGCCGGTAGGCGTTGGTGCCGAGCCGCTTCATGAGCGCGACGTCCTCGCGCCAGCGGTGGTAGTGGTCGCACGCGACGTCGCCGTGGTCGTCGCCGTCGATCTTTCCGGGGGTGTGCGAGAACGTGTCCCAGATCGACGGTGAGCGGCCGTCCTCCGCCACGGCTCCCTCGATCTGGTAAGCCGATGTGGCCGTGCCCCACAGGAAGTCGTGCGGCAGTGCGGCCAGGTCGATGGGGTGGGACACGGAAGTCCTTTCAAGGGGGGCGGGTCGGGCACCGGGGCCCGTGACCGGGCCGGCGTCGCCCGTGGCGTCGCCGGGGCCGGTCCAGGCGGGGCCGAAGGCGGTCACTTCACCGCTCCGGCGGTCAGACCGGCGACCAGGTAGCGCTGGAGGAGCAGGAACCCGGCGACGACGGGCACGCTGACCACGAGCGAGGCGGCCATGATCTGGTTCCAGTACACGTCGTTGAGCGTCGAGTAGCCCTGGAGGCCGACGGCGAGTGTGCGGGTGGAGTCGTTGGTCATCACGGAGGCGAACAGCACCTCGCCCCACGCCGTCATGAACGCGTAGACGGCGACGGCGACGATGCCGGGGATCGCGGCGGGCACCACGACGCGGAACAGCGCGCCGAGCGGGCCGCAGCCGTCCACCAGTGCCGCCTCGTCGAGTTCGCGGGGCACCGAGTCGAAGTAGCCGATGAGCATCCAGATGGAGAACGGCAGCGAGAACGTCAGATAGGTGAGGATCAGGCCGCCGCGGGAGCCGAACAGGGCGATGCCGGTGGCGTTGCCGATGTTGACGTAGAGCAGGAACAGCGGGAGCAGGAACAGGATGCCCGGGAACATCTGGGTGGACAGGACGGTGACCGTGAACACGCGCTTGCCGCGGAACTCGTAGCGGCTGACGGCGTACGCGGAGAAGACCGCGATGACGACCGACAGGACGGTCGCCGAGCCGGCCACGATCAGGGAGTTCCCGAAGTACTTGGCGAGCGGGACGGTCGACCAGATGTCGATGTACGGACGGATCGTCAGGCCGCTCGGAATCCAGCGGAACTTGCCCGTCACGTCCGCCAGCGGCTTCAGCGAGCTGGAGATCATGACGTACACCGGGACGAGCACGAACCCGGTGAGCAGGGTCAGGAAGACCCGGCGCGACCACAGGAAGGACTGCGACGGGGCCATCGGCGAGCGGGGCGCCCGCGCGGTGCTAGACATCGGACGTCTTCCTTCCTCGGGTGGTGATCAGGAGGTAGACGCCCGTCACGACGAGCAGGAAGAGCAGCAGCAGGACGGACATGGCGGAGCCGGTGCCGAAGTTCCAGGTGACGAAGGACGCCTGGTAGATGTGCACCGAGATCAGGTCGGCCGCCGCCGGCGCCGACTTGCCGAACAGCACGTACGGCGTGTTGAAGTCGTTGAACGTCCACAGGAACAGCACCAGGACCAGTACCTGGTTGACGGGGCGCAGCGACGGCAGGGTGATCCGGCGGATCTGCTGCCAGCGGCCGGCGCCGTCGAGGGCGGCGGCCTCGTACAGCTCGCCGGGGATGTTCTGGAGGCCGGCCATCACGATGAGGAAGGCGAACGGCCAGCCCTTCCACACGGAGACGATCAGCAGGGCCCAGAAGCTGTTGTCGCCGATGAGCCAGAACGAGGGCTTGTCGGTGAGGTGCAGCTGGTCGTGCAGGACGTGGTTCACCAGGCCGTTGTCGTGCTGGAACATGAACACCCAGGTGATGACGGCCGCGTAGACCGGCAGCGCGTACGGCACCAGGAACAGGGCGCGCAGCAGGCCGCGGCCGCGGAAGGCGTCCTGCATGAAGACGGCGGCGGCCGTGCCGATCAGCCAGCACAGGCCGACCGACAGCAGCGTGAACTCGACGGTGACGAAGAAGGAGTGGAGCAGCGCGTCGCCGACGGGCGCGGAGAAGTCCACGGAGACGCGGTAGTTGTCGAACCCGCTCCAGGGGGCAGTGCCCCAGTCGCGGATGTAGAACTGGGTCAGCTCCTTGAAGCTCATCACGGTGCCGATGACCATCGGCACGAGGTGGACGAGGAGTTCGAGGATCAGGGCGGGCAGGAGCAGCATGTAGGGCAGTGCGATCCGGCGGATCCGCCCGGGGCGGCGCGGACCACGCGCCGCCCCGGGGGTGTTCTCGCCATCGCGCACCGCCGGGCCGCCGGTCTCGGCGTGGGCGGTCGTGGTGGTCATGGAAGGATCCGCACTCACTTCGCAGGCATCTGCTGCTGGGCCTTTTCGAGCGCCGCCTTGACCGAGGCGGTGGTCACCGGGCGTCCGTTGGCGGCGTCGGCGAAGAGGTCCTTGACGGCGGTACCGACGGCGGTCTCGAACTGCGACTCGTCGGCGACCTGCGGCAGCGCCGCGGCGCTCGTGGCCAGCGTGTCCTTGAGGATCACGTTGGTCGGGGTGTTGAACGCCGGGTCCTCCTGCGCGGCCTTGACCGGCGGGATGGAGGTGTACGCCTTGTTCAGGATCTTCTGCTCGGCGTCGCTGGTCATGAACTTCACGAAGTTCACGGCGCCGTCGAGGTTGTGGGTGTTCTTGAAGACCGAGATGTTGATGCCGGCCACCATCGAGTTGACCTGCGCGCCGGTACCGGGGGTGCCGGACTGCACGGGCACCGGGGCGACCCCGTACGCGTCGTCGGCCATGCCCTGCGACTTGAGGTTGGCGGCGGCGGACTGCCACAGCAGCATCGCCGTCTTGCCCTTGGCGAAGTCGCTGACCGACTGGTTCTGCGCGTACTCGGCGTTGCCGGCCGGGATGGTCTTCGACTTGGCCATCAGGTCGACGTACTGCTGGACCGCGGCGACCGTGCCGTCGTTGGTGAAGTCGGGCTTGCCGTCGGCGGTGAAGAAGTCGGCGCCGTGCTGCTTGGCGAAGGTGAAGACGTGGTGGATGTTCTCCGACACGTTCGCGCCCTCGGCGCCCAGCGGGTTCTTGCCCTTGGCGGAGATCTTCTTGCCGTCGGCGACCAGTTCGTCCCAGGTCGTGGGCGGCTTGGAGATGCCGGCGTCGGCGAAGATCTGCTTGTTGTAGTAGAGGGCGTACGACATCGAGTACAGCGGGACCGCGGCCGGATCCTTGCCCTCGGCGCCGGTCGAGCCCATCGCGGAGTCGACGAACCGGTCCTTGCCGCCGATCTTGTCGAAGTTGGCGGTGTTCCAGTCGAGCAGCGCGCCCGTGGCCTGGAGCGAGGCGCTCCACGTGTTGCCGATGTTGAGGACGTCCGGACCCTGACCGGACGTGGTGGCCGTGAGGATGCGGTTGAGGAGGTCCGACCACGGGACCACTTCGAGCTTGACCTTGACGTTGTACTTCTTCTCGAACTTGTCGAGCTCGGGCTGGAGGACCTTCTTGTCCACCGCGATGCTGGCGCCCTGGTTGGAGGCCCAGTAAGTGATCGTCTTCGGCGAGTCGTTGGACCCGCCGCCCGTCGACGAGCCGCCCCCGCAGGCCGAGGCGGCGAGGACGAGAGACAGGGTGACGGCGCCTGTGGCCGCGACTCGGATGCTGCGCATGGCTCCTGGTGTCCCTTTCCGGGAGTCGAGAACCGCGAGTACGGATCGATCCGGGCTTCCCCGTTCCGTCCCGCCGCTCCTCATGGCTTAATTTAGGACGTGAGTTAAACCTCAAGAGAAAGACGCGTCAAGGGATCCGGCACGGGTATCTTGCCGAGCGTCGTCGGAAAACCAGGAGGTCAGGTGGCAACGCTGGGCGGCCGTACGGTCCGTGACCTGCGGCGGGAGAACCGCACCGCCGTTCTACAACGGTTGTATTTCGACGGCCCGATGAGCCGGCACGCGCTGGCTCCGGCGACCGGGCTGAGTTCGGGTTCCATCAGCAACGTCGTCACGGAGCTGCTCGCGGACGGCCTCGTCGAGGAGGCCGGCAGCGTCGGGTCCGACGGCGGCCGGCCGCGCACCCTGGTGCGCATCGCGCCGTCGAGCGGCCACATGATCGGCGTGGACGTCGGCGAGACCCGGGTCCGGGTCGAGCTGTTCGACCTGTCGATGGCCGAACTGGCGCGCGCCGAGCGGCCGTTGGCGAGGGGCGGACGGCAGGCGTACGACGTCGCCGTGGTCGTCGACCACATCCGCACCGGCGTCGAGGAGGTGCTCGCGGCGACGGGTCTCACCGCCGACGGGCTGCTCGGGGTGGGGATCGGCGTGCCCGGCATCGTCGAGCACACGGCGCGGGAGGGTGCGGTGGTGCACGGCCAGACCATCGGCTGGGACGCCGTACCGCTGGAGCAGCTGCTCCGGGCCTCCGCCCAACTCCCGGACCGCGTACCGTACTTCGTCGACAACGGCGCCAAGACCCTGGGCCAGGCCGAGATGTGGTTCGGTGCGGGCCGGGGCGCACGCAACGCCGTGGTGGTGCTGTTCGGTTCGGGCGTCGGCGCGTGCGTGGTCTCGGACGAGGTCGAACGCGGCCGGGCGGTCGAGTGGGGGCACCTCACCGTGCGGGTGCGCGGGCGGCGCTGCCGCTGCGGGACGCTCGGCTGCCTGGAGGCGTACGCGGGCGCCGAGGCACTGCTCGAACGCTGGGAGGAGGCAGGCGGCACCCGTCCTGCCGACAGCGACGAGGAGACGGCGCTGACCGCGATGCTGACGGCCGCCTACCCCCCGGACGGCGGCCCGCCGGACCCGGTCGCGGCGGCCGTGCTCGACGAGACCGCCGAGTACCTGGGCGCGGGCCTGTCCGACCTGATCAACCTCTTCCAGCCGGAGCGGGTGCTCGTCGGCGGCTGGGCGGGCCTCCAACTCGGGCCGCGCTTCCTGGAGTCGGTGCGCGGCCACGCCCTGTCGTACGCGCTGTCGCACCCCGCCGGGCGGGTGGGCATCGAGATGGGCAGGCTCGGCCCGGACGCGGTGACCGTGGGCGCGGCGATCCTGCCGCTCGCCGACTTCTTCGCGCGCGGCGGGCGCCCCCTGCCCGAGCCGGACGCCCCGCGCCAGACCCCGGCATGGCGGACCTCGCTGGGGGCCCGGCTGGTGTGAGGCGGGCCGGCGACGAGCCGGCGGCGCACACGTACGTGCGCCTGTGGGAGCGCTCCCGCACAGGGGTCGGGAGCGCTCCCCACCCAGTTGGGGCTCAGTTGGGGCGGGATGCGGAGCCGGTACCCGGCAGGCACTTCTTGAACGCGGGCCGCGGGTGAACCTCACCCGCGACACCCGTCCGGTGCGCCCGACTTGCGGTCATTACGGCCGCAAGTCGCCGTGTATGCACGACATTTGACGTGCCGTTATGACCTCCGTAAGCGGAACTCGCGCCATCACTCTTGACGCGCCGTTCACGCGGATGAAGCATGCAACGGCGAGAGAGCGCTCCCAAGAACCCCCACTGTTCATTTCCTGAACCAGGAGAGCCGCGCCATGCCCCCTTCCCCCCTCACTCCCCCCACACCGCCGACTCCCCCCACGGGAGCGGCTGTCGTCGGCCGACGGGCCGTGCTGGGAGTCGCCGCCGCGGCGGCCCCCGCACTGCTCGGCCTGTCGGCCGCCGCCCCCGCGTCCGCCGCCCCGGCCCGCCCGGCGGGCACCTCGACCGGGGCCGTCGCCGCTCGGGCCGACGACCTGCCCGGCGGCGGCGACCTCGGTCCGAACGTCATCGTCTTCGACCCGTCCACCGCCGGCATCCAGGCCACCCTGGACCAGGTGTTCCAGCAGCAGGAGTCGGCGCAGTTCGACACCGGCCGCTACGCGCTGCTGTTCAAGCCGGGCAACTACAGCGGCCTCAACGCGCAACTCGGCTTCTACACCTCCATCGCGGGACTGGGCCTGTCCCCCGACGACACCACCATCAACGGCGACGTCACCGTGGACGCCGGCTGGTTCGGCGGCAACGCCACCCAGAACTTCTGGCGTTCGGCGGAGAACCTCGCCCTGGTCCCGGTCAGCGGCACCAACCGCTGGGCCGTGGCGCAGGCGGCGCCCTTCCGCCGCATGCACGTACGCGGCGGCCTCAACCTCGCCCCCGACGGCTACGGCTGGGCGAGCGGCGGCTACATCGCCGACAGCAGGATCGACGGGCAGGTCGCGCCGTACTCGCAGCAGCAGTGGTACACGCGGGACAGTTCGGTCGGCGGCTGGGCCAACGCCGTCTGGAACATGGTGTTCTCGGGCGTCGAGGGCGCGCCCGCGCAGTCCTTCCCGGACCCCCCGTACACCACGCTCGACACCACCCCGGTCTCCCGCGAGAAGCCGTTCCTGTACCTCGACGGCGACACCTACCGGGTCTTCCTCCCCGAGAAGCGCACGGACGCGCGCGGGGTGACCTGGGGCAACGGCACCCCCCGCGGCACCTCGCTGCCGCTGACCCAGTTCTACGTCGCGCGGCCGGGGGACGGCGCCGCCACCCTCAACCAGGCCCTGACGCAGGGCCTGCACCTGCTGCTGACGCCGGGGATCTACCACCTGGAGGCGCCGGTCCAGGTGAACGCCGCGGGCACGGTCGTGCTCGGCCTCGGCTACGCCACCCTCGTCCCCGACGACGGGGTCACCGCCGTCAAGGTCGCCGACGTGGACGGGGTGCGGCTCGCGGGGTTCCTCGTCGACGCGGGGACGGTCAACTCCGAGACCCTGCTGGAGGTCGGCCCGCAGGGCGCGTCGGCGGACCACTCGACCGACCCGACCACCGTGCAGGACGTGTTCGTGCGCATCGGCGGCGCGGGCGCGGGCAAGGCCACCACCAGCATGGTCGTCAACAGCAACCACACCATCGTCGACCACACCTGGGTCTGGCGCGCCGACCACGGCACGGGGGTCGGCTGGGACACCAACCGGGCGGACTACGGCATCGTCGTCAACGGCGACGACGTCCTGGCCACCGGGCTGTTCGTCGAGCACTTCAACAAGTACGACGTGCAGTGGAACGGGGAGCGCGGCCGCACGGTCTTCTTCCAGAACGAGAAGGCGTACGACGCTCCCGACCAGGCGGCCGTGCAGGACGGTTCGGTGCGCGGCTACGCGGCCTACAAGGTCGCCGACTCCGTGACCACGCACGAGGGCTGGGGTCTGGGCAGCTACTGCTACTACAACGTGGACCCGACGATCGTGCAGCACCACGGCTTCGCGGCACCCGACACTCCCGGCGTGAAGTTCCACGACCTGCTCGTGGTGTCCCTCGGCGGGCAGGGGCAGTTCGAGCACGTGATCAACGAGACGGGGGCGGCGACGTCGGGCACGACGACGACGCCGTCCACGGTGGTGTCCTACCCCTGACGGACCGAACGGCGGCCGGTGGCCGGACAGTTGTCCGGCCACCGGCCGCCCGCGCCGCTACCGGGCCGGCGCACCGGCCCGCGCGGACGCCGGGGCGGGCGCGTACCCGGCGGGGCGCGTGGTGAAGGTGCCCCGCCCGCCGGTCCGGCCGCGCAGCCGGGTCGCCCAGCCGAACAGCGCCGCCAGCGGCACCGTCGCGGTGACGGCGGACGTGCCCGCCCGCGTCACGGTGCCGGACACCGCGGCGCGGCGTGCCGCCAGGTCGCCGAGCACCGCGCCGAGGGCGTCCTGCGGCACGGTGACCGTGACCTCGGCGACGGGTTCCAGCACGACCGTCGCGCACGCGCGCAGCGCCTCCCGCAGGCCGAACCGGCCGGCCGCGCGGAACGCCTGCTCCGAGGAGTCCCTGGAGTGGGTCGCCCCGTCGGTCAGCGTGACCCGCACCCCGGTCACCGGATGTCCGGCGTGCGGCCCCTCGGCGAGGGCGTCGCGGCAGCCCGCCTCCACGGCACGGACGTACTCCTGCGGCACCCGCCCGCCCGTCACCGTCGAGGCGAAGGCGAACCCGGTGGCGGCGGGGGTGCCGGCCCGCGCCTCCGGTTCGCCCAGCGGCGCCACGTCGAGCACGACGTGCGCGAACTGCCCGGCGCCGCCGTCCTGTTTGACGTGCCGGTACACGAAGCCGGACACCCCGCGCACCACGGTCTCGCGGTGTGCGACCGCCGGGCGGCCCACCGTGACGTCGAGTCCGTGGGCGCCGCGCAACCTCTCCACCGCCACCTCCAGGTGCAGTTCGCCCCTGCCCGCGAGCAGGGTCTGTCCGCTCTCGCCGTCGGTGCGCACCACCAGCGACGGGTCCTCCTCCACCAGCCGCACGAGGGCGGTCGCCAGCCTGCCCGTGTCGGTGTCGCGCCGCGCCTCGACGCGGACGGACACCACCGGCTCGGCGGCGGACGGCGGTTCGAGCACGATCGGCGCCGCCGGATCGCACAGGGTCGTACCCGGCAGGGCCGCCTTCAGCCCGACGACGGCGACGATGTCCCCGGCGACCGCGCGGTCCAACTCCTCGTGCCGGTCGGCCTGGACGCGCAGGATGCGCCCGATCCGCTCACGGCGCCCGGTGCCCGGTGCCAGCACGGCGTCCCCCCTCTCCACGGTCCCCGCGTACACCCGCAGGAACGTCAGCCGTCCGCGCACGGTGGTCTGCACCTTGAACGCGAGCGCGGTGAACGGCTCCGCCGGGTCGGCGGCCCGCTCCTGTTCCGCCCCGTCGTGCACGCCGCGCACGGCGGGCACGTCGAGCGGGGACGGCAGGTACGCCACCACGGCGTCGAGCAGCGGCTCGATCCCGCGGTTGCGGTACGCCGATCCGCACAGGACGACGACACCGTCCCCGCTGTGCGTCAGGTCGCGCAGGGCGGCCGTCAGCGTCGCGGGCGTGAGCGTGCCGGTGGCGCAGAACTCCTCCAGCGCGCCGACGTGCAGCCCGGCCACCGTTTCCGCCAACCGCGCCCGCCTGTCGGCGACTTCGTCGCGCAGCTCGGCCGGCACCGGTCCCTCGACGGCCGGGCCGCCGGCGTCGGGCCAGACGAGCGCGCGGGTGCGGACGAGGTCCACCACGCCGGTGAACCGGTCCTCGGCACCGATCGGCAACTGCACCAACAGCGGTGCCGGGTGCAGCCGTTCGCGCAGGGAGGCCACCGCCGTGTCGACGTCGGCGCCCGCGCGGTCGAGCTTGTTGACGAACGCGATGCGCGGAACGCCGTACCGGTCGGCCTGCCGCCAGACCGACTCGCTCTGCGGTTCGACCCCGGCGACCGCGTCGAACACCGCGATCGCGCCGTCGAGGACGCGCAGGGAACGCTCGACCTCGTCGGCGAAGTCGACGTGCCCCGGCGTGTCGATCAGGTCGATGCGGTGTCCGGCCCACGAACAGCTCACGGCCGCCGCGAAGATGGTGATCCCGCGGTCGCGCTCCTGGGGGTCGAAGTCGGTGACGGTGGTGCCGTCGTGGACCTCGCCGCGCTTGTGGGTGGCACCGGCGGCGAAGAGGAACCGCTCGGTCACGGTGGTCTTGCCGGCGTCGACGTGGGCGAGGATGCCGAGGTTGCGGACGGCGGGGCCGGGTTCGCCCGGCTGGTGGGAGAGGTGAGTACGCACGGCCGGAGGCCTTTCGCTGCGTTCGGGAAGGGGCAGCGCGATCGCCGGACACACGGTGACCCGCCCTGCGGCAGCCTCGATCGGCGGGCTGCGAAGGGTGGTTGTCCGAAGGCGTGTGTCGCGGACTACCGGTGCGGGCCGCGCGGCGTGCACCGGCCGGACGGAGACACGAGAATCACTCCGAACCGGAAGGGAGGGACGGCGACGGCGACGGCCGTGAGGACGGCGGTGCGGTGACGCACGGTCAACTCCCTTCGTTCACCGGGCTTTCCCCTTGCGGGTGACGCCCTGCCGGGCCGGGGCGCGGTCTCACGCACGTCCGGAAACTCTCCGCGCCGAGTGTAGGGGCCCGCCGACCGGGGGCGCACGGAATATCCCACGCGCCTCGGCACGCCCCTCGGGCACTCCCCCAGCAGGCCGTCCTCGAATACGACTTGGTTAAGGCTTACGCACTCCTTGGTGTCCGGACGGTGATCGGTCCATGATGGGGGTATGACGCTGGCCTTGCGAGCCATGACGCAGCTGACGACGTGGCGCGACCTCACGGAGGCCGTGCCGAGTTGTGGTACCGGGCGCGCGCTGCGCTCGACGGGCCAGGAGATAGCCCACTTCCACACGGACTGGGACGTCGACCTGCACCTCACGGCGCGGGCCGTCCACCGCTTCGAGCACGATCTGCGGCGCTCCGAAGTGGTCCGCATCATCCCGGGCGCGGCCTGGGTGACGCTGCGTCTGGAGGCCGACTCGGACGTCAACGTCCTGATCACCCTGGTGAGCCTCGCCCTTCAGTCCCACCAGACGAACCCGGCGCCCCCGGACGGCCGCGCTCCGGCGTGCAACCACGGGCGCAGGGTGGCGGTCCGGCACGAGTTCTCGATCTGAGGGGCGCGTCGCCCGACGTGCCCCGGCTCGGACTTGCGTCGGCACGACGGCCGAACCAGACGCGTTTCCAGGCGAGTTGACGAGCCCCGGAGTGTGAACCGGCACCGGGCGGACCGCGGCCCCGGAGCGCCGTCGCCGCCGGAACCGCTCAGCGCAGTACCGCCGCCAGCAGGTCGCCCCCCAGTGTCCCCACTCCGGACAGTTCGAGGGCGTAGCGGACGTAGCGTCCCTGCCGCTGGGTCGTGAGCAGGCCCGCGCGGCGCAGGACGGCGAGATGGCGGGAGACCTCCGGGGGCGAGAGTTCCCAGGCATGGGCCAGCTCACCGGTGGTGTGCGGGCCGCGGGCCAGGGTGCGCAGCAGCCGCAGCCGCACCGGGTGCGCGAGTGCCTCCAGCCGCAGCGTGACCGCCTCCAGCGACACCGGTTCCGACGGGTCCTCCCCGGCCACGGGGTACTGCACCACCGGCTGCCATCCGGGAGCGTGGACCACCACCAGGTGCGGGCGGCCGAAGACGCTGGGCACGAAGGTGACCCCGTCCGCGCCGGCAGTGGCCGCGTTGTCCTGGAGCTTGTCCACGACGATGCTGTTGCCGTCCGGCGCCAGGGTGACGGCGCCGGAGACCGAGGCGAGCGCCGCGCCGACGCCGCGGTGCTTCAGCAGGTCGTTCTTCAGGCGCAGGTCGGTGGCGAGCCGCTCCGCCGCGTCGGCCCACGCGGCGTCGAAGAAGGCCCCGGCGCACTGTTCGAGGGTGTGGCGCACCCGCGCCCGCACGGCACCGGGGTCCGCCAGCAGCCGTTCCGCGAAGGTCTCCTGGAGGGCGCCGCGGGCACGGGCCACGTCCAGGGCCCGCTCGCGCGCGGTCGCGTCGGTGAGCGGCGACGGCGCGGCGAAGTGGACGCGGTTGCTGCCGCACGTGGTCACGAGCGCGCTGGCCACGTAGGTCTCGTCGTCGATCCGGTCCACGTCGTCCAGCTCGTCGGCGAGAGCCGGCCGGGGGCGGGCGGGGACCAGGAAGTCGGCCCGTGAGGAACGCCAGAGGAACTCCGCCTCCCGGAGCCGCTCGGCCAGCTCCGGCGGCAGCCCGGACCAGACGCCCGCGGCCCAGTCGGCGAGCTGCGGATGGTGGGCGGGTTCGGCCAGCACGTGCAGCATCGCGGTGAGTTCGGCCAGCGGGGAGGCGGCGAACCGCAGTCCCCCGGACGGCACGCCGCCGATGTCGATCCTCAACGTCATTCGCCCATTCTCCCGGCCGGGACGGCCGCCGCCCGCGCCGATTGACGATGCCCGTCAACCGGCGCCCGCTCGTCCGGAGGCCGACCGCACCGTTGTCGCCATGGCAACCCCTCCCAAGATCCGGCCGACGGCCCTCGTCCGCGCCTGCGGCGGCCCCCGCTACACCGTCGCCCTCGCCGTGGACGCGCTCGGCACCGGCCTGCTGCGACCCTTCCTGCTGCTGTACGGGGTGACGGTGCTGAGGCTGTCCGCGTCGGCCACCGGCATCGCCATGACGGTCGGCGTCGTCGCGGGCCTGGTGTGCATGCCCGCGGTCGGCCGGTGGCTCGACCGGGGCGCGCGCAGCACGGTCGTGGCGGCCTCGATGCTGGTACGCGTGCCGGGGGTGGCACTCCTGCTGGCCACCCCGGCGGGGCACGTGCGGCTGTTCGCCGTGGCGGCGCTCTTCCTCGGCATCGGCAACCAGGCGTGGCCCGCCGCCCACGCGGCCCTCGTCGCCACGATCGCCCACGGCCGCGAACGCGACGCCGCTCTCGCGGGCGCCCGCGCGCTGCGCAACGCCGGCCTGGGCGCGGGCGCCCTCCTCGCCACCGTGTGCCTGGCGGGCGGTCCCACCGCGATGCGGGCACTGGCCGCCGTCACCGGGCTCGCCTACCTGGCCGCGGCGGCCCTGGCTGCCTCGGTCCGCCTGCGCGCCGACCCGGCCGCCGTCCCGGCCGGAGCCGGATCCGGCAGGGCGGAGGATGCCGACGGCGCCGGGAGCACCGCCGGGTCCGCCCGCCGCATGCTCGTGCTGCTCGCGGCGAACGTGGTCTACGCCTTCTGCCTCAACGTCCCCGAAATCGCCCTGCCCCTGGTGCTGGTGACCCAACTGCACGCGTCCCCGGCCTGGTCGGCGGCGATCTTCGTGGCGAACACGGTCCTGGTGGTCACCCTGCAGCTTCCGGTCACCCTCCTGATGTCCCGCTTCGCCCGGCGGACCGTGCTGGCCCTCGCCGGCGTGGTGCTCGCCCTGTCCTACCTCGGCTTCCTCGCGGCCACCTCGCTGGGCGGCGGCTGGAGTGCCCCGGCCGTCGCCGCGGTGTCCGTGCTCTGCACGATCGGCGAGATCCTCTACGCCGGCAGCGCGACGGCGCTCGTCACGGCCCTCGCCCCCGCCCCGGTGCTGGGACGCGCCGTCGCCCGCCTCCAGATCTCCACGGGCTTCGGTCTCGCCGTCTCCCCGGCGGTCATCACCGCGCTCGGGGCCCGCGGCCCGGCGGCCCTCTGGGGCACCCTCACCGCCGCGACGCTCGTCTCCGCCCGGTTGGTCGCCACCGGGAAGGACGGCGGAACGCGGCGCTCCGGCGGCAGCCGCGTGGCAGCCGCGGGAGCGCGGGGCAGGCGATCACCCCGAGCGAACGACCGGGGGACGGCGGGCCTTCCGCACCCCGCCGAACACCCCTCCGACCTGCACCCCTAGCAATAGGCAGGCAGATACCTGCATAATGGTCCGGTGAGCCCCACCGCGACACCCGACGAGCACGAGAACCGGCCCGACGCCGTCTTCCGGGCGCTGGCCGATCCCACCCGACGGCAGCTGCTCGACCGATTGCGCGAGCGCAACGGTCAGACCCTGCGCGAGCTGTGCGAACTCCTCGACATGGCACGGCAGTCGGTGACCCAGCATCTCGACCTGCTGGCGCGGGCCGGCCTCGTCACCGTCGTGCGTCGCGGCAGGGAACGGCTCCACTACCTCAACCCCGCGCCGATCCAGGAGATCGAGGAGCGCTGGATCTCCGGGTTCGACCGCCCCCGGCTTCGGGCGCTCGGCGCCATCAGGAACCAAGCAGAGGAGCACGCCGCCATGACCAGCAACGCACCGACGTCCGTTCCGACCTACGTCTACGTGACCTACATCCACGCGAGCGCGAAGGACGTGTGGCAGGCCCTGACCGACGCGGATCTCACCGCGCGGTACTGGGGCCACGCCAACGTCTCGGACTGGCAGCCGGGTTCGGCCTGGGAGCACCGCCGCGCCGACGGCTCGGGCGCCGTCGACGTCGTCGGCCGGGTCGTCGAGGCGGAGCCCCCCTCGCGCCTGGTGATCACGTTCGACGACACCCCCGCGGCCCCGAAGGACAGCGCCTCGGTGGTGACCTTCGCGGTCGAGCCGCACGAGGACATCGTCCGCCTCACGGTGACCCACGAGAACCTGCCCAACACCGAGATGCTGAACGGCATTTCGAAGGGCTGGCCGGCCGTCCTCTCCAACCTCAAGTCGCTCCTGGAGACCGGAAGGGTCCTGCCGCAGGCGCCCTGGGACATGTGACCGGCGGGGCCGCGGCGGAGAGGGGCCCCGGCCGGCCGGGCGGGGCCCGGAAACGCGAAGGACCCCACACGAATGTGGGGTCCCGCCGGTGTCCGAGGGGGGACTTGAACCCCCACGCCCCGAAGGGCACTAGCACCTCAAGCTAGCGCGTCTGCCATTCCGCCACCCGGACAGGGTGTATGCCACCTGGCAGGGCTTTTATCCCCGCGGCGACAAGGACAACGATACCAAGGTTTCGGAGTGCCTCTCACCCTCTTATCCACGGGCGACGTCCGGCCCCCGTACCCCCGCCCACCTGCGACGGGACGCCATCACGTCAGGTGATTCCGTGATCACGGCGTGACGCTTCCCCGGCCACCAGCAGGTGCAGCCGGCGCAGCAGGGACGCGGCTCCTTCCTCGCCCAGCGGGGCGAGGAAGTCGCGTTCCGCCGCGCGTCGGGCGTCCTCCGCCGCGTAGAGCCGGGCGCGGCCCGTCTCCGTCAGTTCGACGATGTTCTTGCGCCGGTCCGCGAGGCTGCGGCGGCGCACCACCAGGCCGCGGGACTCCAGGCTGTCGGTCAGCGCGACCATCGTGGTCCGGTCGACCCCGAGCCGGGCCGCCGCCTCCGCCTGCGACAGCGGGTCGTCGCCGGCCAGGACCACCATGACGGCCAGTTCGTGGCCGTCGACCCCGTAGGGGGCGAGCGCCTCGGTGGACGCCTTCTTCAGGCCCAGGTGGGCGTGCTTGAGCAGGTAGCCGAGCCGGAACTCCAGCGGCTCCAGCCGTCCCGGGTGCTCCGGGTCCTGCGGGGGCTCGGGGTTCTCGTCGGTCGGCATGGCCGGATGGTAGCCGGAAGTGATCGTCAGGTTCACGCATCGTTTGGTTGCGGAGGAGGTCCGGGCGCGGCCGGCGGGAACGGGCCGGGCCCAGGTGCCGGCCCCCCGCCCGCACGGTGGGGAGATGTGCGGGCGGGGAGCCGGCGCGTTCAGTGCCGCGCGCTCAGTGCCGGGCGTCCGGCGTCACGGCATCAGGTGGTAGTCCGGGAAGTTGCCCGGCAGCCGCTCCCCCGCCGGGCCGTTCGTCACCGCGCGCACCAGCAGTTCGCCGCCGACGAACGCACCGCGCCAGGACGCGCCGAAGCCGCCGAACAGTTCGTCGCGGTCGCCGCGCGAACGCGGCTTGCCGTGGCCGACCTTGAACGCCCTGATCTGTGGCGCCAGCCGGTCGTAGGTCGCCCGGTCGTCGGTGGACAGGGTCGCCACCAGCGCGCCGTTGGACGCGTTCATCGCGGCCAGCAGCTCGGCCTCCGTGTCGACCAGGACGATGGTGTCGACCGGGCCGAACGGTTCCGCGTGATGCAGCGGCGAGGACGGCGGCGGGTTCAGCAGGGTCACCGGCCGCACGTACGCCGAGGTGTCCTGGCCGGGCAGGAACCGGGCGTCGGACAGCCGGCCGCGGTGCAGCGGGACCGCGCCGCGGTCGACGGCCTCGGCCACCTGGTCCTGGAGTTCCTTCGCCTTGGCCGCGTTGATCAGCGGCCCGAAGTCCAGCTCCGGGAACGGGTCTTCGGGGTGCTCGACGGCCAGGGGGTGCCCGACCCGCAGGGTGCGCACCGCGGGCAGGTACGCCGCGAGGAACTCGTCGAACGCCGAGCGCTGGACGACGAAGCGCGGGTAGGCGGTGCAGCGCTGCTTGCCGTAGTCGAACAGCTTCGGGATCACCGCGGTGAGCGCGTCCCAGTCGGTGTGGTTCCAGACGCCCCAGGTGTTGAGGCCCTCCTGTTCCAGTACGTGGCGCTTGCCGAGGTCGGCGACGGCCGTGGCGACGGCGGCGCCGGTGTCCCGGCCGCCGACGAAGGAGACGCAGCCGATCTCCGGGGCCCGTACCAGCGCCCCGGACAGCTCGCCGCCGCTGCCGCTGACCAGCGTGACCGGGATGCCCTCGCGCGCGGCGAGCGCGGAGGCGAGGGTGAGGCAGGCCAGGCCGCCGTCGGTGGGCGTCTTCGCGACGACCGCGTTGCCCGCGAGCGCCTGCACCAGCATGGCGTGGACGAGCACGCTCATCGGGTAGTTCCAGCTCGCGATGTTGGAGACCGGGCCGTCGAGCGGCGTGCGGCCGGCGAGCATCGGTCCGATGCCGTCGAGGTACCAGCGCACGCCGTCGATGGCACGGTCGACGTCCGCGCGGGCCAGCCTCCACGGCTTGCCTATCTCCCACACGAGGAGCAGCGCGAGCAGGTCGCGGTGGGCGGTCAGGGAGTCGAGGGTGGCGGCGACCCTGGCCCGCCGCTCCTCCAGCGGCACCTGCCGCCATGCGCGGTGCTGGTCGAGCGCCGCGCGGACCGCCCGGTGGGCGGTGTCGCGGTCCAGGCGGGGCGGTCCGGCGACGGGGCTGCCGTCGACGGGGCTGGTGGCCGGGAGGGACCGGCCGTCCGCCTGCCAGGTGCCTGCCCAGAGGTTGAGGACGTGGTCGTCGCGGAACGCCTCCGGCGCGGCGGCGAGGCAGCGCCGCCAGGCGTCGTTCCAGGAGGTGCCCGCCTTGAGGGTGAGGGTGGGGGCGGGAGTTGTCGTCGCCGGGGGCGCTGTCGCGCCGCCGGTACGGGAGTTGGTCGCCATTCGGTTGCTCCGCTCTCGGTGCACAGTCGGGGGCGGGAGATGCGTGGCCCGCGCGGGCACGGGTGTGCCGGCGCGGCGGGGCGGCGCAACCGGTGGGCGGTGAGGCCGAGTTGGGTACCGTCCTTGCGTACGGTCCCTGGGTCGCGTCGTACCCCGCGGTGATGAAGCTAGTGACGGGCGGCGGTGCGCGACAGTCACTCGGGCGCAACTATGAGTGACATCACGCCGTCCAACACGCGTGCTGTGCCGCGGAGTTGGACGCTGAGGGGCCTTTCGCCGGTGCTCAGGGGCAGCGCACGACCTGCCCCGCGTACGAGAGGTTGCCGCCGAAGCCGAAGAGGAGGACGGGGTCGCCGGTCGTGATCTCGCCGCGTTCGACGAGCTTGGAGAAGGCGAGCGGGATGCTGGCGGCGGACGTGTTGCCGGACTCCACGACGTCGCGGGCGACGACCGCGCAGGTGGCGCCGATGCGTTCGGCGAGCGGTTCGATGATCCGCAGGTTCGCCTGGTGCAGGACCACGGCGGCCAGGTCCTCCGGCGCGGTCCCGGACCGTTCGCAGGCCCGGCGGGCGATGGCGGGGAGTTGCGTGGTCGCCCAGCGGTAGACGCTCTGGCCCTCCTGCGCGAACCGGGGCGGTGTCCCCTCGATGCGCACGGCGTTGCCCATCTCGGGCACCGATCCCCAGAGCACGGGACCGATGCCGGGCAGGCCCGGCTCCCCCTCGTCGCACGCCTCGACGACCGCCGCGCCCGCCCCGTCGCCGACGAGGACGCAGGTGGTGCGGTCGGTCCAGTCGGCGACCTCCGACATCTTGTCCGCGCCGACGACCAGCGCCCGGGTCGCGGCGCCCGCGCGCAGCGCGTGGTCGGCGGTGGCGAGCGCGTGGGTGAAGCCGGCGCACACCACGTTGACGTCCATGACGGCCGGGCCCGGCATGCCCAGCCGCGCGGCGAGCCGGGCGGCGGTGTTCGGGGAGCGGTCGATCGCGGTGGACGTCGCGACGAGGACCAGGTCGACGTCGGCGGGCGTGAGCCCGGCGGCGGCCAGGGCCTTGGCGCCGGCGTGGGCGGCGAGTTCGTCGACCGGTTCGTCCGGGCCCGCGATCCGCCGCTCGCGGATGCCGACCCGGGTGCTGATCCACTCGTCGCTGGTGTCGACCATGGCGGCCAGGTCCTCGTTGGTGAGGACTCTGGCGGGCTGGTAGTGGCCGACGGCCGTGATGCGCGAGCCGGTCATGGTGGTGTCCCCCTCGGGCCGTGGTTAACGGGATCCACCAGTCTGTTCAGTGACTCACGGGTACGCGGGCACAGGAAGGGACAGGAAAGCGGAGCTGTGGTTGTCGGGTCCCGTCAGGCCGTCGGACACACGAGCAGCGGGCGAACAGGCGCCCGGGGCCGTGGGACGGGACGCCGGGCGCGGCCGTCCCGTCCGCCGCGCGGCAGGGCACCGTCCCCTCACCCCGTGAACAACTGGGTCGCCTTGCGCACCAGTTCGTAGACGCCGTAGGCCAGCGGTGCCGTGACCCACAGCCACGCGAGGGCGATCAGCGGGCGGCGGTCACGCGGAGTCGGGCTGCTGGTCTCGGGCATCCGGGGCCTCCTCGGGGGCGGCGACGTGGTGGCGCGGGTGGACGGGGCGGACGAGTTCGTTGGCGACGAAGCCGACGACGAGGAGGCCGATCATGATGACGAAGGACAGGCCGTACAGGTCCGCGCCGTCCTTGCCCGCGTCCTTCTGGTGGTCCGCGATCCGGTTGACGATGAGCGGGCCGAGCACGCCGGCCGTGGACCAGGCGGTGAGCAGCCGGCCGTGGATGGCGCCCACCTGGTACGTGCCGAACAGGTCCTTGAGGTAGGCCGGGACGGTCGCGAAGCCGCCTCCGTAGAAGGACAGGATCACCAGCGCGCACAGCACGAACAGCGGCTTGGAGCCGTCGCCGAACAGGGTGATCAGCAGGTACATCAGCGCGCCGGCGCCGAGGTAGAGGCGGTAGACGTTCTTGCGGCCGATCCGGTCGGAGGCGGAGGACCAGCCGATGCGGCCCGCCATGTTGGCCGCCGAGAGCAGCGCGACGAAGCCCGCCGCGGCGGAGGCGGTGACCGGCGTGGAACCGTCCGCGAAGAAGTCGGTGATCATCGGGGCGGCCTTCTCCAGGATGCCGATGCCCGCGGTCACGTTCATGCAGAGCACCACCCACAGGCACCAGAACTGCGGCGTGCGCACGGCACTGCGGGCCGACACCTGAACACCCTCGACGTTGCTGGGCCCGCTCTCCACCGGCCGCTCGCCGCGCGGCACCCGGACGAGCAGCACGCCGAGCGACATGAACACCGCGTACGCGAGGCCGTGCACGAGGAAGGCGAGCGCGATGCCGGAGCTGTCGGAACCGAAGGAGTCCAGCATCTGCGCGGACCAGGGCGACGCGATGAGCGCGCCGCCGCCGAACCCCATGATCGCGATGCCGGTGGCCGCGCCCGGCCGGTCGGGGAACCACTTGATCAGGGTGGAGACGGGCGAGATGTAGCCGATGCCGAGGCCGATGCCGCCGATGAAGCCGTAGCCGAGGACGATCAGCCAGTACTGCTCGGTGGCCGCGCCCAGCGCGGACACCAGGAAGCCGGACGAGAAGCAGACGAGGGCCACGGTCATCGCCCAGCGCGGTCCGTTGCGCTCCACGCGGGTGCCGCCGAACGCGGCGGACAGGCCGAGCATGACGATGGCGAGCTGGAACGGCAGCGCGCTCTGGGTGCCGCTGAGGCCGAGCGCCGATTCGAGGGGCGGCTTGAACACGCTCCACGCGTACGCCTGGCCGATGGCGAGGTGGACGGACAGGGCGGCCGGCGGCACGAGCCGACGGCTCCAGCCGGAGGGTGCGACGGGAGGGCTCATGATCCGGAACTGTAGGCATGTACACGGCAGTTGAGAACCCGTCGGGGAGCACCGATCCGTACGCCGCCCGCGCACCGCGCGGGCGGACCCCGCCGCTGCCCGCCCCGCGGCGCCCGTGCGGGAGAATGGAACGCGGCAGGGGCCGTTTCGGCGGCCGGCACGTGCAGAGACGTACAGAACCGGGGCTGATCGGAACATGGGACGAGTCACGGAACGACGCAAGGTCCTGCGCATCAGGGACGGGGCGCTCACCACACGCCCGGACACCCTCGTGGCGGAGGAACCCCTGGAGATCCGGCTCAACGGCAAGGCGCTCGCCATCACCATGCGCACGCCGGGCGACGACTTCGCGCTCGCCGCCGGGTTCCTGGTCAGCGAGGGCGTGCTCGGCGGGGCGGCCGACCTCCAGAACATCGTGTACTGCGCGGGCGCCACCGTGGACGGCTCGAACTCGTACAACGTGGTCGACGTGCGGACCTCGCCGGACGTCGTCATGCCGGACATCACCCTGGAGCGCAACGTCTACACGACGTCCTCGTGCGGGCTGTGCGGCAAGGCGAGCCTGGACGCCGTGCGGACCACGGCCCGCTGGCCCGTCGCGGACGTCCCGCCGCTGCGCCTGGAGCCCGCGCTGCTGTCGAGCCTGCCCGACCGGCTGCGGGAGGCGCAGCGGGTCTTCGACCGCACCGGCGGACTGCACGCGGCGGCCCTGTTCTCCGAGGACGGCGAGCTGCTCGACATAAGGGAGGACGTGGGCCGGCACAACGCGGTCGACAAGTTGGTGGGCCGGGCCCTCCAGAACGACGCGCTGCCGCTGTCGCGGGTGATCCTGCTGGTGTCGGGCCGCGCCTCGTTCGAGCTGGCGCAGAAGGCCGTGATGGCGGGCATCCCGGTCCTCGCGGCGGTCTCCGCGCCGTCCTCGCTGGCCGTGGACCTGGCCGCCGAGACCGGGCTGACGCTGGTGGGGTTCCTGCGGGGCAGCTCGATGAACGTGTACGCGGGCGAGGACCGCATCGCCGTGGGCGCGACCTCCCCGGCCGCGCCCAGCTGACCCGCGCGGGGACCGCGCCCCCGCGTACGCCGGGCCCCGGGCCTCACCCCGTGCGCGTGCCCACCGCGCGGGCGGCGGCACCCGTGCCGCCGTCGCCGCCCGTGCCGCCGTCGCCGCCCGTCGCCGGGTCGGCGGCCTCCCGCGCCGTCAGCGGGTCGCGGGCGCGGCGCTTGGCGATCACCGCGCACACCATGAGCTGCATCTGGTGGAAGAGCATCAGCGGCAGCACGGCGAGCGAGGCGTGCGCCCCGAACAGCACGCCGGCCATCGGCAGGCCCGACGCGAGGGACTTCTTGGAACCCGCGAACTGGATGGCGATCCGGTCGGCCCGCCCGAAGCGCAGCGCCCGCGCCCCGTACCAGGTCAGCGCGAGCATCACGGCGAGCAGCACGGCCTCGACGGCGAGCAGGGCGCCGAGCCGGGCGACGCTCACCTGGTGCCAGATGCCCCGCACCATGCCCTCGCTGAACGCCGTGTAGACGACGAGCAGGATCGAGCCGCGGTCGACGAGTCCGAGGATCCTCTTGTGCCGGGCGACGAACCCGCCGATCCAGCGGCGCAGCACCTGCCCGGCGACGAACGGCACGAGCAGTTGCAGCACGATCGCCAGCAGCGAGTCGGCGGAGAGGCCGCCCCCGCTGTTGCCGAGGAGAGCCGCGGCGAGCAGCGGCGTGACGACGATGCCGACCATCGACGAGAAGGACCCGGCGCAGATCGCGGCGGGGACGTTGCCGCGCGCGATCGACGTGAACGCGATGGAGGACTGGATGGTCGAGGGGACCAGGGTGAGGAAGAGCAGGCCCTGGTAGAGCGGCCGGCTCAGCAGCGTCGGGACGAGCCCCCGGGCGGCCAGCCCGAGCAGTGGGAAGACGACGAACGTGCAGGCCAGGACGGTGACGTGCAGCCGCCAGTGGCGCAATCCGTCCATCGCCTCGCCGGTGGACAGCCGCGCCCCGTAGAGGAAGAAGAGGAACGCGATCGCGGCGGTGGACGCACCGGAAGCCACGTCGGCGCCCGCACCGCGGGCCGGGAACAGCGCGGCCAGACCGACCGTCCCGAGCAGCAGCAGGATGTACGGGTCGATCGGCAGCCGGCTCGGCCGTCGCAGGCGTTTCACGGTGCTCCACTCGCTGGTGGTCGGGGTGCTGGGGCCCTCTCATCGTCCCCGCGGCGCGGGTGATCGGGAAACCGTCGTACCACTCTCACTGTCATCGCGCGGCGCGATGACGCGCTATCGTCGTCCGGATGTACGACCCCTCTCACCTGCGTACCTTCCTCGCGGTGGCGCAGACCCTCAGCTTCACGCAGGCCGCCCGGCGGCTCGGGCTGCGCCAGTCGACGGTGAGCCAGCACGTGCGGCGGCTGGAGGACGCGGCCGGGCGCCGGCTGTTCTCCCGGGACACCCACTCCGTGGAACTGACGGAGGACGGCGAGGCGATGCTCGGTTTCGCCCGCCGCATCCTGGAGGTGCACGAGCAGGCCTCGGCGTTCTTCTCGGGCACCCGGCCGCGGGGCCGGCTGCGGTTCGGGGCGTCCGAGGACTTCGTGCTGACCCGGCTGCCGGAGATCCTGGAGGGCTTCCGGTACGAGCACCCCGAGGTCGACCTGGAGCTCACCGTCGAGCTGTCCGGCACCCTGCACGAGCGGCTGGCGGCCGGGAAGCTCGACCTGGTGCTGGCCAAGCGGCGCCCCGAGGACCCGCGCGGCGCCCCGGTGTGGCAGGACCGCATGGTGTGGATCGGCGCGGAGCGGCTGCGGCTGGACCCCGACCGTCCGGTGCCGCTCATCGTCTACCCGCCGCCGGGCATCTCCCGCGCGCTGGCCATGGAGGCGCTGGAACGGCAGGGCCGGTCCTGGCGCGTGGTGTGCACGAGCGGCAGCCTCAACGGGCTGATCGCGGCGGCGCGGGCGGGCCTCGGGGTGATGGCGCACTCGCGGGGGCTGATCCCGCCGGGCCTGGTCCGGGTGCCGGAGCGGTTCGGGCTCCCGGAGCTGGGCCGCGTCGACTTCGTCCTCGTGCACGGTTCGCCGGGCCGGCCGGGCGCCACGGCCGCGCCCGGCGCGGCGCGGGCGCTGGCGGCGGCGGTGCTCGCGGGCGGGGAGCGGCTGCGCCGACGGTGACCGGGGTCCGGGCTTCCGGGCCCGGGGTTCGGGGGTCCGGTGCGGCCGGGGTCTAGCCGCGCGGCGGCAGTCGGTAGGTGAGCTGCTTGACCCGGCGCAGGAACGGCGTCGCCTCCACGTGCTCGACACCGGCGAGGCGGCCGAGCGGACCGCTGAGGTAGGCGTACAGGTCGGCGGTGCCGCGGGCGACCGCCGTCACCACGATGTTCGACGGCCCGGCCGTCGCCGAGGCGAAGGCGATCTGCTCGTGCGCGGCGAGCGCCTCCCCCACCTCGTGCAGGGCACGCGGTGCGGCGGTGATCCACAGCATCGACGCGAGCGGGTACCCGAGGATCTCCGAGTGGTACTCGACGTCGATGTAGGCCGCCCCGGACGCGAGCAGCGCGGCGAGGCGGCGCTTGACGGAGGACTCGGAGCGGCCGGTGGCGCGGGCCAGTTCCGGATAGGTGGCCCGGCCGTCGGCCTCCAGCACGGCGAGCAGGGGTTCGTCGGCGGGGTCGACGACCGCCGTCCCGCCGGGGACCACCGGCGCCGGACGCAGCGCCCCGGTCTCCTCCGCGGTGAGCGGGCCGGACTTGCCGAGCCAGCCGCTGGGGCCTCCGTAGAAGCGGTGCAGCAGTTGGTGCGCGCGGATCTCCACCACGCTCGGGGTGCGCGGGAGCTTGCCGAGCAGCAGGTCGTCGTAGTCGCCGGGGCGGCGGGGCCGGGTCATGCAGATCACCTCGGTGCCGCCCGACGCGAGGCCGATCCAGGCGGTGTCGGGGCGTTTGGCGAGGGCGTCCGCGATGGCGCTCGCCGTGTCGGGGACGCAGCGCAGCCGCAGCATCCACTGGTCCTGGCCCAGGCGTTCGGCGTCCCGGACGGCGACGACGCGCAGCCCGCCCTCGGCGCACAGCCTGCGGAACCGGCGGGCGACCGTCCGGTCGGAGGTGCCGAGCACCGAGGCGAGCGTGCTGAAGGAGGCACGTCCGTCGACCTCCAGTGCGGCGAGCAGCCGCAGGTCGAGCGCGTCGAACGCACCGGATTCCATCTCCACGGGGCCCTCCTGCGCCGGATTCCGCCGCCGACCGGTCCGGGACCGTCGCGACCGGCGTTCGCCGGTTCATCGTACGCGGGACGCGGCGGGGCGCGGACGTCGTACGGGCGTCGCGTTCGAAGCCGAAGACGGCCTGTTCACAGGGGAGTTGGGGAGATGCGCGGATGGGGACCGCTGACGGCGGTCTGTCTGGGGACGTTCATGCTGCTGCTGGACGTGACGATCGTGGTGGTGGCGCTGCCGGACATGGCGCGCTCGCTGCACACCTCGCTGAGCGACCTCCAGTGGGTGGTCGACGGGTACGCGCTCGCGCTGGCCGCGCTGCTGCTCGGCGCGGGCGCGGCGGCCGACGTCCTGGGACGCCGCCGGCTGCACGTGGCCGGCACGGCGGTGTTCGCGGTGGCGTCGCTGCTGTGCGGGCTCGCGCCGGGGCCCGGTCCGCTGGTCGCGGCGCGGGCACTGCAAGGGGTGGGCGCGGCGGCGATGCTGGCCACGACCCTGCCGCTGCTGGGTTCGGTCTACCGGGACCGGCGGCGCTCGGTGGCGCTCGGCGTGTGGGGCGCGGTCAGCGGTGGCGCCGCGGCCGTGGGACCGGTGGTGGGCGGACTGCTCACCGAGGGGCCGGGCTGGCGGTGGATCTTCTTCGTGAACCTCCCGGTGAGCGTGGCGGCGATCTGGCTGACGGCACGCGTGGTCCCCGAGTCGCACGGGGCGCCCGGCCTGCGGGTGGACCGTCCGGGCACCCTCGCGTTCGCGGTGTTCGCGGGCGGCACGACCTTCGCGGTGGTGCGGGCCGGGGAGGACGGCTGGGCCGCCGCGGCGACGCTGGTCTCCTTCGCCGTCGCCGCGCTCGCGCTGCTCGCCTTCGTGCTGGTGGAGCGGAGGGCCCGGCACCCGCTCCTGGACCTGCGGCTGCTGCGGCGTCCGGCGTTCGTCGGAGTGCTGGCCGGGGCGCTCGCCTTCAACGGCGTGGCGTTCGGCGTGACGCCGTACGTGTCGATCTGGATGCAGACGCTGCGGGGGGCGAGCCCGGTGGGGGGCGGTCTCGCGCTGCTGCCGATGACGGGGGCGTCGGTGGTCGTCGCGATCGCCGGCGGCAGGTTCCTGCACGGCGCGCCGGCCCGGCTGACCATCGGCGGCGGGCTGCTGCTGATCTCGGCCGGCTGCTTCTGCCAGACCGTCCTGGACGCCGGTTCCGGCTGGACCGCGCTGGTCCCGGGCCTCGTCCTGGTGGGCCTCGGCACCGGCCTGGTGGCGCCCGCCGTCGCCGGGGCGGCGCTCGCGACGGTGACGCCCGAGCGGGCCGGCATGGCGGGCGGCGCGGTCAACACGGCCCGGCAGCTCGGGTACGCGCTGGCGGTCGCCGTGTCGGGCACGGTGCTGTCCGGCCGGATGCAGGACACGCTGCCGCACGACGCGGCGCACACCCTGGCGGGCGGCGGGGCCGCGGCGCTGCGCGGGACCTTCCCCCGGCACACGCTCGACGCCGCGTTCACGGCGGGCCTGGACCGGGCCCTGCTGGTGACGGGCCTCGCGGGCACGGTGGCGGCGGTCCTCGTGCTGGTCCTGGTGCGCACCGCGCGGCGGGACGGCCCGGGGCCCGAGCCGGTGCCGGCGCGGCCGCTGCCGGAGGGTTCGGCCGCGCCGGGCCGCTGAGGCGGGGGGCCGGACACACTCCGTCGGCACGCCGTACAGATTCGGTGGAGATTGCGCCGCCGGACCTTACCGAACCGTCAGGAATGTGTCCGGCCCCTCCCCATGTGCGCGCAATGTCACCGCCAGGACGCCCCGCCGGCGGCCCGTGAGCGCTCCGCGAACCCTCCCGGCGGGGTTTCGGGTGGGATAGCTTTCACGCGCTGTGCGGGGCGACACACGGGAGCGGGAGCCGGATTGCGCGAGTTCAACAGTCCTCCGACGGCGTCGGCACCGTCCGTGGGCGGTCTGGCCGACGTCGTCTTCGAGTACGCCCGCGAGGATCCGCGGCGCGTCGCCCTCGGCCGCAAGGACGCGGCGGGACGGTGGCAGGACGTGACGGCGGCGGAGTTCCGCGACGAGGTCCTCGCGCTCGCCAAGGGGCTGCTGTCCCAGGGCATCCGGTTCGGCGACCGGGTCGCGATCATGTCCCGCACCCGGTACGAGTGGACCGTCTTCGACTTCGCCCTGTGGACCATCGGCGCGCAGGTGGTGCCGGTGTACCCGACGGCGTCGGCCGAGCAGTGCTTCTGGACGCTGTACGACGGCGAGGTGACGGCGGCGATCGTGGAGCACGAGGACCACGCGATGACCATCGCCACCGTCATCGACCGGCTCCCCCGGCTGCGCCGGCTGTGGCAGCTCGACAAGAACGCGCTCCAGGAGCTGTACGAGGCCGGGGCCGGCGTCGCGGACGAGACGGTGCACCGGCACCGCAGGGCGGTCACCCCGGACACGGTGGCGACGGTCATCTACACGTCGGGCACCACCGGGCGCCCCAAGGGCTGCGTGCTGTCGCACGGCAACTTCATGTTCGAGGCCGACACGGTCATCGAGCGCTGGGAGCCGGTCTTCCACTCCCGGCGCGGCGACGAGGCGGCGACCCTGCTGTTCCTGCCGCTCGCGCACGTCTTCGGACGGATGGTCGAGGTCGCGGCGGTGCGCGGCCGGGTCCGGTTCGGGCACCAGCCGCAGCTCAACGCGGCGGCGCTGCTGCCCGACCTGGCGGCGTTCCGGCCCACCTTCTTCCTGGCCGTGCCGTACATCTTCGAGAAGGTCTTCAACGCCGCGCGCCGCAAGGCGGAGAGGGAGGGGAGGTCGGGCCCCTTCGAGAAGGCGGTCGAGGTGGCCGTGCAGTACGCGGACGCCGTGGAGGCACGGGCCTGGGGCACCGGACCGGGGCCGTCCGCGGCGCTGCGGATGCAGCACCAGCTCTTCGACAGGCTGGTCTACGCGAAGATGCGGGCGGCGCTCGGCGGCCGGGTCCGGCACGCGATGTCGGGCGGCTCGGCGATGGACCGCCGGCTGGGCCTGTTCTTCGCGGGCGCCGGCGTGCGCGTGTACGAGGGGTACGGCCTCACCGAGTGCACGGCCGCCGCGACCGCGAACCCGCCGGAGCGCACCCGGTACGGCACGGTCGGGCAGCCCGTTCCGGGGGTCGGCGTGCACATCGCGGACGACGGGGAGATCTGGCTGAGCGGCGGCAACGTCTTCCAGGGCTACCTCAACAACGAGAAGGCGACCGGTGAATCGCTGCACGACGGCTGGCTGGCCACCGGCGACCTGGGCGCGCTCGACGAGGACGGCTATCTGACCATCACCGGCCGCAAGAAGGAGATCCTCGTGACCTCCGGCGGCAAGAGCGTGTCCCCGGCGGTCCTGGAGGAGCGGGTCCGCGACCATCCGCTGGTCGCGCAGTGCATCGTCGTCGGCAACGACCGGCCGTTCGTCGCGGCCCTGGTCACGCTGGACGAGGAGGCCGTGGAGCACTGGCTCCAGATGCACGGCAGGCCGCCGATGGACGCGACCCGGCTGGTGCACGACCCCGAGCTGGAGACCGAGGTGCGGCGCGCGGTGGTCGCCGCCAACACCCAGGTGTCGCAGGCCGAGTCGATCCGCACGTTCCGGATCCTCGCGCAGCCGTTCACCGAGGAGCACGGGCTGCTGACACCGTCGCTGAAGCTGAAGCGCCGGGCGATCGAGAAGGCGTACGCGAACGAGGTCGAGGCGCTGTACCGGGCCTGAACCCCGGGGGCGCGGGCATGGGGGACGAGCCTCGCACGACCGCGGCCGCCGATGCCGACGGTCGTGCGAACAGGGCCCCCGTCCGACGACATCGCGGGTCAGGAATGCGCGACGGCTCGTGATCGTTGACGATGGGCGTACCACCTGACGACAACCGAAGGATCAAGAGCTCGTGAGCAGCAAGGTCCCCCCGATCATCCTCAACAACGGCGTCGAGATGCCCCAGCTGGGTTTCGGCGTGTGGCAGGTGCCGGACGACGAGGCGGAGCGGGCCGTGGCCACCGCGTTGGAGGCCGGGTACCGCAGCATCGACACGGCGGCGATCTACGGCAATGAGCAGGGCACCGGCAAGGCCGTCGCGGCCTCGGGCGTCCCCCGCGAGGAACTCTTCGTCACCACCAAGCTCTGGAACGCGGACCACGGCCACGACGCCACGCTCCGCGCGTTCGACACCTCGCTGTCGAAGCTGGGCCTGGACTACGTGGACCTCTACCTCATCCACTGGCCCATGCCCGGCAAGGGCAACGCCGTCGACAGCTACAAGGCGTTCGAGAAGCTCCACGCCGACGGCCGGGTCCGCGCCATCGGCGTGTCCAACTTCCTCCCGGAGCACCTGGAGCGGCTGATCGCGGAGACGTCCGTCATTCCCGCGGTCAACCAGATCGAGCTGCACCCCCACCTCCAGCAGCACGCGGCCCGCGAGTACCACGCCGAGCAGGGCATCGCGACCGAGGCATGGTCGCCGCTCGGCTCCGGCAAGGGCCTCCTGGAGGTTCCGGCGCTGGTCGCCATCGCCCGGAAGCACGGCCGCACCCCCGCCCAGGTGGTGCTGCGCTGGCACGTCCAGCTCGGCAACGTCGTGATCCCCAAGTCCGTGACCCCGTCGCGGATCAGGGAGAACATCGAGGTCTTCGACTTCAGCCTGGACGAGGAGGACCTCGCGGCGATCAGCGCCCTCAACGAGGACCGCCGCACGGGTCCCGACCCGGCCGAGTTCCAGATCGTCTGACCCCCGCGGGGGCACGGAAGGGCGGCCCGGTACGGCAGTCGCGACTGCCGTACCGGGCCGCCCTTCGCGTGTCACGGGGGAGCCCGGCTCCCCCGCGTCTACCGCGGTTTCACCGCCCGGTGCACGGTGTACGCCGCCAGCACGAACACGTCGGGGCGCCGGTGCACGCCCGCCTCGTCGTCCGGGTCGAGGAGCCGGTCGAGGGTGGCGAGGTCGTCCGCGTCCAGCCCGTCCCCGATCGCGTCCCGCACCCGGCCGAGCACACCGGCGACGTAGGCGCGGGCGTCCGCGTCGAGCGGCGCGGGCACGTCCCGCAGGAAGCTGCGGGTACCGGTGTGCCGCAGCCCGGCGGCGGCCAGCAGGGCAGGCCAGTCCTCCGCCTCGGCAACCGCACCGGGCAGTTCCTCGCGCATCCGCGAGAACCACACCGACTCGACGCCGTCGATACGGGCCTGGAGCCCCGGTCGGCCGAAGCCGAGGTCGCGCGGCAGGAACCGCGCGGGCAGGCCGCTCTCCAGGATCGCCACGGTGCCGCCGGGGGCGAGGCTGTCGGCGAACGCGGCGAGCGCGGCCCGCTGGTCGCCGAGGTGGTGGAGGCTGTTGCTGGCCCACAGCAGGTCCGCCGGATACTCCAACTCCCCCAGTACGCCGGGCAGTTCACCGGTGAGAGTGGAGAGGCGGTCGCCGACGCCGAGGCGCGCGGCACGGGCGGCGGCCCGCTCCAGGAGCGGCTCGGCACCGTCCACCGCGACGACCCGCGCGCCGGGGAACGCCTCGGCGAACAGCCCGGAGATCACGCCGGGGCCGCTGCCCGCGTCGACGATCAGACCGGGCTCGGCCCCGTCGCGCGCGAGCCAGTCCATGACCTCCCGGTACAGCGGCGCGAACAGCTCGGCCTGGGCCTCCAGGTGCGGGGCGAGGCGGTTCCAGTCGAAGTCGTCGTGGTCGTGGCCGTGGTGCTCGTCGCGACCGTGCTGGTGACCGTGGCCGTGCCGGTGGTCGTGGTGCTGCGCCATGGTGCGAAACCCTCTCGCCGTCGTCCGTGTCCCTTCAGCGTCCACGAGAGGTGCCGGAACGGCCACTCCTGTTGCCGGAACGGCAACAGGAGTGGCCGCGGAGACCCGTCCCGGCGACGGGCGCTATCCGTTCAGGGCGCGCAGATGGTCACGCAGCCCGATGCCGTACGACGTGGGTGTGCCGTCGTAGTCGCTGATGAGGGACGGGCCGGAGGAGCAGTCCCACGTGTTCCAGGTCCAGCCCAGGTAGGAGATGCCCCGGTCGTCGAACCACTTCATGGCCTGGTCGACGAACGCGTGCGAGCAGGTGTTCTCGCCGATCTCCCCCGCCACCAGCGGCACCTGTGCCGCCACGGGGGCGATCGTGGAGTTCCAACAGGCCTCCGTGGCACAGGTGTTGAAGTTGTACAGGTGATACGCGGCGACGAGGTTGCCGGTCGGATCGGTGGGTTTGTACGTCAGCCACTGGCTGAGGTCGTTGGAGTAGGCGATGCCGCCGGCCAGGATCAGGTTCCGCGCCCCGGTGGCGCGCACCGAGTCCACCAGGTCCTGCATGCCGGCCACTTCGTAGCCGATGCCGGGGCAGGTGCCGCCGTCGCGCCAGCACTGCCACGCCTGGGTGGTGGTGGAGGTGGCGCGGTCCGGGTACGGCTCGTTGAACAGGTCGAAGGCGACGGCCCGGTCGTCCTTGAACGCACCGGCCACCGAGGACCAGAACGCCGGGGAGTACTGGGCGTCGGGCATCGGTTTCTGGCAGGTGGCGTGCACGTCGGAGCAGCCGGCGGAGTTGCCGGTGTACTGGCCGTAGGACCAGTGCAGTTCGACGACCGGGGTCATGCCGTGCGCCTCGACCTTGGCCACGAGGTCCTTGACGGCGGCGATGTAGTTGTCGCCCGCGTACTCCGGCTTGATGTTGGAAAGGCCCAGCCAGCACTCCTCGTTGAGCGGGATGCGGACGGTGTTGGCGTCCCAGTCGGCGATGGCGGCCACGGAGGCGTCGTCGACGGGACCGTCGAAGAAGCCGTATCCCTGGACGCACATGAACTCGCCGCCGGAGCGGTTGACGCCGAGCAGCCGGCGGGTGGCACCGGTGGAGTCCACCAACTTGTTGCCGGACACGCTTAGTTCGGGCGCGGTGCCGTCACCGCCCCCGCCGCCGGGCGGGTCGGTGGGTTCGCCGGTGGGAGAGGCCGTCGTCGTGGGTTCGGCGTCGGCGTTGCAGGTGGCACCGTTCAGCTTGAACGAGACGGGCACGGCGTTGGTCCCCGACCACGAGCCGAGGAAGCCCAGGGACAGCGACGCCCCGGAGGCGAGCGCGCCGTTCCAGCTCTCGTTCGCGGCGGTGACGGCGGTGCCCGACTGCGACCACTTGGCGTTCCAGCCCTGGGTCACCTTCTGACCGTTGGCGAAGTCGAAGGTCAGGCTCCAACTCGACGCCGCTGCTGCATTGTTGGTGACCTTGACGTCGCCCTGGAAGCCGGTGTCCCACTGGTTGGACACGGTGTACTCCACCGTGCACGCGGGGGTGGCGCCGGACGCGGTGACGACGGGTGCCACGGCGGAGCCCAGCAGGGCGGCCGCGGCGCTGACGAGGAGAACTACTGAACGCGGGGGGTGTCTCACAGAGCGACTCCTGGCGGGTCTGACGCGTCGTGACGGACGCGTCGACTGATGGAACCGCTCCCACTGGTGCCGACGAAGGTAGCGCCAAGTGACGGTGAAGGCCAGGGGAGTCACCGATTTTCCCCCGCGGGCACCGCCCGCGCCCTCGTCGAATCGGTTCGATTCTTCACGTCTCTTGACCGGCCCCTTACCCGTCCCCACTATGGGAGCGCTCCCACTGGTTCACGGCCTGTAGCTGCTCCACCCCCACCTCTCGAGCCGCAAGGAGAACCAGCACATGCATTCCAGATGGAGACACCACGCCGGGCGCCGTCTGTGGACCGCCGTCGTGGCGGCCCTCGCCCTTCCGCTGACGACGCTGGCGACCGGGACGTCGCCCGCCCAGGCGGCCGCACTGCAGTGCAGCGTGGACTACAAGGCGAACGACTGGGGTTCCGGCTTCACCGCCGACCTCACCCTCACCAACCGGGGCACCACCGCGATCGACGGCTGGACGCTCACCTACGCGTACACCGGCAACCAGCAGGTGACCAACGGCTGGAACGGGACCTGGACCCAGTCCGGCAAGAACATCACGGTCAAGAACGCCTCGTACAACGGCACGGTCGCCGCGAACGCCGCCGTCACCACCGGCGCGCAGTTCACCTACAGCGGCACCAACACCGCCCCCACCTCCTTCGCGGTCAACGGCACCACCTGCGCCGGCGCGCACCAGCCGCCGGTGACGGTGCTGACCAGCCCGGCCGCGGGCGCGGTGTACACGCAGGGGGACGCCGTCCCGCTGGCGGCGACCTCGGCCGCGGCCGACGGGGCGAGCATCAGCAAGGTCGAGTTCTACGACGACGAGGCCCTGCTGGGCACCGACACGAGCGCGCCCTACTCGCTCTCGGCCTCTGGCTTGACCGTGGGCAGTCATTCCCTGGTGGCCAAGGCGTACGACAGCCTCGGCGCCTCGGCCGACTCGGCACCGGTCGGCATCACCGTCGCGGCGGGTCCCGCCGTGGTCGTCTCGCCGGCCCAACTGGGCGTTCAGCAGGGCAAGTCGGGCTCGTTCGACGTCAAGCTGTCGACGAAGCCGACGGCAAACGTCACGGTCGCGGTCGCGCGCACCGCCGGCAACACGGGGCTGTCCGTCAGCGCCGGTTCCTCGCTGACGTTCACCCCGTCGAACTGGAGCACCGCGCAGCCGGTGACCGTCACGGCCGACGCCAACGGCACCGGCGCGGCCACCTTCACCGCGACGGCGACCGGGTACGCCAAGGCCGCGGTCACCGTGACCGAGCTGGCCGCGGCGAACGCGTACGACGCGCGCTTCCTGGACCTGTACGGGCGGATCACCAACCCGGCGAACGGCTACTTCTCCCCCGAGGGCATCCCGTACCACTCGGTGGAGACGCTGATCGTCGAGGCGCCCGACCAGGGCCACGAGACGACGTCGGAGGCGTACAGCTACCTGCTGTGGCTCCAGGCGATGTACGGCAAGGTGACCGGCGACTGGTCGAAGTTCAACGGCGCGTGGACGCTCATGGAGAAGTACATGATCCCCACGCACGCCGACCAGCCGACCAACTCCTTCTACAACGCGTCGAAACCGGCGACGTACGCGCCCGAGCTGGACACCCCGCAGGAGTACCCGGCCAAGCTCGACACGGGTGTCTCCGTCGGCCAGGACCCGATCGCGGCCGAGCTGAAGAGCGCCTACGGCACGGACGACGTGTACGGCATGCACTGGCTCCAGGACGTCGACAACGTCTACGGCTACGGTGACACGCCGGGCGGCTCGTGCGAGGCGGGTCCCACCGCCGAGGGCCCCTCGTACATCAACACCTTCCAGCGCGGCGCCGAGGAGTCGGTCTGGGAGACCGTGCCGCAGCCCACCTGCGACAACTTCACGTACGGCGGCAAGAACGGCTACCTGGACCTGTTCACCGGGGACTCCTCGTACGCGAAGCAGTGGAAGTACACCGACGCGCCGGACGCCGACGCGCGGGCCGTGCAGGCCGCCTACTGGGCGGACGTGTGGGCCAAGCAGCAGGGCAAGGGCTCCGACGTGACCGCGACGGTCGGCAAGGCCGCCAAGATGGGCGACTACCTCCGGTACGCGATGTACGACAAGTACTTCAAGAAGATCGGCAACTGTGTCGGTCCGACGACCTGCGCCGCGGGCAGCGGCAAGAACTCCTCGGACTACCTGCTGTCCTGGTACTACGCCTGGGGCGGCGCCAACGACACCTCGGCGGGCTGGGCCTGGCGCATCGGCTCCAGCCACGTGCACGGCGGCTACCAGAACCCGCTGGCCGCGTACGCGCTGAGCACCAACGCCGACCTGAAGCCCAAGTCGGCGACGGGGCAGTCCGACTGGGCGACCTCGCTCGGCCGGCAGCTGGAGTTCTACAAGTGGCTCCAGTCGGACGAGGGCGGCATCGCGGGCGGTGCCACGAACAGCTGGCTCGGCCGGTACGCGAGCCCGCCGTCCGGCACGCCCACCTTCTACGGGATGGCGTACGACCCGCAGCCGGTCTACCACGACCCGGCGTCGAACCAGTGGTTCGGCTTCCAGGCCTGGTCCATGGAACGGGTCGCCGAGTACTACCAGCAGACGGGGAACGCCGACGCGAAGGCCGTCCTCGACAAGTGGGTGGGCTGGGCGCTGTCCAAGACCACCGTCAACCCGGACGGCACCTATCTGATCCCGTCCACGCTCCAGTGGTCGGGCGCGCCGGACACCTGGAACGCGTCGAGCCCGGGTGCCAACAGCGGCCTGCACGTCACCGTGGCCGACTACACCAACGACGTCGGTGTGGCCGCCGCGTACGCCAAGACCCTGACGTACTACGCCGCCAGGTCCGGTGACACGAAGGCCGCCTCGACCGCGAAGGCACTGCTCGACGGCATGTGGGACAACTACCAGGACGACCTCGGCATCGCCGTCCCGGAGACCCGCGCCGACTACAGCAGGTTCGACGACCCGGTGTACGTGCCGAGCACCTTCAACGGCACGATGCCGAACGGCGACGCGGTCAACTCCTCGTCCACGTTCGCCTCGTTGCGCTCCTTCTACCAGGACGACCCGGCGTGGTCGAAGATCGAGAGCTACCTCAAGGGCGGCGCCGCGCCCGTGTTCACGTACCACCGGTTCTGGGCCCAGGCGGACATCGCACTCGCCATGGGCTCGTACGCGGAGCTCCTCGAATAGCCCCGTCGCCCTCCGCGTACACCGGGCCGGGCGGGTCCCGTCCGCACGGGACCCGCCCGGCCCACCCTTCTTCTTCCTTCCCCCCGCCCTCCTCCGAACGGAGAGGACCTCTCCCGTGCGAAGAACCCGCATCCTCACGGCCGTGCTCGCGCTCACGGCCGGACTGCTCCTGGGCACCCCGCCCGCACTGGCCGCGCACGCCGACCCGGGGAACCGGGCCACCGCCCTCGCCGCCGACACGTACACCTGGCGGAACGCCCGTATCGACGGCGGCGGTTTCGTGCCCGGCATCGTCTTCAACCGCACCGAGAAGAACCTCGCCTACGCCCGCACCGACATCGGCGGCGCCTACCGCTGGCAGCAGTCGACGAAGACCTGGGTGCCGCTGCTCGACTCCGTGGGCTGGGACGACTGGGGCCACACCGGCGTCGTCAGCCTCGCCTCCGACGCCGTCGACCCGGACCGGGTGTACGCGGCGGTCGGCACGTACACCAACGACTGGGACCCGGGCAACGGCGCCGTGCTGCGCTCCGCCGACCGGGGCGCGAGCTGGCAGAAGACGGACCTGCCGTTCAAGCTGGGCGGCAACATGCCGGGGCGCGGCATGGGCGAACGGCTCGCGGTCGACCCGAACAAGGACAGCGTCCTGTACCTGGGCGCACCGAGCGGCAAGGGCCTGTGGCGCTCCACCGACTCGGGGGTCACCTGGTCGCAGGTGAGCAGCTTCCCGAACCCCGGCAACTACGCGCAGGACCCGAGCGACACCACCGGCTACGCCAGTGACAACCAGGGAATCACCTGGGTCACCTTCGACGAGTCGACCGGCTCGGCGGGCAGCGCCACGCGGACGATCTACGCCGGGGTCGCCGACAAGGACAACGCGGTGTACCGCTCGACGGACGCGGGCGCCACGTGGAGCAGGATCGCCGGGCAGCCCACCGGCTACCTCGCGCACAAGGGCGTCCTGGACGCCGTCAACGGCTACCTCTACCTCGCCTACAGCGACACCGGCGGCCCGTACGACGGCGGCAAGGGCCGGCTGTTCCGGTACGCGACGGCCACCGGCACCTGGACGGACATCAGCCCGGTCGCCGAGGCCGACACCTACTACGGCTTCAGCGGACTGACCGTGGACCGGCAGCACCCGGGGACGGTCATGGCGACCGCGTACAGCTCGTGGTGGCCGGACACCCAGATCTTCCGCTCGACCGACAGCGGCGGCACCTGGACCAAGGCCTGGGACTACACGTCGTACCCGAACCGTTCCGACCGCTACACGATGGACGTGTCCTCCTCGCCGTGGCTGACGTTCGGAGCGAATCCGTCGCCGCCGGAGGAGACGCCCAAACTCGGCTGGATGACCGAGTCGTTGGAGATCGACCCGTTCGACTCGAACCGCATGATGTACGGCACCGGCGCCACGCTGTACGGCACGGAGAACCTCACGCAGTGGGACAGCGGCGGCAAGTTCACCGTGAGGCCGATGGTCCAGGGGCTGGAGGAGACCTCGGTCAACGACCTGGCGTCGCCGCCGTCGGGGGCCCCGCTGCTGAGCGCGCTCGGGGACATCGGCGGCTTCCGGCACACGGACCTGACCAAGGTGCCGTCGACGATGTTCACCTCTCCGACGTTCGCCTCGACCACCAGCCTCGACTTCGCCGAGACCAGCCCGAACACCGTGGTGCGCACGGGCAACCTCGACAGCGGGGCCACGGGCGCGCACGTCGCGTTCTCCACCGACAACGGCGCCAACTGGTTCGCGGGCAGCGACCCTTCGGGCGTCACGGGCGGCGGGACGGTCGCCGCGGCGGCCGACGGCAGCCGGTTCGTGTGGAGCCCGGCGGGCACGGGCGTGCAGTACACGACCGGCTTCGGTTCGTCGTGGTCGGCGTCGAGCGGCATCCCGGCGGGCGCGGTCGTGGAGGCGGACCGAGTCGACGCGATGACCTTCTACGGCTTCAAGTCCGGGAAGTTCTACGTCAGTTCGGACGGCGGCGCCACCTTCACCGCGTCCGCGGCGAGCGGCCTGCCGGCCGGTGACAGCGTGCGGTTCAAGGCGCTGCCCGGCACGAAGGGCGACGTGTGGCTGGCCGGCGGCGCGAGCGACGGCCCCTACGGGCTGTGGCACTCGACCGACGGCGGCGCGAGCTTCACCAAGCTGTCCGCCGTCGAGCAGGCGGACACCGTCGGGTTCGGCAGGGCGGCGCCGGGCGCCTCGTACCAGACCCTCTACACGAGCGCGAAGATCGGCGGGGTGCGCGGCATCTTCCGCTCCACGGACAAGGGCGTGACCTGGACGCGCATCAACGACGACGCCCACCAGTGGGGCTGGACCGGCGGCGCGATCACCGGCGACCCGCGGGTCTACGGCCGGGTGTACGTGTCGACGAACGGCCGCGGCGTGATCTACGGCGACACGGCGGGGACGGGCGACGACGGCGGCGGGACCGGCGGAGGCGGTGACGACGGCGGTGGCGGCGGCCAGACGGGCGCCTGCGCCGTGACGTACAAGGTCACCAACCAGTGGCCGGGCGGCTTCCAGGCGGACGTCCAGGTGACCAACACCGGTACGACGGCCTGGAACGGCTGGTCCCTGAAGTGGGCCTTCGCCGACGGCCAGAAGGTCACGCAGCTCTGGAACGCGGACTACACGCAGTCCGGCACGGCGGTGACGGCGAGGAACGTGAGCTGGAACGCGAACGTGGCGGCGGGCTCCTCGGCCGCCTTCGGCCTCACCGGGAGCTGGACGGGGGCGAATCCGAAACCCGCCTCGTTCAGTGTCAACGACGCTGCCTGCACGGTGAGTTGACGATGCGGGGGTGCGGCCCGCCCGGCCGCACCCCCGTCGCCCCGTCCACGGAGGGCTCAGAACCCGACGGCCTCGCGGAGCAGCAGGACCACGCTCCCGCCCCGCCGGGTGTCGGCGTTGAGCACCAGGAGCTGACTGACCGCGCTGGGCTGCCCGTACACCTCCATGGCGCGGGCGGACTCCAGCGGGAGGGCGTGCTCGACCAGGCGGCGCAGCGCGGTGTCCAGGTCGGGCACGATCTTCTGCGCGCCGACGACCCAGATCGCGCGCCCGGCACCGCCGGCGTAGGCGGGGATCTGGCTGCCGCTGCCGGAGGCGGCCACGACGGAGCCCGTCTCGGTGACGGCGACGACGCTGCCCACGACGACGTCGGGCACCGCGACCAGCCGCCTGATGCCGTCGGCCTCCGTGGCCCGGTCCATGGCCAGCACCCGCGGTTTGACGGCCTCGTAGCGGTCACCGGTGTTGATGTCGTCGTCGATGCCGGACAGCCGCAGGGTCTCGCTGGCCCCGGTGAACACACGGGCGTGCTCCGGGAGCAGTTCGCGGACGCGGGCGCGCGCCGCGGCGGTGTCGTCGAGGATCTCGACGGTGAAGCCGCGCCCGGTCAGGGCGGCCGCGGTCCGCTCCAGACGGCCGGCGGGCGACGGTTCGGTGAACGACACCGCGGGGGTCCGCGTGGTCATCGGACCTCCCGGGTCCCGGGCGCGGGCACCCGCGGTGCCTCGCCCGCGAGCGGGGTCGTGTCGAGGTACCGGACCTCGTAGACCCGTTCGGCGAACCGCCACCCGTCCGGGGTGCGCCGGTAACTGTCGTGGTAGATCGCGAAGTTGAGGCCCTGCCGGCCGTCCCGGGTGCGGGCGACCTCCTGCATGTACGCGCGGCCGGTCGCGGTGTCGCCGTCGATCCGGATCGTGCCGGGGTGGGTGTTCTGCACGAAGAACTCCCACTGCGCCTGGAGCCGTTCGGCCCCGGTGCGGATCTCGTCGGGCCCGGTCAGCTCGACCGGGACGTCGGGCATCCGCAGGACGCCGTCCGAGGTGAACAGCGCCGCGAGGCGGGGGCGGTCGCGCATCATCGCCGCGTCGGTGAACTCACCGCGCAGCGCCTCGATCTCGACCCGGTCGGCGATTTCCTGGAAGTCGCTCATCGGTCTCCTCCGTTCCGTCTGCCGTTACGACGAGGCAGCCGTGCGGAATGTGAGGAGGGCCGGCGGAACCGGCCGGACGCCGGGGCGGTCAGCCGTTCCCGGGGCGGGCGAAGGCCCGCAGGCTGAACCGGGGGTCGGCGCGGCGGCGTTCCTGGTCGGGCAGGGCGCGCAGCCGGTCGGCGTACCGCTCGGCGATCGCCTCGCCGGGCGGGAGCTTGCCGAACCAGCCGCGCTGCATGTCGGCGAGGGTGCTGCTCGGGCTGCGCCCCTGGCCGACCCCCCGGAACCGCGCGGCGCCGGCCGGGACGAGGCCGCAGGCCCCGGCGTGCCGGACGACGGCGTCCGCCGCGTCCCAGGCGGGCGAGGGCGGGCGGTCGGCGAGCGCGGCGTCGATGTCGCTGCCGACGTTGTGGGCGGCGGCCTTGTCGACGGTGGTTACCCAGACGCCGCCGGGCCGCAGCACGCGGGCGCACTCGGCGGCGACGGCGCGGACGTCGTCCGGGCCGGGCATCAGGTGGAGCAGCCACACGCTGGTCACGGCGTCGAACGTCCGGTCGGCGAAGGGAAGGCGGCGGACGTCGGTGACGACGATCGTGCCGGGCAGCCGTTCGTCGGCGGTGCGGGCCATGCGGTGGGTGAAGTCGGCCCCGGTGATCCGCAGGTCCGGCCGGTCCCGCGCCATGCGGCGGGTGACGATGCCCGTGCCGCAGCCGGCGTCGAGCAGGTCCCGGGCGGTGTCCGGGACCAGGCCGAGCACCGCCCGCGCGGCGGCCCCGGCCCGGGGTTCGCCGCCGCGGGTGGTGTCGTAGACGTCCACTTCCTTCTCGTAGTCCAGCACGCGCTTCCCCATTCGTGATTCGCGGTCGGTCGGGCGGCGGGGTGCAGGGGGGTGGCGCCAGGACGGTCGGGGACGGCGGGTGCGCGCGGGCGGGGTCAGCTCGCGCGGTGGCCGGGGGCCAGTTCCTCGACCCGGCGGGCGAGTTCGACGTCCAGCCGGGTCACCGCGCCGCCCACGCTGTGGGTGTTGACGGTGAGGGAGACGGTGTCGTAGCCGAGGGTGAGGTCGGAGTGGTGGTCGAGCTCCTCCTGCACCTGGGCGACGTGCACGACCATGGCGGTCGCCGCGAAGTGGGAGGGGAGCCGGTAGGAGCGGGCCAGCCGGTCACCGTCGAGTGTCCAGCCGGGCAGTTCCGCCAGCGCGGCACCGATCTCGTCGGGCGACAGCGGTGCGACGGCCATGTGCGTGTTCCTTCCCTGGTGGGGCGGGGTCCTCTCCAGGTTGCCACAGCGGACGCCCGGTCCTCCTCGTGCGGGGGACCCGCGCGGGACGTCCGGGGCGCGGCGGCGTCCGGGCGGTACGGGTACCCGGTCTTCCCAACTGGGCTGCCCGGCGGGCCTGTTGATGTACCCGCGGTAAGCATGACACCCCGCACCACCTGGCATAGCGCAGTCCGACGGCTTGTCACATCCCCCGTGAGAGTGAAGGCTCGGCATGGCACACTGCACGCATGCTTCGGCGCGTAGGGGAGGGCGTGGCGTGAGTGAGAGACGGGCCGCGCCCACCGTGGGACAGGTGGTGCTCGGCAGGCGTCTGCAGGAGCTGCGGGAGGCCGCGGGGATCAGGCGCGAACAGGCCGCCGGCGTCCTGCGGGTCACCGCGGCGACCGTGCGGCGCATGGAGACCGCCGAGGTCACCCTGAAGATCCCGTACGTCCAGCTGCTGCTGGCCACCTACGGCGTGGGCGACGAGGAGGCCGCCGCGTTCGTGGCACTGGCCGAGGAGGCGAACCGGCCCGGCTGGTGGCAGCGCTTCCACGACGTGCTGCCCGACTGGTTCAGCATGTACGTCAGCCTCGAGGGCGCCGCCCGCATGATCCGGTCGTACGAGCCGCACTTCGTGCCCGGACTGCTCCAGACCGAGGCGTACGCGCGTGCGGTCATGGCGGCGGGAACGATCGGGCAGACCCGGCCGGAGACCATCGAGCGGCACGTGTCGCTGCGGCTGGCCCGGCAGCGCCTGCTGGAGCAGCCGGACCCGCCCCACCTGTGGGTGATCATGGACGAGACGGCGCTGCGGCGGCCGGTGAGCGAGGACGGCGCGGTGCAGCGCGAGCAGCTCGACCGGCTCCTCGAACTGGTCGAGCTGGAGGCCGTCACGCTCCAGGTGGCGGAGCTGTCGCAGGGCCCGCACCCGGGGACGTACGCGCCCTTCACCCTGTTCCGGTTCGGCGAGCCCGAGCTGCCCGACATGGTGTTCACGGAGTACCTGACCGGCGCGCTGTACCTCGACTCGCGCGAGGAGGTCTCCACGCACCTGGAGGTCCTCGACCACATGGCGGCGCACGCCTCGTCCGCCTCCCGCACCAAGAAGCTGCTGCGGGAGTACCGCTGCCGCGTCTGACCCGCCGGGCGCGCCGTCCCCACGTGCGCCGCCCCGCCGCGGATCGCCCCTTCGCACCGCCCCTCGACATGGAAGAGAACGGCACATGACCGGTTCGGAAGCCGCGCCCACCCGCATCGACACCAGCAGGCCGCACCCGGCCCGCGTGTACGACTGGTGGCTGGGCGGCAAGGACAACTACCCCGTGGACGAGGAACTCGCCCGCAAGATCCTCGCGGCCGACCCGACGGTGGTCCGCGGCGCCCGCACGAACCGCCGGTTCATGCACCGGGCGACCGCGGCCGCGGCCGCGCACGGCATCCGGCAGTTCCTCGACATCGGCACCGGCATCCCCACCAAGCCCAACCTGCACCAGGTGGCGCAGGGGATCGCCCCGGAGTCCCGGATCGTCTACGCGGACAACGACCCGATCGTGCTGCGGCACGCGGAGGCGCTGCTGCACAGCTCCGCGGAGGGCAGCACGGACTACGTGCACGCCGACGCGCGGGACCCGGAGACCATCCTGCGGCTGGCCGCGGAGACCCTGGACCTGGAGCGGCCCGTCGCGCTGTCCCTCGTCACGCTCACCCACTACCTGGACGACGACCCGGCGGGCGACGACGTGTACGGCCTGATGAAGCGGTACACGGACGCGCTGGCGCCGGGAAGCTGGCTGGTCCTGTCGCAGACCACCCCGGACCTGAACCCGGAGGACATGGAGAAGGCCGCGGCGCTGTTCAGCCGCAGCGGCAACCCCTTCTACCCGCGCACGCACGCCGCGTTCTCGCGGTTCTTCGACGGCCTCGAACTGCTGGAGCCCGGCGTGGTGCCGGTCGTCGACTGGCGCCCGGAGCCCGAGGACACCGCCGCCGCGGCCGAGGGCGTCGTACCGGTGTACGCGGGGGTCGCCCGCAAGGCCTGACACGTCTGGGCCCCGTGAACGGGTGCGCTCCCGCGCCCGCCCTTAGCTTCGTAGCGACGGGCCACCCAGGGAGCGCACGTGACGGACACCCAGACCCCGCCGGAGGAACCGGGCGCCGCGCTGCTGCGCGCGGCCCGGTTCTTCCGGCCGGGCACCGCGGCACCGGACCTGCACAGCATCGGACTCGTCGGCGGCCGCGAGGCGGACGCCTTCTACCGCGACCGCTGGAGCCACGACAAGGTCGTGAACTCCACGCACGGCGTGAACTGCACCGGCTCGTGCCGGTGGAAGGTGTACGTCAAGGACGGGATCATCACCTGGGAGACCCAGCAGACCGACTACCCGTCGGTCGGCCCGGACCGCCCGGAGTACGAGCCCCGCGGCTGCCCGCGGGGCGCCGCGTTCTCCTGGTACACCTACTCCCCCACGCGGGTGCGCTACCCGTACGTGCGCGGGGTGCTCCTGGAGCTGTACCGGGAGGCGAGGGGCCGGCTGGCCGACCCGGTGCTGGCCTGGGCCGACATCCAGGCGGACCCGGAGCGGCGCCGCCGCTACCAGCAGGCGCGCGGCAAGGGCGGTCTGGTACGGGCGAGTTGGGACGAGGCGGTGGAGATCGTCGCCGCCGCGCACGTGCACACCGTCAAGCGGTACGGGCCGGACCGGATCGCCGGGTTCTCGCCGATCCCCGCGATGTCGATGGTGTCGCACGCGGCGGGCGCCCGCTTCCACTCCCTCATCGGCGCGCCCATGCTGTCGTTCTACGACTGGTACGCGGACCTGCCGGTGGCGTCCCCGCAGGTCTTCGGCGACCAGACGGACGTGCCGGAGTCGGGCGACTGGTGGGACGCGGCCTACCTGATGATGTGGGGCACCAACGTGCCCGTGACCCGGACCCCGGACGCGCACTGGATGGCGGAGGCCCGCTACCGGGGGCAGAAGGTCGTGGTCGTCTCCCCCGACTACGCCGACAACACCAAGTTCGCCGACGAGTGGCTGCACCCGCACCCGGGCACCGACGGCGCGCTCGCGCTGGCCATGGGGCACGTGGTCCTCAAGGAGTTCTTCGTCGACCGCGAGACGCCCTTCTTCTCCGACTACGTACGGCGGTTCACCGATCTGCCGTTCCTGGTGACACTGACCGAGCGGGACGGCGCGTACGTGCCGGACAAGTTCCTGCGCGCCTCGGACCTGGGAGACGAGGACGAGGGCGCCGAGTGGAAGACGGTCGTGCTGGACGCGGCGAGCGGCCGGGCCGTGGTGCCCGGTGGTTCCCTCGGCTTCCGCTGGACCGACTCGGGCAAGGGCCGCTGGAATCTCGAACTCGGCGACATCCAACCGGAGTTGACGCTGCACGGGCACGAGGCCTCGGCCGGTGTCGAGGTGCTCATGCCGCGCTTCGACACCGAGGGCGGCGAGCACGGGCAGGGCCGCGGCGAGGTGATGCGCCGGGGTGTTCCGGCGACCCGGCTCGGCGGCGCCGGCGGCCCGCTGGTCACCACGGTCTTCGACCTGCTCCTGGCGCAGTACGGCGTCGCACGCGAGGGGCTGCCCGGAGTGTGGCCCGCGTCCTACGAGGACGCCGGACAACCGGGCACACCGGCCTGGCAGGAGGTGCACACCTCGGTCCCGGCGGCCAAGTGCCTGAAGATCGCCCGGGAGTTCGCACGGACCGCGGAGAAGTCCAAGGGCCGCTGCATGATCCTGATGGGCGCCGGCACCAACCACTGGTTCCACTCCGAGACGATCTACCGCACCTTCCTGGCGCTGCTCCAGCTCACCGGCTGCCAGGGCCGCAACGGCGGCGGCTGGGCGCACTACGTCGGCCAGGAGAAGTGCCGCCCGGTGACCGGCTGGGCGACGCTGGCGTCCGCGAACGACTGGTCGCGTCCGCCGCGCCAGATGATCGGCACGGCGTTCTGGTTCCTCAACACCGACCAGTGGCGCTACGACAAGTTCTCCGCCGACGTGCTCGCCTCGCCGCTGGGCGAGGGCCGGTTCGCCGGGATGACGGGCGCGGACTGCCTGGCCCTGTCGGCGCGCACGGGCTGGATGCCCTCGTACCCGACCTTCGACCGCAACTCCCTCGACCTGGGTGAGTCGTTCGGCGACCCGGTGGCCAACACGGTGGCCGAACTGCGGGCCGGCACCCTGAAGTTCGCGTGCGAGGACCCCGACGCCCCGGAGAACTGGCCGCGGGTGGTGAACCTGTGGCGGGCCAACCTGCTCGGCTCGTCGGCGAAGGGCGCCGAGTACTTCGCCAAGCACCTGCTCGGCACGCACTCCTCGCTCAACGCCCAGGAGGCGGCGCCCGACGAGCGTCCGCGCGACGTGACGTGGCACGACGAGGCGCCGGAGGGGAAGCTCGACCTGCTGCTGTCGCTGGACTTCCGGCAGACCTCCTCGACGCTGCTGTCCGACGTGGTGCTGCCGGCGGCGACCTGGTACGAGAAGCACGACCTGTCGTCCACGGACATGCACCCCTACGTGCACTCCTTCACGCCGGCGGTGGACCCGCCCTGGCAGGCGCGCACCGACTTCGACACGTTCAAGACCATCGCCGAGCGCTTCAGCGAACTCGCCGTCGACCACCTCGGGGTGCGCAAGGACCTGGTGGCCACGCCCCTCCAGCACGACACCCCCGGGGAGATCGCGCAGCCGGGCGGCGTGGTCCTGGACTGGCGCGCGGGCGAGTGCGAGCCGGTGCCCGGCACGACGATGCCCCAACTGACCGTCGTGGAGCGGGACTACACGGCGGTCGGCGCCAAGTTCGCGGCCCTGGGCCCGCTGGTGGAGAAGCTGGGGATGCCGGCGAAGGGCATCGCGCTGCGGCCCGACGAGGAGGTCGGACAGCTCCGGGAGCTCAACGGCACGGTGCGCGGGGGCCCCGCGGACGGGCGGCCCTCGCTCGACACGGCCGTCAAGGCGTGCAACACCGTCCTTGCGCTGTCCGGCACCACCAACGGGCGGCTCGCGACGCAGGGCTTCCGCACGCTGGAGGCGCGCACCGGGCGCGAGATGGCGCACCTGGCCGCCGAGCACGAGGGCAGGCGCGTCACGTACGCGGACACCCAGGCGGCGCCGGTGCCGGTGATCACCTCGCCGGAGTGGTCGGGCCGCGAGACGGGCGGGCGGCGGTACACGGCGTTCACGCAGAACACCGAGCAGCTCAAGCCCTGGCACACCCTCACCGGGCGGCAGCACTTCTTCCTCGACCACGACTGGATGCACGAGCTGGGCGAGGCGCTGCCGATCTACCGTCCGCCGCTCGACATGAACAAGCTGTTCAACGAGCCGCGCCTCGGCCCGGACGGGGAACGGGAGGTGACGGTCCGTTACCTCACGCCGCACAACAAGTGGTCCATCCACTCCGAGTACCAGGACAACCTGTTCATGCTGGCGCTGTCCCGGGGCGGCCAGACGATCTGGATGGCGCCGCAGGACGCCGAGGCGATCGGCGTCACGGACAACGACTGGATCGAGGCCGTCAACCGCAACGGCGTGGTCGTGGCCCGCGCGATCGTCTCGCACCGGATGCCGGCCGGCACGGTCTACATGCACCACGCGCAGGAGCGCACGGTCAACGTCCCGCTGTCGGAGACCACCGGCAAGCGGGGCGGCATCCACAACTCGCTGACCCGGCTGATCCTCAAGCCGTCCCATCTCATCGGCGGATACGCCCAGTTGTCGTGGGCCTTCAACTACCTGGGCCCGACGGGCAACCAGCGTGACGAGGTGACGGTCGTGCGCCGTCGCAGCCAGGAGGTCCAGTACTGATGCGTCCGATGGCCCAGATCGCCATGGTGATGAATCTCGACAAGTGCATCGGCTGCCACACCTGTTCGGTCACCTGCAAGCAGGCGTGGACGAACCGGCGCGGCATGGAGTACGTGTGGTTCAACAACGTGGAGACGCGGCCCGGCCAGGGCTATCCGCGCCGCTACGAGGACCAGGAGAAGTGGCGCGGCGGCTGGGAGCTGAACCGGCGCGGCGCGCTGAAACTGAAGGCGGGCGGCCGGCTGAGCAAGCTGGCCGGCATCTTCTCCAACCCCAAGCTCCCGGAGATCAAGGACTACTACGAGCCCTGGACCTACGACTACAAGAACCTCACCGACGCCCCGCTCGGCGACGACTACCCGGTGGCCCGGCCCGTCTCGCAGCTCGACGGCAAGCCGATGAAGATCGAGTGGTCGTCCAACTGGGACGACAACCTGGCGGGCGCCCCCGCCTACGGCGACCTGGACCCGATGGTCGAGCGGACCCGTCAACAGGCGTCCGAGAAGGTGCGGTTCGCGTTCGAGCAGACGTTCATGTTCTATCTGCCGCGGATCTGCGAGCACTGCCTGAACCCGGCGTGCGTGGCGTCGTGCCCGTCGGGCGCGATGTACAAGCGCGAGGAGGACGGCATCGTCCTGGTGGACCAGGACCACTGCCGGGGCTGGCGGATGTGCGTGACCGGCTGCCCGTACAAGAAGGTGTACTTCAACCACCGCACCGGCAAGGCCGAGAAGTGCACGATGTGCTACCCGCGCATCGAGGTGGGCCTGCCGACGGTCTGCTCGGAGACGTGCGTGGGACGGCTGCGCTACCTCGGCGTCGTCCTGTACGACGCGGACAGGGTGACGGCGGCGGCCTCCGTGAAGGACGACAAGGACCTGTACGAGGCGCAGTTGGGGGTCTTCCTCGATCCGCACGACCCGGCGGTGCGCCGGGCGGCCGAGGAGGCCGGCATCCCGCACGACTGGGTGGAGGCGGCCCGCCGCTCCCCCGTGCACAAGCTGATCAGCGAGTACCGGGTGGCGCTGCCGCTGCACCCGGAGTACCGCACGATGCCGATGGTCTGGTACATCCCGCCGCTGTCGCCGGTCGTGGACGCCCTCTCGGAGACCGGGCACGACGGCGAGGACGCGGGGAACCTGTTCGGCGCCATCGACACGCTGCGCATCCCGCTGGAGTACCTGGCGGAGGTGTTCACCGCCGGCGACACCGGCCCGGTGCGGGCCTCGTTGGAGAAACTGGCCGCCATGCGTTCGCACATGCGGGCCATCAACCTCGGTGACGAACCGGACGCGGATTTGGCCGCCTCGATCGGCATGAGCGCCGACGAACTGGAGGCGATGTACCGCCTGCTGGCGATCGCCAAGTACGAGGACCGGTACGTCATCCCCACGGCGGCCGTCGGGGACGCGAAGCGCCTGGAGGAGTCGGCGCTGCCCGACGAGTGCAGCCTCGACCACGAGGACGGCCCCGGCATGGGCGGCGACGGCCCGTTCGGCCAGGACTCCGGCCGCAGGCGACTGCCGCTGGTCTCCGTGGAGAACTTCCACGCGCTGCGCAGACGGCAGACCACCGACGACAGCAGGGAGGCCTGAATGCCCAGGCACGAGGTGCTCCACCAGGCCGCGGCGCTGTGCCTGACCTACCCCGACGAGGACTTCCTGGCCCGGCTGCCGCTGCTGCGCGAAGCCGCCCCGGAACTGAGGGAGTTCGTCGAGCACGCGATCCACACCGACCCCCGGGAGCTGGCCGCGCACTACGTCCAGGTCTTCGACTTCAAGAACCGGCACAGCCTCTACCTGAGCTGGTGGACCGACGGCGACACCCGGCGGCGCGGCATGTCCCTGGTCCGCTTCAAGGACCAGTACCGCGCGCACGGCCTGGAGTTCACCGGCGAGGAACTGCCCGACTTCCTGCCCGCCGTGCTGGAGTTCACCGCCCGCACCGGCAACACGGACCTGCTCACCGAGCACCGCGAGGGCCTGGAGCAGCTCCGGACCCGGCTGACCGCCTTCGGGACGCCGTACGCGACGGTGCTGGACGCCGTCTGCGCGACCCTGCCCGACGTCCGTCCCCTGGAGCGCGGATGACCACCCTCCTGTGGGGCGCGCTGCCCTATGTCGCCTTCGTGCTGCTGGTCGCCGGCCTGCTCTGGCGCTACCGCTACGACAAGTTCGGCTGGACCAGCCGCTCCTCGCAGGTGTACGAGTCGAAGCTGCTGAACATCGCCTCGCCCATGTTCCACTACGGCATCCTGTTCGTGCTCGCGGGCCACCTGATCGGGCTGTTCGTACCCGCGTCGTGGACGGCGGCGGTCGGTGTCGGCGAGCACACCTACCACCTGTTCTCGCTGATCGGCGGGACGGCGGCCGGGGTGCTGACGGTGGCGGGCATCCTGATGCTGATCTACCGGCGCCGCACCAGGGCCCCGGTGCTCCGCGCGACGACCGTCAACGACAAGGTGATGTACGTCTTCCTGCTGGCGGCGATCGTCCTCGGCATGGTCGCCAAGCTCACGCACACCTCCGGCGACGGCTTCGACTACCGCGACTCCATGGCCCCCTGGGCGCGCAGCCTGTTCACGCTCCGGCCGGACACGGACCTGATGACGGGCGTGCCGCTGCTGTACCGGGTGCACGCCGTGGTCGGCATGGTGCTGATCGCGATGGTTCCGTACACGCGCCTGGTGCACATGTTCAGCGCGCCGCTCCAGTACCTGTTCCGCCCGTACGTCGTGTACCGCAGCCGGGACCGGCGGCAGTTGGGGCCGCGGCCCGAACGCCGGGGCTGGGAACGGCAGAACGGCTGAGCGTGCTGCCCGGGGCCGGTGTCACGGCCCGACGCGGAACTCCAGCTCGGGGCGTTCCCACAGCACGGCGGGCGGGTTCGCGGGCACCGTCCCCGCGGGACGGGCGCCCACGCTGCGGTAGAACCCCTCGGCCGGCGGATGGGACACCACGCGGACCCGGTCGAGTCCCGCGGCGGCGGCCTCGGAGCGCATGTGCTCGACGAGCAGCCGCCCGATGCCGCGGCCCTGCGCCCCGTCGGCGACGAACAGCAGGTCGAGCTCGGGCGGGTCGAGGACGAGCGAGTAGAACCCGAGGACGCGGCCGTCGGCGGTGTCGACGGCGACGAAGACGCGGTGGGTCTCGATGTAGTCGGGGCCGACCCGGTACCCCTCGACCATCGCCGCGTACCGCCCCTCGTAGGCGCGGGAGCCGCGCACGAGGCGGGTGAGCCTCCGGGCGTCCCGCGCGACGGCCCGCCGGACGGCGGGCGGCGCGGTGCCGCGCCTGGTGCCTGGGGTCATGGGGCGGATCCTACGGACCGGGGGGCGTCCCCGGCACGTCGAGGGTCCCGCGGCACGGGGGCGGACCGGTGTGCCGGTCCGCCCCCGTGCCGGTGCGGGTGTCAGGCGAGCTTCGCCGACAGGGTGATCGTCGTGCCGGTGAGCGCCTGGCTGACCGGGCAGTTGGCCTTGGCGTCCTCGGCGGCGGCCACGAACGTGTCGTTGTCGATGCCGGGGACGGTGCCCTCGACCGTCAGGTGGATGCCCGTGATGCCCTCGCCGGGCTGGAAGCCGACGTCGGCGGAGGTGGTGAGCTTGGTGGGCGGGGTGCCCGCGCCGGCCAGGGCGTGCGAGAGGGCCATCGAGAAGCACGCCGAGTGCGCGGCGCCGATCAGTTCCTCGGGGCTGGTCTTCCCGTTGGCCTGCTCGGCGCGCGACGCCCACGAGACCGGCTGTTCGCCGATGCCGGAGGAGTCGAAGGTGACGACGCCGCTGCCGTCGAGAAGGCTGCCTTCCCAGACGGTGTGCGCGGAGCGTGTGGTAGCCACGTTGAATCCTTTCGCATTCGTTTGATCAGGTCCCGTCGCCGGGTTTCCGGCCACCATCCGATCACACTCCGGCGCGGGCGACCCCACGGACGGGCCGTGGTGCGCAACACCGGTGCGCGGAAAGGCGTTCGGGACCCCGGACGTGCCGGGCGGCGTTCAGGCCGCGCGGCTCTCCGGCCGCGTCGCGACCGGGACCTGGGGACCGTTGGACTCCTCCAGCCAGCGTCGCAGCACCCGGTGGATCTCCTCGGCGCCGACCAGGTCGGTGTCCGCGCCGACGGGTTCGGACAGGTCGAGGGGCGACAGCAGGAACGGCCGGGACTGTGCCCCGCCGAGGCCGCCGTGCGACCCGATCTGCCCCTCGAAGGCGAGGACCTCGCCCTCGGCGGGGTCGTACCAGGAGTTGACCATGATGTCGGCGGTGTGCGGGAACGAGTGCGTGCGGCGCACCGCGTCCGCCGCTCCGGGGCCGAAGCAGGCGAGCGGTCCGGGCTCCTCGTCGAGCCGGTCCAGCGGGATCTCCGCGCCGTGCGCGCCGAGCACCACACCGCCGTGCCGCTCGCTGCGCACCAGCAGGAACCCGATGCCGGGGTGGTGGGCGAGCGTCGACAGCAGCGCCGGGTGGCGGGCGTCGATCTCCTCCTTGGTCATCCGGTGCGCGACGTCCGGGAAGGAGACCAGGCCGAGGTTGCCGGACGCGAGCACGACGGGCTCCGGGTGCGGCGGCGCGGGGCGGCGCCGCTCGCCCCCCTCCTCGACGGGCCTGCGCAGCGCGGCGCGCACCGCCGCGCGTGCCTCGGCACCGCTGTGGGTGCGGCCCGCGCGCCGCGGCACGGGCAGCCCGCAGCCGGCCCGTACGAGGTCGCCGAGGGTCAGGCCGTAGCGGGCCTGGAACGTTTCGCCGGGGCTCTGCCCGTGGTCGGACAGCACCACGAGGCGGTACGGGCGGGGTGCGTGGTCGGCGGCCTTCTCGATCAGCGCGAGGGAGCGATCCAGGCGGCGCAGCACCTTCGCGGCGTCGCGGCTGCGCGGACCCGAGTGGTGCGCGACCTCGTCGTAGGCGACCAGGTCCGCGTACACGGCGGTGCGTCCGCCGAACATGTCGCCGAGCACCGCCGCGACGACGACGTCCCGTTCGACGACCGTCGCGAAGGCCCGCACCAGCGGGTACAGGCCGGCCCGTCCGACGCGGGGGCGCCGTTTGGCGATCCGCGCCCGGGTGGACTGGCCCACCTCGCGGGCCACCTCCGCGCAGAAGGACAGCGCGGTGCGCACGGCGTTGGCGGGGTCGGAGAAGTAGGCGAAGTAGCCGGCCCGCGAGCGGTTGCCGCGCCCGCGGCGGGCGGCGACGGACAGCACGAGGGCCAGTTCGGCGGCGCCCCCGCCGAACAGGTTGCCGCGGCTCGCACCGTCGGCGGTGAGCAGACCGCCGTCCCCGGTGTGCGCCACGGCGCGGCGCTGGAGTTCGGCGGCGCTGGTCGGCCGGTTGCTGACCATCACCTCCTGGGTGTCCTTCTCGTACCAGCGGAAGGCGGGCACGTCGTAGTTGCTGCCGTGCAGGATGCCGAGCTGGCTGGCGCCCGTCTGGCTGGACCAGTCGGTGCGCCACGGGGTGATGCGGTGGGTGGCCGTCCCGGCGCGGCCGGTGCCGGGGGACGCCCCCAGCCAGCGCGCGACCGTCGGCATCAGGCCCTGCCCCACGGCGTCCAGCAGGACGTCGTGGCCGACGCCGTCGAGCTGGAGGAAGACCGTGCCCGGGGTCGCCGGACCGGGCGGCAGGCTGCGCCGTCGGCGGTCGGCGAGCCGGTGCAGGCGGCGCCGGTAGGCGTCGTCGTCGCGGACGGCGAGGCCGGCCCCGGTCGCCGACGCGACCGCCGACATCACGGCGGCCACCACCACCGCGGTCTCCGGGCCCGCCTCGCCGTGCCCGGTCGGGTTGATCCGCAGGGCGATCAGCAGCAGCGAACCGTTGAGCACGAAGACGAGCAGCCCGAGGACCAGGGCGGGCACGAGCAGCAGCAGCCGGACGAGCAGCGGCCACACCAGGGCCGACAGCAGACCGAAGGCACCGGCGCCGAGCGCCGCGGTGGCGGCGATCCGGGTGGCGCTGTCGCCGTCCGGCGACTGGAGCTGGAAGTCCGGCAGGATGCCGGCGAGCACCAGCATCGTGACCGTGGAGACGGCCCACACCGCGACACTCCGCCCGACCTGGCTGGCGACCCGCCGCCAACGCCCTCCACGCACGCCCCGCACACCTCACGTCCCTGCCCCGTCGTCCGCGCGGGGCTGCGTCCACCCTGCCACAAGGGCACGGGGCGCCCGCGCGGCGGGAGCGGGACCACCGGGAGGGGGCCGCCTACCGGCCGTCGTACGCGGCGGTGGGCATCGTCAGGCGGCGGTGGACGCGGGCCTTCATGCCCGCGTCGTACGCCGGTTCCGCGCTGCCGACCGTCTCGACGCGGACCCCGCGCCGGGCGCACTCCGCGGTGAACTCCTCGACGGAGGCGATCGCCGTCTCCAGGACCCGGCGGCTCGGCGCGACGAACAGGTCGTGGCCGGGGCGGACGCCGTCCCACAGCGCGCCGTGGTCGGGGCGCAGTCCGCGCACCAGGAGCTCCCGGGTGACGACCCAGCCGCGCTCGGCCGCCCAGCCGGCGCACATGGCGTGCTGGCCGCGGGAGTCCACGAGGAAGGGGTCGGTGTCCAGCTCCTCCAGCGGCGTCAGACCGGCGATCGCGGTGACGCGCGGCGCCGGGTCCGCCGCCTCGGCGGTCGCGGCGGGCGGGGCGGACGGCCGCGCGTGCGCCGGGTCCGCGGTCTGCTCGACTCCCATGGTGTCCCCCTCACCTCCGGGTTCGCCGCCGACCCTACCCCTGCCCGTAGGCTTCGGGCAGTCACACGAAGGAGGCAAAGCGGTGCCGGTGGAGATCACCTGGTGGGGGCACGCCACCTGCACGGTCGAGGACTCGGGCACCCGGGTGCTCACGGATCCGCTGTTCACCCGGCGGCTGGCACACCTGCGGCGGCGGTCCGGCGCCCTTCCGACGCCCGAGGCCGCGCGGGCCGATCTCGTGGTCGTCTCCCATCTGCACGCCGACCACCTGCACGTACCGTCGCTGGCGCGGCTCGCGCCCGGCACCCGGCTGCTCGTGCCGCGCGGCGCCCCGCGCCAGGTGCCGGGCCTGCGGCGGCTGCGCCATCTCGCGGTCGAGGAGGTGGCGCCCGGGGACACGGTCCGCGCGGGCGACCTCCGCGTGCGCGTCGTGCCCGCGCTGCACGACGGGCGGCGGCTGCCCCTCGGGCCGCGCCGCTCGCCCGCCCTCGGGTTCGTCGTCGAGGGCGACGCCCGTACGTACTTCGCCGGGGACACCGCGCTGTTCGACTCGATGGCCGAGGAGGTCGGGCCGGTCGACGTGGCGCTGCTGCCGGTCGGCGGCTGGGGGCCCAACCTCGGCGAGGAGCACCTGGACGCCGACCGCGCGGCCCGCGCCCTGGCCCTGCTCGCCCCGCGCATGGCGGTGCCGGTGCACTACGGCACCTACTGGCCGATCGGCATGGGCTCGGTGCGGCCGCACGAATTCCACACGCCGGGCGAGGAGTTCGTGCGGCGGGCCGCCGTGCACGCGCCCGAGGTCACCGTGCACCGCCTCGCGCAGGGCGAGAGCGCGCGTCTGGAGGCCGTGCGGTGAGCCAGTGGTACCTGGCCGCGGCGACGGTGCCGACCGGGACGACCCAGCAGGCGGCGGGCTACCCGACGCTGTTCCTGCTGGTGACGCTCGGGGCCCTGGTACCGGTGGTGCCGACCGGGGCGCTGGTGAGTTCGGCGGCCGTGGTCGCCTTCCACCAGACCGCGCCGTTCTCGCTCGCGCTGGTGTTCGCGACGGCGTCCGCCGCCGCCTTCCTCGGGGACGCGGCGCTGTACTGGCTGGGCCGGCGCGGGCTGCACTCGAAGAACGGTTCGCGCTGGCTGGAGGCGATACGGCGGCGCGCGCCCGAGGAACGCCTCGCGCAGGCGCAGGAGAAGCTGGCCGACCACGGTGTCGCCGTGCTGGTGCTGTCCCGGCTGGTGCCGGCCGGGCGCATCCCGATCATGCTCGCCTGCCTGGTCGCCGAATGGCCGCTGCGCCGTTTCGTCCGCGGCAACCTGCCGGCCTGCCTGGCCTGGGCCGCGACCTACCAGGTGATCGGCATCCTCGGCGGCTCCCTGTTCAGGGAGCCGTGGGAGGGCGTCCTGGCCGCGGTCGTGCTGACGGTGGTGATCGGCGCGGCGCCCGCGGCGTGGCGACGGCTGCGCGGGACCCGGGACGAGTCGGCCGTGCAGCGGCAGGGCTGACGGCACGGCACCGCCCCGGGCACGGCGTCACTCGTCGGGGGTCGGGCCGCCGGCCGGCAACTCGCCCTCGGCACGCGCCTGTTCGGCCGCCTCCCGCGGCAGGCCGGCCTCGGCCGGGCCGCGTCCGGTGCCGGGTGCCCGCACCGAACCCTCCGCCGTCACGGCGACGTCGGTGATCACCGACGGGGCGGCCGGGACCTCGTCCGCGTCGCGCGGCGCGTCGTGCCGCGCGTCCTCGTGCGCGGGGCCGTCGATCGCCCCGGCCAGCACCCGGGAGCCGCCCACCGGCAGGTCCCACAGGTCCTCGCGGGCGAGCCCGGCCCGCGCCCACGCGGCGCGGACCCGGGTGAGGGGCTCCAGGACCGGTTCGGCGGAGAGCACGAACGTGGCCCAGTGCATGGGGGCCATCCGCCGCGCCCCCAGGTCCTGCGTGGCGCGCACCGCCTCCTCCGGGTCGCAGTGCACGTCGCTGAGCCACCAGCGCGGGTCGTACGCCCCGATCGGCAGCAGCGCCAGGTCGATGCCCGGGTAGCGGCGGCCGATGCGGGAGAACCAGTGCCCGTACCCCGTGTCGCCCGCGAAGTAGACGCGGTGCCCGTCCGGCGCGGTGAGCACCCACCCGCCCCACAGCGAGCGGCAGGTGTCGGTGAGGGTGCGCTTGGACCAGTGGTGGGCCGGCACGAAGTCGAAACGCACGCCGCCCAGTTCGGCCGCCTCCCACCAGTCCAGCTCGGTGACGTTCGTGAACCGGCGCCGCTGGAACCACTTTCCGAGCCCCGCGGGCACCAACACCGGTGTGTCGCGCGGCAGTCGGCGCAGTGTCGGCGCGTCCAGGTGGTCGTAGTGGTTGTGGCTGACGACGACGGCGTCGACCCGCGGCAGCGCGCTCCACGGGACACCGACGGGGGTGATCCTGGCCGGTGTGCCGAGGATGCGGCGCGACCACACCGGGTCGGTGAGGACCGTGAGACCGCCGATGCGCAGCACCCAACTCGCGTGCCCCGCCCAGGTGACGGAGACCGTGTCCCGTCCGGCGCGGGGCAGCGGGCCCGGTTCGAACGGCAGCCGGGGGATGTCGGCGAGCCCCTCCCTGCCGGGCCGCACCGCGCCCTCGCGGGCGAACCTGGCCAGACCCTTGAGACCCGGCAGGGGCGCGGTCAGCCGGTCCCGGAAGGAGCGCGGCCAGATTCTGCGCCCGCCGAGCGGACGGGGCTCGGCGAGCGGCGGGTACGGCGCACGCGACCCGGACGCCAGGGCTTCCCCGGCCTCCTCCCCCGGCGACCGCCGGGATTCCTGTGACTGCTGTGACTGGTGGGTGTGTGACCGCTGTGCCGGTGACTGCGACTGCTGCGTCATCGCGGATGCTCCCATCGCCGAGAGTCGTCACGGAGGTCGTCGAAGACGGCCTTCACGGAAGTCAACGCGCGTTGCACGTGTGACAGTTCCTCGGGTGCGCGGGCCGTGAGGCAGGCCGCGCGCAGCTCGTCCGTGGCCCCCAGCAGCGGGCCGGTCGCCAGCCGCACGCGCAGGGCCGCGAGTTCGTCGCCGAAGCGGTGGCCGCCCGGCGCGGGCATGCCGAGCCGGACGGTCAGGAAGTCCTCCAGCTCCTGCGCGTCCCCCACCCCGCGCGCCGCGAGCACGGTCCGCAGCGGTGCCAGGTCCACGTACAACTGCCGCCCCGCGCGCGGCGGACGCGCGAGCGCGCCCGCGCCCACGACCGCCGCGTGCAGGGCCTCGGCCAGGCGCGCGTGCAGACGTACGGCTGCGGTGCGGCGCCCGGTGACCGGCGCGGGTTCGCGAAGCGCGTACCCGGCGGCGGCGGCCACCGGTTCGGCGATGCGCGCGCCCAGCGCGGTCAGCACGTCGAGCACGCGCGCGTGCAGGGCGGTGCCCCCGTCCCCCTCGGGGAAGCGGGCGACCGCGGCGGGCCAGCCGGCCGGCAGGAACGCGCCCGCCAGGTCGGACACGACGGTCACCCGGTCGGGCAGCATCTCCGCGGGGCTCAGCAGCACCGTGCCGTGCGGGTCGTGCACGGTGTCGCGCCACGTCTCGTCGCTGACCAGGTGCAGGTTCTCGGACGCGGCGGCCTCGACGGTCTCGTGCAGGACCTCGGGCGGTGCCACCGTGCCGGTCGGGTCGTCGGCGACCGACAGCACCAGCAGCCGCGGGTCGCCGCCCTCCGCGCGCACCCGGCGCACGGTCTCCAGGAGCGCGAACGGGTCGGGCACACCCCCGGACTCCGGAGGTGTCGGGACGTGGAAGACCGGACGCCCCAACAGCCGTGCGTACGGCGCCCACCAGACCGCGCAGGGGCGCGGCACGAGCACGTCGCCGCCCAGTGCCGCGGTCAGCGCGAGCAGCAGGGACGGCGCTCCGGGGCCGGCCACCGTCCGCTCCGGGACGGTGGGCAGACCGCGTCGGTCCCAGTAGCCGCAGGCGGACTCCAGCAGGTTCCGGCCGCCGCCGACGGGGCAGTCGTGCGGGCTGCCCGCGGCCTCGGCGAGCACGGCGCGCAGCTCCGGCAGCACGGGGAGCCCGTCGCCGGGCAGCGGCGGACCGAAGCGGACGGGGCCGTGGCCCTCCGGGTCCGCCCGCCGGATACGCGCCTGCGCGCGGTCGCCGTCACCGTGTTCCGTCACCTTGCCGCGTCACCGCGTTCCGTCGTCGAGCCGGCCCTCCGGACCGGCCCGGCCGCAGGGTCCCGGTGATCTTCGTACCCAGCACGACGCGAACCATGACTCACCACGGCACCGTCAACACCGTTGCCCGGAAGGGGAGTTCGGCGGGCGGGCGTCACGGCCGGCCGCCCGTGCCGCGCACGGCGTGGCGCACGCGCAGCAGCGCGGCGCCGACGGCCCCCACGATCAGCAGGCCCCCGGCCACCAGCGCGGGCACGGAGACGCCGAACGACCCGCCGTCCCCCGCCTGCACGGCTCCCGGTACGGCGGCGTCCTGTTCACCGTGGCCGCACTCGGCGCGGGACTCCTCCCGGCACGGCGGCCGCTCCCCGCCCCGGGACACGGCGAACGTCGCGCTCCAGGCGGCACCGTGGTCGCCCGGTCCGCCGGGGCAGTGGCCGTCGACGCTCCAGGCCGCCCCGGGACCGACGCCCTCCGGGCTGCCCTCGGCGTCCCGGCCGGAGGCGACGCGGGCGGTGCCCCGGTAGGTGGTCTGCCGGGACCGGCCGCTCTCGTCGCCGGGGACACGGCGGAGTTCGACGGTGCCGTCCTCGAAGGCCCGCGACGAAGCGTCGACCGTCTCCGCGGCCGGGCCGCCGCCGTCCGGCCCGGAGATCCGGTCGCCCTCGCCGTCGCCCGCGTCGCTGTCGTCCTTGCCGTCGTCCTTGCCGTCGTCACGGGGGCCCGGCTGCTGGTGGCCGGGCCGGTCGGGGGCGGGGCGGTCGTGGGCGGGGCGGTCCTCACCCGGCCTCTCGTGGCCGGGCACGTCGTGCGCGGGCGGCTCGCCCTTCGGCTTCTCGTGGCCCGTGCCTCCCGGCCCCTCCCCCGGGTCGCACCGGACGGTGACGGTGACGGTGCCGCCGGGTGCGACGGTGCCGGGGCTGACCTCGGCGGACGACCCCGCGTGCACGGCCGGAGCGAGGGACACGACGGCACCGGCCAGGGTGGCGACGGTCAGGGCGCGGGCGGTGCGGCGCATACGGGCGGGCTCCTTCGGCCGACGGCTGCGGAGCGCGGTCGACCGCGCCCCGCAGCCATCACAGCCCGTGCGGAGCCGGGACGCTCGCGGCCGGACCCCATTCGCGGGACCCGTGCGACCGAGCGGGTGAACTCCCCGGCCGGACCGCGGCCGCCGGCCGCTCCGTCAGTCGGCGTCCCGGATGACCTGGTCGCGCACCTTGCGGCAGGAGCGGCTGATGAGCCGGGAGACGTGCATCTGCGAGATGCCGAGTTCCTCCGCGATGTTGCTCTGGGTCATGTCGCCGAAGAAGCGCATGTAGAGGATGGCGCGTTCGCGCTCCGGCAGGGCGGCCAGCCGGGGCTTCACGGACTCCCGGTCCACGACGGTGTCGAGGGCCGGGTCGGCGGAGCCGAGCGCGTCGCCCAGGGAGTAGCCGTCCTCGCTGCCGGAGAGTTCGGCGTCCAGGGACAGGGCGGTGAAGCTCTCCAGTGCCTGGATGCCCGCACGCGCGTCCTCCTCGCTGAGCTGCGCGTGCGCGGCGATCTCCGCGACGGTCGGGGCGCGGCCCGGGATGGTCTGCGAGAGTTCCTGGCTCGCGACCCGCACCCGGTTGCGCAGGTCCTGGACACGGCGCGGCACGTGCAGCGTCCACATGTGGTCGCGGAAGTGCCGCTTGATCTCGCCGGTGATGGTGGGGACGGCGTAGCTCTCGAAGGCGTTGCCGAGGTCGGGGTCGTAGCGGTCCACGGCCTTGACCAGACCGAGGGCGGCGACCTGCCGCAGGTCCTCGTAGCTCTCGCCGCGGCTGCGGAAGCGTCCCGCCAGCCGTTCGGCCATCGGCAGCCACGCCTCGACGATCTCGCCGCGCAGGGCGTCGCGTCGGGGTCCGGCGGGCAGTGCCGCCAGTCGCCGGAACGCGGACGCCGTGTCGGGGGCGTCGTCGTGCGGATGGTGCCTCGCGCTTGCTTGGGTTCGCATCGGTGCCTCGCAACTCCCTGAAGGGACATCCGGGTTGGACGGTCGCCGTGGGAGCGGGGCGGCGGTCGGACAGACCTGCCGGGGGGAACGGTGTCCGCTCCCACGGAGGTGCCTGCTGTCCGAAGCACTGAAGGTGCGCCTGCCCCCGGCCCCCGGTCGCAAACACCCGGCCGCGCACCGGATCCGCGGCCGCCCCGCGTCGCTCCGCGCGGCGTCCTGATCAGCGGGATCGGGACCGGCCCGCGGCTCGCCCGGCGGAGTGAACATCCCGGGCGCGGCCGACCGGACGGAGCGGGGGCGGTACGCGGGCGGCCACGGACCCGCCCACGGCGCCGGGGGGCGCCGAGGGGGGGTCCGGCCGGCCGCCTCTCCCCCGGCGGCGCGGCGACGGCGGCCGTATCGTGAGAATCCGTCGCGCCCGGCCGAGTCCGGCGCGGCGAGGGCCGTCGCGCACGCCGTCCACCGAGTCCGACCGCAGCCGCGGAAGACGACACACGGAGTCCCCCATGTCCCAGGCAGAGCAGCAGGGCACCAGCAGCGGGGCCGGTTTCGACGCCGGTTCGGGTACCGAAACGGTTCTCGGTGAGGCGGAGTTGCGTGCGCTGGACGCGCACTGGCGGGCGGCGAACTATCTGGCGGTGGGGCAGATCTACCTGCTGGCGAATCCGTTGCTGCGGGAGCCGTTGTCGCTGGAGCACGTGAAGCCGCGGCTGCTGGGTCACTGGGGTACGTCGCCGGGGCTGAACCTGGTGTACACGCATCTGAACCGGGTGATCGGTGCGCGGGGGCTGGACGTGCTGTGCGTGTGGGGGCCGGGGCACGGGGGTCCGGCGGTGGTGGCGAACTCGTGGCTGGAGGGCAGTTACAGCGGGGTGTATCCGGACGTGTCGCGGGACGCGGAGGGGATGGGGCGGCTGTTTCGGCAGTTCTCGTTCCCGGGCGGGATCCCGAGTCATGTGGCCCCGGAGACGCCGGGGTCGATCCACGAGGGCGGTGAGCTGGGGTACTCGCTGTCGCACGCCTATGGTGCGGCGTTCGACAATCCGAATCTGCTGGTGGCCTGTGTGGTGGGGGACGGGGAGGCGGAGACGGGTCCGCTGGCGGCGTCGTGGCACTCGAACAAGTTCCTGGACCCGGTGCGTGACGGTGCGGTGCTGCCGATCCTGCACCTGAACGGCTACAAGATCGCGAACCCGTCGGTGCTGGCGCGGCTGCCCGAGCCGGAACTCGACGAACTCCTGCGCGGCTACGGCCACGAACCCATCCACGTCACCAGCGACGACCCGGTGGAGGTCCACCGCGCGCTCGCCTCCGCGTTCGACCGGGCGCTGGACCGCATCGCCCTGCTCCAGCGCACGGCCCGCGAGGAGGACAGCACCGAACGCCCGCGCTGGCCCATGATCGTGCTGCGCACCCCGAAGGGCTTCACGGGCCCCGCCGAGGTCGACGGCCTTCCCGTGGAGGGGACTTGGCGCGCCCACCAGGTCCCGCTGGCCGAGGTGCGCGAAAACCCGGAACACCTGCGGCAGTTGGAGGAGTGGCTGCGCTCCTACCGCCCCGAGGAACTCTTCGACGCGGACGGCCGGCCCGTCGAGGAGGTCCTGGCCTGCGTGCCCCCGAAGCCCGCCCGCCTCGGCAACAGCCCCTACGCCAACGGCGGGTTGCTGCTGCGTGAGCTGCCGGTGCGGCCGCTGGAGGAGTTCGCGGTCGAGGTGAAGACCCCGGGCACGGTGATGCACGAACCCACCCGGATCCTGGGC
>NZ_JBIBHJ010000009.1:0-339429 GCF_042956945.1 Streptomyces sp. NPDC008150 | reverse complement strand
CGCGATCCGGGATCTGGGGGACAAGGTCGCCGCCCGGCACATCGCGCAGCGTGCCGGTGCGCCGCTGGTCGCGGGTACGCCGGATCCGGTGTCGGGTGCGGAGGAGGTCGTGGCGTTCGCCCGGGAGAACGGGCTGCCGATCGCGATCAAGGCGGCGTTCGGCGGTGGCGGCCGGGGTCTGAAGGTCGCCCGGACGCTGGAGGAAGTGCCGGAGCTGTACGACTCGGCGGTGCGTGAGGCGGTGGCCGCGTTCGGGCGTGGTGAGTGCTTCGTGGAGCGCTACCTCGACAAGCCGCGGCACGTGGAGACGCAGTGCCTGGCCGACACGCACGGCAACGTCGTGGTGGTGTCCACCCGTGACTGCTCGCTGCAGCGCCGCCACCAGAAGCTGGTGGAGGAGGCTCCCGCGCCGTTCCTGACCGAGGCGCAGACCGAGCAGCTCTACACGGCGTCGAAGGCGATCCTCTCGGAGGCCGGTTATGTCGGCGCCGGCACGGTGGAGTTCCTGGTCGGCAACGACGGCACGATCTCGTTCCTGGAGGTCAACACCCGTTTGCAGGTGGAGCACCCGGTGACCGAGGAGGTCGCGGGCATCGACCTGGTGCGGGAGATGTTCCGTATCGCGGACGGTGAGGAACTGGGCTACGGGGACCCGGTGTTGCGGGGTCACTCGTTCGAGTTCCGTATCAACGGTGAGGACCCGGGGCGCGGGTTCCTGCCGGCGCCGGGCACGGTGAGTGTGTTCGAGGCGCCGTCGGGTCCGGGTGTGCGGCTGGACGCGGGGGTGGAGTCGGGCAGTGTGATCGGTCCGGCGTGGGACTCGTTGCTGGCGAAGCTGGTGGTGACGGGGCGGACCCGCAAGGAGGCGCTGGAGCGTTCGGCGCGTGCGCTGGCGGAGTTCCGTGTCGAGGGCATGGCCACCGCGATCCCGTTCCACCGCGCGGTCGTGCGGGATGCGGCGTTCGCGCCCGAACTGGGCGGTTCCCGGGACCCGTTCACGATCCACACGCGGTGGATCGAGACGGAGTTCGTCAATGAGATCCCGCCGTTCACGGCGCCGGGTGCGGACGCGGAGGGCGAGGACGAGTCGGGCCGCGAGACGGTCGTGGTCGAGGTCGGCGGGAAGCGTCTGGAGGTGTCGCTGCCGTCGTCGCTGGGCATGTCGCTGGCCCGTACGGGGCTCGCGGCGGGTGCGCGGCCCAAGCGCAGGGCGGCGAAGAAGTCCGGCCCGGCCGCCTCGGGCGACACGCTGGCCTCGCCGATGCAGGGCACCATCGTGAAGATCGCGGTGGAGGAGGGCCAGGAGGTCAAGGAGGGCGACCTGATCGTGGTCCTGGAGGCCATGAAGATGGAACAGCCCCTCAACGCCCACAAGTCCGGCACGATCAAGGGCCTGACCGCGGACGTCGGCGCCTCCCTCACCTCGGGCGCACCCATCTGCGAGATCAAGGACTGACACCGGGCCGCGAGGCACGGAAGACACGCGCAGGCAACGGTCGAGGACCGCGTCGGGATCAACTCCCGCGCGGTCCTTCTCCGTTGGCGCGGACGGCGACGCTCGGGCACCGTCGGCCGCGGGTGCGGCCCGGCGGGCGCGGGTCCGGCGGGTGCCGGTCCGCGCCCTAGCGCCGGCGCAGGTCGGCGACCCTCGCCCGTTCGGCGCCCGGCGCCTGCTCCCCCACGACCGCCGCGGCACGCAACGCGCCCGTGGCACCCGGCCCCTGGCCGCGGCGCGGCCCCGGCAGAGGCAGGTCCCGACGCTGTTGGCGCGCCGGGACCTGATCACCCCCCGACGCCCCGGGCGCCCCGGCCACGGCGATCTGCACCCCCTGGTCGGCGAGGGCCTGCAACTCCGTGGCCGCACGGTCGTCGTGACCGGGCGGCTCGTCGGTGACGAGGCGGGTGATCACGTCCGTGGGCACCGTCTGGAACATGGTGTCGGCGCCCAGTTTGGTGTGGTCCGCCAGGACCACGACCTCGGCGGCGGCCTGCACCAGGCTCCGGTCGACGGAGGCGGAGAGCATGTTGGACGTGGACAGCCCGCGCTCGGCGGTGAGCCCGCTCCCGGAGAGGAAGGCCTTGGAGACGCGCAGCCCCTGGAGGGACTGCTCGGCACCGGAGCCGACCAGAGCGTAGTTGGAGCCCCGCAGGGTGCCGCCGGTCATCACGACCTCGACCCGGTTTGCGTGGGCCAACGCCTGTGCCACCAGGAGGGAGTTGGTGACGACGGTCAGGCCGGGCACCCGCGCGAGCCGGCGTGCCAGCTCCTGCGTGGTGGTGCCGGCGCCGACCACGATGGCTTCGCCCTCTTCGACGAAGCTCGCGGCGAGATCGGCGATGGCCGTCTTCTCGGCGGTCGCGAGATGGGATTTCTGCGGAAAGCCGGACTCCCGCGTGAAGCCGCCCGGCAGTACCGCACCGCCGTGCCGGCGGTCGAGGAGTCCTTCTGCCTCCAGTGCACGCACGTCCCGCCGTACGGTCACTTCGGAGGTCTGGACGACGCGGGCGAGCTCACGGAGCGACACGGCCCCGTTCGCGCGCACCATTTCGAGGATCAATTGGCGACGTTCTGCAGCGAACACGAAACTGACAGTAACCCCAACGACCGTCTGCTTTCAGCAGTTTGCGGCGAATAACAGAAGTTGTTCGCACAGGAGGGCAGTAAGTGGTATGTGGCCTACTCCTGTTGCCTATGCCGCGGAAATGGGCCGCGACTCCCCGTGACCAGCGGGGAACGACTTCCGGCCGCGGCGGGGGGAGTCGGGGCCGTCGGGCCGCACCGGCTCCCCCGCCGCCGGGAGCGCCTACGCCTCGTCGGCCGCCTTGCGGGTGTGCAGCTGGCGGGCGACCTCGGCGATGGAGCCCGAGAGGGACGGGTAGACGGTGAACGTGCCGGCGATCTGCTCCACCGTCAGGCTGTTGTCCACGGCGAGCGAGATCGGGTGGATCAGCTCCGAGGCGCGGGGCGCGACGACCACGCCGCCGACCACGGTGCCGGTGCCCGGACGGCAGAAGATCTTGACGAAGCCGTCCCGGATGCCCTGCATCTTGGCGCGCGGGTTGCGCAGCAGGGGCAGCTTCACCGAGCGGGCCTCGATGCGGCCGGAGTCGATGTCGGCCTGGCTGACGCCGACGGTGGCGATCTCGGGATCCGTGAAGACGTTCGAGGAGACCGTCTTGAGGTTCAGCGGGGCCACCGCGTCGCCGAGGAAGTGGTACATGGCGATGCGGCCCTGCATGGCGGCGACCGAGGCGAGCGGGAAGACGCCGGTGACGTCGCCCGCCGCGTACACGCCGGGTGCCGAGGTCCGGGAGACCCGGTCGGTCTTGATGTGACCGGAGTCGCGCACCTTGACCCCGGCCTCCTCAAGTCCCATGCCGGCACTGTTCGGGATGCCGCCGACCGCCATCAGGCAGTGCGAGCCGCTGATCACGCGGCCGTCGGTGAGGGTGACCTCGACCCGGTCGCCGACCCGCTTGGCGGCCTGGGCGCGGGAGCGGGCCATGACGTTCATGCCGCGGCGCCGGAAGACGTCCTCCAGGACGGCGGCCGCGTCCGGGTCCTCGCCGGGCAGCACGCGGTCGCGGGAGGAGACGAGGGTGACCTTGGAGCCGAGCGCCTGGTAGGCGCCGGCGAACTCGGCGCCGGTGACGCCGGAGCCGACCACGATCAGCTCCTCGGGCAGTTCGGTGAGGTCGTAGACCTGGGTCCAGTTGAGGATGCGCTCGCCGTCGGGCTGCGCGTCGGGCACCTCGCGGGGGTGGGCGCCGGTCGCGACGAGCACGGCGTCGGCGACGAGGGTCTCCTCGGTGCCGTCGGCGGCGCGCACGATCACCTTGCGGGAACCGTCCGCCGCCTGGAGGCCGTCGAGCCGCCCGCGTCCGCGCAGCACACGGGCGCCGGCCCGGGTCACGGAGGCGGTGATGTCGTGCGACTGGGCGAGCGCGAGCCGCTTCACACGGCGGTTGACCTTGCCGAGGTCCACGCCGATGATGCGGGCGGCCTGCTCCAGCGGCGGCGTGTCGTCGGCGACGATGATCCCCAGCTCCTCGTACGAGGAGTCGAAGGTGGTCATCACCTCGGCCGTGGCGATGAGGGTCTTGGACGGCACGCAGTCGGTCAGCACCGACGCACCGCCCAGGCCGTCGCAGTCGACGACGGTCACCTCCGCGCCGAGTTGGGCGGCCACCAGGGCCGCTTCGTATCCGCCGGGTCCGCCACCGATGATCACGATCCGAGTCACGTACTCCATTGTCCCGCACGCCTCAAGGCCGTCGCGCCACGGGGGCGGGGACCCTCGTCACAGTCGCCGCCCCGGCGCCCCGGGAGCCGCCCCGCCGCCGGGGGCGCGCCGGACGTCCCGTACGGCGCCGCACGGCCCCCGGACGGCGCCCGGACGGCGCCGGCAGCGGGCCCGCCCGGCGCCGTACGGGACGTCCGTGACCGGCGGGACGGGCGGGGCCGCTGACGTACCCTCGTCGCATGTCGCTCTACGCCGCGTACGCCGGCAACCTCGACGCGCGGCTGATGTCCCGCCGCGCCCCGCACTCGCCGCTGCGTGCCACCGGCTGGCTGAACGGGTGGCGGCTGACGTTCGGCGGCGAGCCCTGGAACGTGATCCCGTCGGACCCCTCCGGCGCCAGGCCCGAGCAGGGCGAGCCGGACCTCGGCTGGGACGGGGGCGTGGGCAGCGGGCCGGTGGGCGGCGGCTCGGGCGCGGGCAGCGACGCGCTCGGCAGCGGCGCGCTGGCGACGGTCGTCGAGGAGCCGGGCTCGCAGGTCTTCGTGGCGCTGTACGACATCGCCCCGCTGGACGAGGAGCACCTGGACCGCTGGGAGGGTGTCGGCCTCGACATCTATCGCCGGGTACGGGTGCGTGTGCACACGCTGGACGGCGAGGAACCCGGCTGGGTCTACGTCCTGAACGGCTACGAGGGCGGCCTGCCCTCCGCGCGCTACCTCGGCGAGATCGCCGACGCCGCCGAATCGGCGGGCGCCCCGCACGACTACGTGATGGAACTGCGCAAGCGCCCCTGCTGACCGCGCGACGGCCGCGGGCGGTCCCGGCCGGCCGCCGCGGCGGGACGAGCCCCGGCGTCCAACTCCCCACCCCTTCCGCCCCCTTACGGGCGGTTTCGGGCGGGACCGGCGACCGGTCGCCCTCGTTGGAAACGACAAGACAACGATCGCACTCGCACACCCTCAGGCATCTACGCGCGTAGGCCGTGAGCGGCTACCCTCATCGGCGTGAACGCATCTCTCCTTCCGGACGACATCCAGGGCGACCCCCACGCCGCCGCTGACGCCGCCGCCGCGCGACTGCGCGAACTGACCGGCGCCGAGACCCACGACGTCGCCCTCGTGATGGGCTCGGGCTGGGCCCCCGCGGTGGACGCGCTCGGCACGGCCGTCGCCGAGTTCCCGGTCACCGAACTGCCCGGCTTCCCGGCGCCGGTGGTCGAGGGGCACGGCGGCACGATCCGCTCGTACGCGATCGGGGAGAAGCGTGCGCTCGTCTTCCTGGGCCGCACCCACTACTACGAGGGACGCGGCGTGGCCGCGGTCGCGCACGGCGTCCGCACGGCCGTCGCCGCCGGCGCCAAGACCGTCGTGCTGACCAACGGCTGCGGCGGTCTGCGCGAGGGCATGCGGCCCGGCCAGCCGGTCCTGATCAGCGACCACATCAACCTGACGGCGACCTCGCCGATCGTCGGCCCGAACTTCGTCGACCTCACCGACCTGTACTCGCCGCGGCTGCGCTCGCTGTGCAAGGAGATCGACTCCTCCCTCGAGGAGGGCGTCTATGCGCAGTTCCCCGGCCCGCACTACGAGACGCCCGCCGAGATCCGCATGGCGCGGACCATCGGCGCGGACCTGGTGGGCATGTCCACGGTGCTGGAGGCGATCGCCGCCCGCGAGGCGGGCGCGGAGGTGCTGGGCATCTCCCTCGTGACGAACCTCGCCGCCGGCATGACGGGCGAGCCGCTGAACCACGAGGAGGTCCTCCGGGCGGGACGCGACAGCGCCACCCGCATGGGGTCGCTGCTGGCGCAGGTGCTGGGCCGGCTGTGAGCTGACGCGGTCGCGCACTCCCGCACCGCCCTTCGAACCCCTTCGGCGGCCACCCGCGCGCGTACCGGCCGTCCGCCCCCGCCCGGTGCCCGCGTGCGGGTTCGCGGACGGGAGCGGCGTGGGAAGCGGCCGGGCGGGCACCGGAGTGGCGTCCCGGCCGGACGCGCGGAGCGGCCGGGTGTTCTCGCGGGGTCCCCGGCGGTCCGGGACCGCGTCCGCGGGGTAGAGCACAGGTCCGGGCCCCGCACGCACTCGCGCGCGTAGCCGCGTTCGCGCACGCGCCCGCACGCGCGCCGTACAGACAGACGAGAGGTTGACCCACGTGCACGACGAACTCATCGCACGGGCCACGGCATGGCTGGCCGAGGACCCCGACCCGGAGACCGCCGAGGAGCTCGCGAAGCTCATCGAGGCCGAGGACACCGCCGAACTCGGCGCCCGCTTCGACGGCATGCTCCAGTTCGGCACCGCGGGGCTGCGCGGCGAACTGGGCGCGGGCCCGATGCGCATGAACCGTTCCGTGGTGATCCGCGCGGCGGCCGGCCTCGCCGCGTACCTCAAGAAGAACGGCCTGGCGGACGGCCCCGACGGCACGCCCGGCGTCGTCGTCGTGGGCTACGACGCCCGCCACAAGTCGGCCGACTTCGCGCGCGACACCGCCGCCGTCATGACGGGCGCGGGCCTGCGCGCGGCCGTGCTCCCCCGCCCGCTGCCGACCCCGGTGCTCGCGTTCGCCATACGGCACCTGGGCGCGATCGCGGGCGTCGAGGTGACCGCCAGCCACAACCCGCCCCGCGACAACGGCTACAAGGTGTACCTGGGCGGCGGCTCGCAGATCGTGCCGCCCGTCGACGGGGAGATCGCCGCCGAGATCGAGGCCGTCGCGGCGCTGGCCGACGTGCCGCGGCCCGAGAGCGGCTGGGAGATCCTGGACGACTCCGTGCTCGACGCGTACCTCGCGCGCACGGACGCCGTCCTGGCCGAGGGCTCGCCGCGCACGGCCCGCACGGTCTACACCGCGATGCACGGCGTCGGCACGGAGACGCTGCTGGCGGCGTTCGCGCGGGCCGGCTTCCCCGCGCCCGTGCTGGTCGCCGAACAGGCCGAGCCCGACCCGGACTTCCCGACGGTCGCCTTCCCCAACCCGGAGGAGCCGGGCGCGATGGACCTCGCGTTCGCCGAGGCCCGGCGCAGCGAGCCCGACCTGATCGTCGCCAACGACCCGGACGCCGACCGGTGCGCGGTGGCCGTCAAGGACGGCGCCGACTGGCGCATGCTGCGCGGCGACGAGGTGGGTTCGCTGCTCGCCGCGCACCTGGTGAAGCGGGGTGCGCGCGGCACGTTCGCCGAGTCGATCGTGTCGTCGTCGCTGCTCGGCAGGATCGCCGAACGGGCGGGCCTCGCCCACGAGGAGACGCTGACGGGCTTCAAGTGGATCGCCCGCGTGGAGGGCCTGCGCTACGGCTACGAGGAGGCGCTCGGCTACTGCGTCGACCCGGACGGCGTGCGCGACAAGGACGGCGTCACGGCGGCGCTGCTGGTGACGGAACTGGCCTCGGAGCTGAAGGAGGAGGGCCGCACCCTGCTCGACCTGCTCGACGACCTGGCGGTGGAGCACGGCCTGCACGCCACGGACCAGCTCTCGGTGCGGGTCGAGGACCTCTCCGTCATCGCGAACGCGATGCGGCGCCTGCGCGAGGCACCGCCGGCGACGCTGGGCGGCCTGGCGGTGACCGCGGCCGAGGACCTCACCCTGGGCACGGCGGCGCTCCCGCCGACCGACGGACTGCGCTACACCCTCGACGGGGCCCGCGTCATCGTCCGTCCGAGCGGCACGGAACCGAAGCTGAAGTGCTACCTGGAGGCCGTCGTCCCGGTCGCCTCCCACGCGGACCTGCCCGCCGCCCGCACCACGGCGGCGGACCGCCTCGCGGCGGTCAAGCGCGACCTGTCGGCGGCGGCCGGCATCTGAACGGGGCGGTACGCGCGGGGTGTTCCGGGGAACCGGGGCACCCCGCGCGCACGTGCGCGCGTCCGTCCGGCGCGCGTCGGGGGCGTCCCCCGGCGCCGCGCAGCGAGCGCACACGCGCGCGTGCTTCTCAGCCCAGGAGCAACAACGCGGCCGACCAGGACACGGCCAGCGGCACGACGAGCGACCACAGGGGCCGTCCGCGGCGGCGCACGTCGGACTCGGTGCCGGGCCGCAGCGCCGGATCGCGCCACATCGCCGTCATCCGCGCGGCGACGAGTGCGCCCGGGTGAGGACCCGTCACCCAGCGACTCGGCAGGTACGTGCGGACGAACCGGAGTCTGCGGTCGGGAAACGTCGTCCACCTGCTGCCGATCAGGAGTTCGCCCCTCTCCCACGCGACGACGCGCAGTTCGTCCCAGCCGACGTGGTGGACGCGGAACCATCCGGTGCACCACAGGCCGGTGCTGTCCGCGGTGATCCGCCAGACCAGCCGGGACGGCAGGTACAGGCCGCCGAGCACCAGGGCGAGGCCGGAGAGGGACGGCCACGGGCCGCGGTCGCCGAGGAGTGCCTCGGCGGCCCACGGGACGACCAGCAGGGCGACGACACGGTCGAGCACGCCGGCGTGCCACGTCCGTACCGGTACGGGATCTACGGGACCCTCGGCGCGCGAGAACCGCTCGACCGCGGCCGCAAGTTCCTCACGCGCGCGACGGGCACGCGCGGCCGCGGCGGTCGAGGTCCGCGCGAGGCGCCGCGCGCACGCCTCCGACAGCGGCCGCACGGGCCCGGTGGACACCCTCGTCGTCGGCGGCAGACCGGGGTCCTCCGCGGCGCTGACGACGACCAGTTCGGCTCCGTCGTGCGGCGGTCCGTACAGGACGGCTTCCCGCAGCGGGCCCGGTTCGACGGCAGGACCGCGGGCGACGACCGCCTTGAAACGGGCCTGCCCGTCCTGGTCGGAGGTGCTCTTGCCGTCCCGCACCGTCAGCGCCACCGTGAACAGCGCGCGGGCCGCCCGCGTGTCCCCGGCTGCGTAGACCTCCGTGTCGAGGGCGGCGCTCTCGCGCAGCAGCACGCGCAGGACGGGGACGGGGGCCCTGCGCAGTACGAGCGCCCGGCGCCGGGCCAGGGCGGCGGACAGCAGCAGCGTCGCGCCCGCGCCGATCGCCGACCAGCCGAGGGAGGGAGTGACGCCGCGCTCGTCGGCAAGCCGCCACCAGGGGGCCGCGATCGCCCTGGGAACCCCTGTCACCAGGACGAGAACGCCGAGGGTCGCGAGCACCGCCCCGCGATCCGGTGCCCGCGCCTCCGGGGGCACCGGGGCGGTCACCGGGCCGGTCGCCGCCAGAGCCGCCGAACGCTGTCGCGCGCGGGAGCGCAGTCGCGTCTCGGCCACCGCCCAGGAGGCCAATACCACGGCCGCACCGACCAGTTCGCCCCACAGCGGCCACGGCGAGAGCACGGCGCCGGCCACCAGCAGCAGCGGCGACGTGACCCGCGGCGCCTCGGGGCGGATCGCCGGCAGCACGACCTGAAGGCCCAGGAACGCCGCCAGGAACGCGGGTACGTGCGCGTACCGGGACAGCAGGCAGCCGCCCCCGGCCGCGAGCAGGACCAGGGCGGCCAGGGTGATCGTCCGCACCGGCCCGGACACCGGACGCGGTGGCAGGGCCGCGAGCCAGGCCCGCACCGGCTCTCCGTCCCAGGGCGGGCAGCCGTCGGGTATCGCGGTGCCGGGCAGCGGCACCGGGCGTGGCGGGGTGTCGTCGGCGGGCGACAGGGGGTGCGCCGGGACGGCGTCGGGGTGCACGGAAGTCTCCTGGGGCGTGAGAGGGGACCGGGGAAGCGGTCCTCAGCGACGCCTCGGGAGTGGGGGCGGCCGTCGTCGCGGCCGAGGGAGGCGATCATGACCGGCGAAACCGTGCGTGGGCTGTGCGCCCGGAGCACGGGTCCCGCCGGGGTGGGACAGGGGCGGGAGTGACGAACACGGGCCCGCCGGCCCGCACCGGGAAGCTACTGCGCCCGGCGCCCGGCGCCTCAGCCGACGGCGATCAGGATCGCCAGCAGTACGGCCCCGGCCACCGCAGGCGCCATGATCTCGTACGCCCAGCGCACCGTGACCTCGCCCTGCGCGGACTTCTCCGCGCCGCGCTGCTCGTGCAGTTGGCGCAGCTCGTCCATGATCTTGTCCGACTCGGCGCGGGAGGGCGCGCTGTCGGTGTCCAGGCCGCCGCCGCCGAAGCTGCCGAAGCCGAGGCCGAGGCCCGGCGCCCTGGAGCGGCCGCCGCCGGGCCGTACGGCCGCCGTCGCGCGGGCCTGCTTGCGGGCCGCCTTCTTGCGGGCGCGCAGCGAGACGGGGATGGCCCAGAGCTGGTACTTGGTCGCGGCGTCGCCGGTCAGGACCTCGTTCGAGTAGCCCGAGCGCAGTCCGGTCACCGCCCCCCACGGCAGCGTGATGCTGCGCAGCGGGTTGCGCACGCGCAGCCGGTCGTCGTTGACGTAGACCGCCGGGCGCAGCGTGAACGCGATGATCAGCGGGAGCAGCAGGATCAGCGAGGCGAGCGCCAGCCAGGGCGTACGGCCGTGACCGGAGACGATGCCGTCGATGCCGAGCCAGCCGACGATGACGAGCAGCGCGAAACCGCCGGCCATGCCGGCGGGCGACCGGTAGATCCGGTCCTTGGACGCGGGTACCGGCGGCTGCGGCGCGGGGGACGGGGACTGCGGGGACGTCATGGCCCCGATTGTGCACGACGGGCGGCGCGCATCGCGTATGAGGTCGGTCTCGCGGGGCGGGGGCGGGGGCGGGGCAAGCGGCAGGCGGCGGGGCGGCGCGGGCACAGAGGCACCCCGCACACGCAACCCCGCGCCCCCGCACCCCTATCGACGCCCCACCCCGCACCCCCGCCGGCGCCCCTCCCCGCACCCCAACAGCCCGTCCCGCGCCGCCCGGTCCCCCGCCGCCCCGCCGGCGTTCCGCATCAACTCCCGGGGGTGTACAGCCGCTACGCGCGTAGATATGCTCGCCTGGTGACCATGCCCACCACTGCACCCTCTTCCGAGCGCCCGGCGCCGCCCGGTACGGGCGGCGCCACCCGCACCGCGTTCGCGGACGTCGCCGCGTCCGACAGCTCGCTGCGCCGCTTCCTGCACGGCCTGCCCGGCGTCGATCCGGTCGGCCTGGAGGCGCGTGCCGCCTCGCTCGGCACCCGTTCCGTGAAGACGACCGCGAAGGCGTACGCCATCGACCTGGCCGTCTCGATGGTCGACCTGACGACGCTGGAAGGCGCGGACACCCCGGGCAAGGTCCGGGCGCTCGGCGCCAAGGCGGTCCGCCCCGACCCGACCGACCGCACCGCGCCGTCCACGGCCGCGGTGTGCGTCTATCCCGACATGGTGGCCGCCGCCAAGGAGGCCGTCGCCGGTTCCGGCGTGCTGGTCGCGTCGGTCGCCACCGCGTTCCCGGCGGGCCGCGCGCCGCTGGAGGTCAAGCTCGCCGACGTGCGTTCCGCGGTCGCGGCCGGCGCCGACGAGATCGACATGGTCATCGACCGGGGCGCGTTCCTGGCCGGCCGCTACCTGAAGGTGTTCGACGAGATCACCGCGGTGAAGGAGGCCTCCGGCGACGCGCGCCTGAAGGTCATCTTCGAGACCGGCGAGCTGTCGACGTACGACAACATCCGGCGCGCGAGCTGGCTCGGCATGCTGGCCGGGGCCGACTTCATCAAGACGTCGACCGGCAAGGTCGCCGTGAACGCCACCCCGGCGAACACCCTGCTCATGCTGGAGGCCGTCCGGGACTTCCGCGCGGCGACGGGCACGCAGGTCGGCGTGAAGCCGGCCGGCGGCATCCGCACCACCAAGGACGCGATCAAGTTCCTGGTGCTCGTCAACGAGACGGCGGGCGAGGACTGGCTGGACAACCACTGGTTCCGCTTCGGCGCGTCCTCGCTCCTGAACGACCTGCTGATGCAGCGTCAGAAGCTGGCCACCGGCCGCTACTCCGGCCCCGACTACGTGACGGTGGACTGATCACCATGGCATCCGCATTCACCTACGCGCCGGCCCCGGAGTCGCGCGCGGTCGTCGACATCGCGCCCTCGTACGGGCTGTTCGTCGACGGCGAGTTCACCGAGGCCGCCGACGGCCGGGTCTTCAAGACGGTCAGCCCGTCCACCGAGGAGGTCCTCTCCGAGGTGGCGCGCGCCGGCGAGGCCGACGTCGACCGCGCGGTCGCCGCCGCCCGGCGGGCGTTCGGCCCGTGGTCGGCGCTGCCCGGCACCGAGCGCGCCAAGTACCTGTTCCGCATCGCGCGCATCATCCAGGAGCGCAGCCGCGAACTGGCCGTCCTGGAGACCCTGGACAACGGCAAGCCGATCCGGGAGACCCGCGACGCGGACCTCCCGCTGGTCGCCGCGCACTTCTTCTACTACGCGGGCTGGGCCGACAAGCTGGAGCACGCGGGCTTCGGCCCCGCCCCGAAGCCGCTGGGCGTGGCCGGCCAGGTCATCCCGTGGAACTTCCCGCTGCTCATGCTGGCGTGGAAGATCGCCCCGGCGCTGGCCACCGGCAACACGGTGGTGCTGAAGCCGGCGGAGACCACACCGCTGTCGGCGCTGTTCTTCGCGGACGTCTGCCGCCAGGCGGGCCTGCCGCGCGGCGTCGTCAACATCCTGACCGGGCACGGCGACGCGGGCGCGGCGCTGGTGGCCCACCCGGACGTGAACAAGGTGGCGTTCACCGGCTCCACGGCGGTCGGCAAGGAGATCGCGCGGACCGTCGCCGGCAGCGACAAGAAGCTCACCCTCGAACTCGGCGGCAAGGGCGCCAACATCGTCTTCGACGACGCCCCGCTGGACCAGGCCGTCGAGGGCATCGTGAACGGCATCTTCTTCAACCAGGGCCAGGTGTGCTGCGCGGGCAGCCGGCTCTTGGTCCAGGAGTCGGTGCACGACGAGGTGCTGGACGCGCTCAAGCGGCGGCTGTCCACCCTGCGCCTGGGCGACCCGCTCGACAAGAACACCGACATCGGCGCGATCAACTCCGCCGAGCAGCTCGCCCGGATCACCGCACTCGCCGACCAGGGCGAGGCGGAGGGCGCCGAACGCTGGTCGCCGGAGTGCGAACTGCCCTCGTCCGGTTACTGGTTCGCGCCGACGCTGTTCACGGGCGTCACCCAGGCGCACACGGTCGCGCGCGACGAGATCTTCGGCCCGGTGCTCTCGGTGCTGACGTTCCGCACGCCGGAGGAGGCCGTCGCCAAGGCCAACAACACGCCGTACGGGCTCTCCGCGGGCATCTGGACGGAGAAGGGCTCGCGGATGCTGGCCGTCGCCGGCCGGCTGCGCGCGGGCGTGATCTGGTCCAACACGTTCAACAAGTTCGACCCGGCCTCCCCGTTCGGCGGCTACAAGGAGTCGGGCTACGGCCGCGAGGGCGGCCGGCACGGCCTGGAGGCGTACCTCGATGTCTGAGTCCCACGGCAAGACCGACAACCACGGCAAGTCCGTGAAGAAGAAGGCCGGTTCGGCCGCGGAGGCGACCGCCGGTCCCGAACGCGCCGTGCGGCTGGGCGTCTTCAAGACCTACAAGCTGTACGTCGGCGGGAAGTTCCCGCGTTCCGAGAGCGGCCGGGTGTACGAGGTGACCGACTCCAAGGACAACTGGCTGGCCAACGCGCCCCTTTCGTCCCGCAAGGACGCCCGGGACGCGGTGGTCGCCGCGCGCAAGGCGTTCGGCGGCTGGTCGGGAGCGACCGCGTACAACCGCGGCCAGGTCCTGTACCGCGTCGCGGAGATGCTGGAGGGCCGCCGGGAGCAGTTCGCGGCGGAGGTCGCGGACGCCGAGGGTGTCCCGCGCGCCGAGGCGGCCGCCCAGGTGGACGCGGCGGTGGACCGCTGGGTCTGGTACGCGGGCTGGACCGACAAGATCGCCCAGGTGGTCGGCGGCGGGAACCCGGTCGCGGGACCGTACTTCAACCTCTCCACCCCCGAACCGACCGGTGTCGTCGCGGTGTTGGCGCCGCAGGACTCGTCCCTGCTCGGCCTGGTCTCGGTGCTCGCCCCGGTGGTCGCGACCGGCTGCACGGCGGTACTGATCGCCTCGGAGCGCCTCGCACTGCCCGCGCTGTCGTTCGGCGAGGTGCTGGCCACCTCGGACGTGCCCGGCGGCGTGGTGAACATCCTGACCGGCCGCACGGCGGAGATCGCGCCGTCGCTGGCCGCGCACCAGGACGTCAACGCGATCGACCTCACGGGTGCCGACGCCGCACTGGCGAAGGACCTGGAGATCGCCGCCGCGGACAACCTGAAGCGCGTCCTTCGTCCACAGCCTGTGGACTGGGCGGCGGTCCCCGGCACGGACCGCATGACGGCGTTCCTGGAGACCAAGACGGTCTGGCACCCGACGGGAGCACTGGGCACGTCCGGCTCGTCGTACTGACGGGCCCGCCGGCGCCCCGCGGGGGCGCAGGGGACCGGGAGCCGCGTCCGCCCTCCGTCCGGGGCGGACGCGGCTCTCCGCGCGCCGGGGCCGGCTCCGCGGGCTCTCAGCCCTGGAGCAGCCGCGTCACGCCGCCGATCACCGGCATGGAACCGATCGACTTCGCCTCGGCGACCGGCGCGGTCAGCGCCTGCGACGTCAGGGGCTTGAAGTCGGCGAGCTGGGCGCCGACGCCGTTGTCGAGCGGGTCGACGCCCGTGCCCGCGAGCGGGTTCGGCTGGATGTCCGAGAGCGGTCCGGTGACGTACCCGAGGGTGCCGCCGAGCGCGTCCAGGCCGGCCAGCGGGTCGACGTTGCCGAGGGAGGTCGGACGGGTGCGCACCGCGTCGATGGCCGGCCCCCCGTCCGTCGACGCCGACGCGGCGCCCGCACCGGCGCCGAGGGCGACGCCCGCGGTGGCCAGGGCGACGAGGGCGCGCCGCGCGGTCGGGTGCTGGGAGGAGAGCTGTCGGCCCGTTGCTGCTGCCACTGTCACTGCCACCTTAGGGAGACGGAAAGTAATGAGGTCGCCACGAAGGGTAGTTGAGGTGTGACGCGCGTTCCAAAGCCGACCCGCTGGCTCGGCAGGCGCCCGCCCATGCGTCAGACTGGTCTCCCGTGAGCATCCATCCCGCGTCACCCGCCCGTGTCGTGCTGCTGTGCGGCCCCTCGGGCTCGGGCAAGTCCCACGTCGCCGCGCGCTCCGGTCTGCCGGTGCTGCGGCTCGACGACTTCTACAAGGAGGGCGACGACCCGACGCTGCCGCTGGTGGCGGGGAGTTCCGACATCGACTGGGACAGTCCCGCGTCCTGGGACGCGGACACCGCGGTCGAGGCGATCGCCCGGCTGTGCGCGACGGGTGCCACCGCCGTCCCGGTGTACGACATCGGGCTCAGCGCGCGTACCGGCGAGGACACGATGAGCATCGGGCGCACCCGGCTGTTCGTCGCGGAGGGCATCTTCGCTGCCGAGATAGTGGAACGCTGCCGCGAACTCGGCCTGCTGGCCGACGCGCTGTGCCTGACGCGGGGTCCGTTCACCACGTTCCGGCGGCGTTTCGTGCGCGACCTGCGCGAGGGCCGCAAGTCGGTGCCGTTCCTGCTGCGCCGCGGCTGGCGGCTGATGCGTGCCGAACGTGCCATCGTGGCGCGGCAGTCGGGGCTCGGCGCCCATCCCTGCGATCGGGACGAGGCGCTCGGCCGGCTGGCCGCGGCGGCGACGGGCCGCACGGTCCGCACCCCGGCCGGCGACCCGGCCCGCACGACGACCCCGGCCTGACCCGGACGGCCGCCCCGCAGCGACCCGCCCCGGACAACGGGAAACGGGGCTGGACGGACCCCCCGGCCCTCCAGCCCCGCTCTCCCCCACCCCCCGGTGGTCCCCCCGTGTCCCCCGTTTTCCCACGTTCCCCCGTGGTCCCCGGGCCGGGCGGGCGCCCCCCGGCGCCCGAACTCCCGTACCCCACCGGTCGTCCCCCGACCACCGGTGCCCCGTTCCCCCCTCAGACCTTCAGGCCACCAGCTCGCCGAAGGACTCCTCCTCGTCACGGCCGAAGCTGAGGACCTCGTCCTCGCGCAGCCGGCGCAGCGAGCGCCAGATGCTGGACTTCACCGTGCCGACACTGATGCCGAGTATGTCCGCGATCTCCGGGTCCGTGCGGCCCTCGTAGTACCGCAGGACCAGCATGGTGCGCTGGAGTTCGGGCAGCCGGGCGAGCGCCTGCCACAGGACGGCGCGCAGTTCGGTGCCGCGCATCGCGTCCGTGTCGCCGGCGGTCTCCGGCAGTTCCTCGGTCGGGTACTCGTTGAGCTTGCGCCGGCGCCAGGCGCTGATGTGCAGATTGGTCATCGTGCGCCGCAGGTAACCGCCCACCGCCGCCTTGTCGCTGATCCGCTCCCAGGCCCGGTACGTCGAGAACAGGGCGCTCTGGAGCAGGTCCTCGGCCTCGAAGCGGTCACCGGTGAGGTGGTAGGCGGTCGCGTACAGGGAGGCGCGGCGCTCCTGGACGTAGGCGGTGAACTCCGCCTCCGTCAGCGAGCGGCGCTTCCCCGTGTCCTCCCCGTACGCGGTTCCCCCGTGCTCCCCCGTGCCGGCTTCCCCCGTGAGCGCGCCCGCCACCGCCACGAGGGGCTGGTGCCCCGGGGACGTCGTCGCGGTGTGCTGGCGCCCGGTGCCGCGGGAGCACCCCCGCCCTCCCACGGCACCGGACTTCTCGGAACCCCGGGTCACGTCGTGGAGCCGCGTGATCACTGCACTGGTGCTCATGCCCTGCAGCGTGGTCATCTCGCGCCCCCCGTCGTGGACTTCCCGGTTGTCTGTCGTGCTGTTCCGTGCGGTTCTGCCTGTGCCGAGAAGCCTGCCGGGGCGACTTCATCACCGTGTCCGCCGACTGTCACAGAGCTGTCACAGGGCCTGTCGGAGACGCCTTTCGGCGCCCGCCGCACCGGTTCCGCACGGACGTCGCACCGCCTCCGCACAGCAACCCGTGAGAGGGCGCGCGGGGCGCGCGGCGGGGGTGCGTAACGGGCAGGGGCGGTCCGGGTGTCGAAACCCGACCGCCCCATGGGCCAGAATGAGCCCGTGCCTTCCCTGTTGCTGATCGAGGACGACGACGCCATCCGTACGGCCCTGGAGCTCTCACTGACGCGCCAGGGGCACCGAGTTGCCACGGCCGCGACCGGAGAGGACGGCCTCAAACTGCTGCGCGAGGCGCGGCCGGACCTGATCGTGCTGGACGTGATGCTGCCCGGCATCGACGGGTTCGAGGTGTGCCGTCGCATCCGGCGCACCGACCAGCTGCCGATCATCCTGCTCACCGCGCGCAGCGACGACATCGACGTGGTGGTCGGCCTGGAGTCGGGCGCGGACGACTATGTCGTCAAGCCCGTGCAGGGACGGGTCCTCGACGCCCGGATCCGGGCCGTGCTGCGCCGCGGGGAGCGCGAGGCGAACGACTCGGCGACCTTCGGCAGCCTGGTCATCGACCGCTCCGCGATGACCGTCACGAAGAACGGCGAGGATCTCCAACTCACCCCCACCGAACTGCGGTTGCTGCTCGAACTGAGCCGGCGGCCCGGACAGGCCCTGTCCCGGCAGCAGTTGCTGCGGCTGGTGTGGGAGCACGACTACCTCGGCGACTCGCGGCTGGTGGACGCCTGCGTCCAGCGGCTGCGCGCGAAGGTCGAGGACGTACCGTCGTCGCCGACCCTGATCCGTACCGTGCGCGGTGTCGGCTACCGACTGGACGTTCCCTCGTGACCCGTACGCACGAGCGCGAACACGCCCGTACGCGAGGGACGTTCGGGGGGCGGGCCGCGGCGGTGCGCCGCGCGGACGGGGAAACGGGCGGCAGGGCGGCGTGACCGACAAGGTGGGGGGACTCCGGGGCTGGGCCTCGGAGCGCAAGGGCGTTCTGTCACGGCTGCGGTTCACCAGCCTGCGGCTGCGGCTGGTGGTGGTCTTCGGCCTGGTCGCGCTCACGGCGGCCGTGTCGGCGTCCGGGATCGCGTACTGGCTCAACCGCGAGGCGGTGCTGACCCGCACCCAGGACGCGGTGCTGCGCGACTTCCGGCAGGAGATGCAGAACCACGCGGGCACCCTGCCCGTCCGGCCCACCCAGGACGAACTCCAGCGCACCGCCGACCAGATGGCCAACAGCAGTCAGCGCTTCAGCGTGCTGCTGGTCGCGGAGAACGCCGACGGCACCGCCGTCTCCGGCAACTCCGGCGGTCTGAACGGCTTCTCGCTGCGGGACGTGCCGGCCTCGCTGCGCACCGCCGTGAACGGCAGGCAGTCGCCGAGCACCAACGACACGTCGGTCAAGGACGGTTCGGCGACGTACCACCTCTACTGGCAGCGGGTCGTGGAGGACGGCACCCCCTACCTGGTGGCGGGCACCCGGCTGCTGGGCGGCGGGCCGACCGGCTACCTGCGGAAGTCGCTCGAACCCGAGGCGAAGGACCTCAACTCGCTCGCCTGGTCGCTGGGGATCGCGACCGGCCTCGCGCTGATCGGCTCGGCGCTGCTCGCGCAGGCCGCCGCGACCACCGTCCTCAAGCCCGTGCACCGGCTCGGCGTCGCGGCGCGCAGGCTCGGCGAGGGCCAGCTCGACACCCGGCTGCGGGTCTCCGGCACCGACGAACTCGCCGATCTGTCACGGACGTTCAACCGCACGGCGGAGTCGCTGGAGAAACGCGTGGCGGACATGGCCGCGCGCGACGAGGCGTCCCGCAGGTTCGTGGCGGACATGTCGCACGAACTGCGCACCCCGCTCACCGCGATCACCGCGGTCACCGAGGTGCTGGAGGAGGAGCTGGACTCGGAGTCGGGCGGCATGGACCCGATGATCGAACCGGCCGTGCGGCTCGTGGTCAGCGAGACGCGCCGCCTCAACGACCTGGTGGAGAACCTGATGGAGGTCACCCGGTTCGACGCGGGCACCGCCCGGCTGGTCCTCGACGAGGTCGACATCGCCGACCAGATCACCGCGTGCATCGACGCGCGGGCGTGGCTCGACGCCGTGGACCTGGATGCCGAGCGCGGCATCTACGCCTACCTCGACCCGCGCCGCCTGGACGTCATCCTGGCCAACCTCATCGGCAACGCCCTCAAGCACGGGGGCTCCCCGGTGCGGGTGTCGGTGCGCGAGGAGACCGGCGCGGACGCCGCCCTGGTGATCCGGGTGCGCGACCACGGCCCCGGCATCCCCGAGGAGGTGCTGCCGCACGTGTTCGACCGGTTCTACAAGGCGAGCGCGTCCCGGCCGCGTTCCGAGGGCAGCGGCCTCGGCCTGTCCATCGCCCTGGAGAACGCGCACATCCACGGCGGCGGCATCACCGCGGCCAACGCCCCCGACGGCGGCGCGGTGTTCACCCTGCGGCTGCCCCACCTCGGACCCGACCTGCCGCCGGACGGCGGCGACGACCCGGACGCGGGCGACCCGGACGGCGACGCGCCGAAGGAGGGCACCCGATGACCCCGCGTCAGGAGCCGCGCAGCACGCCCCGCCGCGGGCCCCGCCCCGCACCCCGCGCGGGCGCACCCCGCACGGGCGCCGCACGGGCGGCCGGGGCGGTGCTGTGCGCCGCCTCGCTCGCCGCGCTGCTCGCCGGGTGCGGGATCCGCCCCACGGAGGTGCCGACCGACTTCGGCGCGGCCCCCTCCCGGGTGCCCTGCACGCTGTCCGACCCGGACGCCACCGCCGAGGCCGGCAAGGGGGTGCCCGCGCAGGTCTTCCTGCTGTGCGGCTCCTCGCTGGTGACGGTCGACCGCCGGGTCAGCGTCCCGGACGGCACGCCGGACGCCCGGCGGCGGCTGCTGGTGGCCCAGGGGCTGCTCGACTACCTCGCCCGGACACCGTCGGCCGCCGAGCGGCAGGCCGGGTTCACCACCGACGTCCGCGGCGGCATGACGGTGGGCGGGCCGCGCCCCGGGGACCCGGACGACACCCTGCGGCTGAGCACCCCGCCGGCCGACCTCGGTTCGTACGCGCTCGCCCAGATCGTCTGCACGTTCTCCGACTCGGCGGCCGCCGACGGCGACGGCTCCGTCATCCTGGGCGGTCCGGCGGACACCGCCCTGAACCGCTACGAGTGCACGGACGACGTGCGCTCCAAGCCCGGCAGCAGCGCGCCGCCGGCCACCCGGGTCACCGGCGGCTGACCCGCGCCGGCGCCCCGCCGTCCGCGCCCGCGGCCCGCGCCATCCCGGCGGCCCGCGTCCAGCCCGGTGCGCACACGCGCGGTGGGGGCGGGCGGGGCCGGGGACGCGTACCGGCGGCGCCCGTGTGGCGGATGCCTCATCCGTTCGCGGGTGGGCATCCCGGAACCGTTCGTGCCGGGGGCCGCGTCTAGGGGGGCGTGCAGCGTCAAGGCTCCATCGGCGGCAGGACCGCGTTCAGCATCCGCGCGACCGGGGGTGTACTCCTCGTCGGGCATCTCGCGCTCGTCGCATGGTTCGCGCTGCGTCCCCTGAACGTGCCGTGGGTGCTCCCGGCCAATCTCACCCCGCTGGCGGGCATCCGGGCCGACCTGGCGCTGGGCTGGCCGACCGCGGCGGTACGCATCGGGGCGGGCCTCGGGCTGCTCGCTCCGCTGGGGGTCCTGCTGCCGCTGGCGCACGGCAGACTCCTCGCCTCGCCCGTCGTGTCCGCGCTGCGCACGGCCGCCGCGGGCGCGCTGATCTCGCTTGCCGTCGAGCTGCTCCAGACCGGTGTGCCGGGGCGCGTCCCCGACGTCGACGCCGTGCTGCTGAACACCGTGGGAGTCGTCCTCGCGCACCTCGCCGTCGTCCCGGCGGCCAGGTCCCTGCTCCGCCGCAGGGCGGAGCGGCGCGGTGTTACCGCCCTCCCGCAGGGGGAACCCGGTCAGGGCAGGACCCCGACGATTCCCAGGGTGGGGCTCGCCCCGTGGAGCGACGCCCTTCCGCCTTCGTCTCCCTAACGTGGAGGGCATGCGGGGCGGCCGACCGGGAAGCCCCGACCACATGCTCACGAAGGAGCAACGATGACCGCCCTCGCCCGCCCCACAGACGGCCGCATGATCGGTGGTGTGTGCGCAGCGCTGGCTCGGCGCTTCGGCACGTCCGCGTCGACGATGCGGGTGATCTTCGTGGTGTCGTGCCTGCTTCCGGGGCCGCAGTTCCTGGTGTACCTGGCCCTGTGGATCCTGCTGCCCTCGGAGGACAAGGCGCGCCGCGCCGCCTGGTGACCCGCCCGGCCGTGCCCCGGCCGGACCCATGCCGATGGGGCGCACCCCGCGCGGGGTGCGCCCCATCGGCGCGTGCGGTCACGGGGGTTCCACGGACCGCGGAACCCCCGTGCCGCGCAAGGCGGTTCGGGTCAGCCGAGCGGAATGCCGTTCACCGGCAGGCCGTGGGTGGGCAGGCCCTGCACCGGCAGACCGCCGAGCAGGCCGGCGACCGGCTTGGTGGGGCCGTCGGCCAGCACGCGCTGGACGGCGGGCTGCGCGGCGGCGACGCTCGTCTCCAGGGCGGGGGTGGCCTGGGACACGGCCTCCCCGGCGCCCGGGAGGGCCTTGGCGAGGTTCTCGGCGGGGAGGACGTGGGTGACGCCGTTCAGGGCGTCGGTGGCGTCCGGGAGGGCCGGAGCGGCGTTGGCGGCACCCGCGCCGGCGGCGGCGAATGCGGCGCCCAGGGCGGCGACACCGAGGGTCTTGACGGCAGACTTCTTCATGGTGAATGCGTCCTTGAATGCGGTGGGGGGATACGGGGGATCTTGAGCGGTCCACGACCGTAAACATGCGACGGTGTCCGCCGCAAACATCGAAATGCGGACGAATGGTGAACACCCGTCCGCACCCCGCACCCTCCAACACACCCCCAGAGGTCACAGAACCCCTGGTGGGAGGCTTCTAACGGAACAGCCATTCGGATTTCAGTTCGGCATATCCGGGCTTGATCACGTCATTGATCATGGCGAGTCGTTCGTCGAAAGGAATGAATGCTGACTTCATAGCATTGACAGAGAACCACTGGAGATCGTCGAGCGTGTAACCGAATGCGTCGACGAGGCACTCGAATTCCCGGCTCATACTCGTGTTCGACATCAGACGGTTGTCGGTGTTGACCGTCGCCCGGAAGTGGAGCTTGCGCAGCAGCCCGATCGGGTGCTCGGCGTAGGAGGACGCGGCCCCCGTCTGGAGGTTGGAACTGGGGCACAGCTCCAGCGGAACGCGCTTGTCCCGGACGTAGGACGCGAGCCGCCCCAGCTCGACCGTGCCGTCCTCCGCGACCTGGATGTCGTCGATGATGCGCACGCCGTGCCCGAGCCGGTCGGCGCCGCACCACTGGAGGGCCTGCCAGATGGACGGCAGACCGAACGCCTCGCCCGCGTGGATGGTGAAGTGGTTGTTCTCGCGCTTCAGGTACTCGAAGGCGTCGAGGTGCCGGGTGGGCGGGTAACCGGCCTCGGCGCCCGCGATGTCGAAGCCCACGACGCCCAGGTCCCGGTAGCGGTTGGCGAGTTCGGCGATCTCCAGGGCGCGGGCCGCGTGCCGCATCGCGGTGAGCAGCGCGCCGATGCGGATGCGCCGGCCGGCCTCGCGGGCCCGCCGCTCCCCTTCGCGGAAGCCCTCGTTGACGGCCTCGACCACCTCTTCGAGGGTCAGGCCGCCCTCCAGGTGCTGCTCGGGCGCGTACCGCACCTCGGCGTAGACGACACCGTCCTCGGCCAGGTCCTCCGCGCACTCGGCGGCCACCCGCACCAGCGCCGCACGGGTCTGCATCACGCCGACCGTGTGCGAGAACGTCTCCAAGTACCGCTCCAGGGAACCGGAGTCGGCGGCCTCGCGGAACCAGACGCCCAGCTTGCCGGGATCCGTCTCCGGCAGTGCGGCGTACCCCGACTCGCGCGCCAGCTCGACGACGGTGCCGGGGCGCAGCCCGCCGTCCAGGTGGTCGTGCAGCAGGACTTTGGGTGCCCGGCGGATCTGGTCCAGGGCCGGGATGTTCTCGCTCTGGCTCGTCATTGCGGAACCATAACTCCTACGCGCGTAGAACGCTCGTCCCGCCCTCGGCCGATATCCAACGGTGACCCCACCGAAGGGTGGCGTACACCGGCGCTTCTGACACTGTTCTGTCATGGCAGAGCAAGTGGCGCCGGTGCGAACGGCCAGACTGGGCAGGGCATTCGGGCCGGAACCGACGTCGGTGAGCGGGGCGGTGCTCCTGCTCCCCGGGGGCGAGGAGGTCTCCGGCCGCAGACCCTCGGCGGTGCTGGCGGCGGCGTCCCTGCGCGCCCTGGGCCGCCGCCTGGTGCGCGCGGGCCGGGAGGACGGCCTGGCCACGCACGTGGTGCACTACCGCGGGCGCGGCTGGAACGGCAGCGAGGCGCGGCTCGCCGCCGACGCGTCCTGGGCGGCCGACGAGATCGTACGGCGCTACGGCGACGTCCCGGTGTGCCTGGTCGGCGTCGGCATGGGCGGCCGGGCCGCCCTGCGCGCGGGAGGCCACGAGGCCGTCAACTCGGTGGTGGCGCTCGCCCCTTGGCTGCCCGAGGAGGACGTCGCGGCGCCACCCGAACCGGTGAAGCAGCTCGCCGGACGGCAGGTGCTGATCGTGCACGGCACCAACGACTCGCGCACCGATCCGGAGTTGTCCTTCCGGCTGGCCGCGCGGGCGAAGAAGGCCAACCGCGACATCTGCCGGTTCGAGGTCCACGCGGACGGCCACGGACTGCACCAGTACCGCGGTGAAGTCCTGTCGCTCACCGAGAACTTCGTGATGGGCGCGCTGTTCGGCCGACCGCTGTCCCGGCCGGTGCAGGACGCGCTCGCGGCGCCTCCCCCGCTGGGCCTGCGGATGCCGCTCGCGGCGGGCTTCGGACGGTCGTTGCGGCGTTAGCCGCACCACGGCGGCCCAACTACCGCGCTGCCGCTGCACCTTGACGGCACGTCAGTCGGGCAGCAGGCTGCCCCGGCGCGCCAGCAGGAACTTCTTGAACGCGGCGACCGGGGGCGTGTCCGGATGCCCGTCGAGCCAGGCGACGCCGATCTCGCGCACGGCGCGCGGCGCGGTGACCGACAGCTCCACGACTCCGGGACGGGGAAAGGCGGGCGGCGGCAGCAGCGCCACGCCCAGGCCCGCCGCGACCAGGCCGCGCAGCGTCTCGGCCTCCTCGCCCTCGAAGGCGACGCGGGGCCGGAACCCGGCCTCCTGGCACAGGTCGTCGGTGATCCGGCGCAGCCCGTAGCCCGGTTCCAGGGTCACGAAGGTCTCGTCGGCCGCCTCCGCCAGACGCACCCGGCGGCGCCGCGCGAGCCGGTGGTCGAGGGGCACGACGAGGCGCAGCTTCTGCTCGTCGAGGCGCCGCGCGACGAGGTCGGGCGCGTCCGGCACCGGGGACGTCAGGCACAGGTCCAGCTCGCCCGAGCGCAGCCGCCCGATCATCGCCTCGCCGTAGTTCTGTACCAGGGAGAACCGCACCCGGGGGTGGTCCGCGCGGAAGGCGCGGATCAGCGCGGGCACCGTCTCGGAGCCCATGGTGTGCAGGAACCCGAAGGCGACCTTGCCGGTGGCGGGGTCCGCGTCGGCGCGCACCTCGTCGGCGGCCCGCTCGATCTCGGCGAGGGCCCGTTCGACGGAGCCGAGGAAGGTGCGTCCGGCCGCCGTGAGCGACACCGTCCGGCCGTGCCGGGCGAACAGGCCGACGCCCAGGTCCTGTTCGAGCCGGACCATCGCGCGGGACAGCGTGGACTGCGGCACCGCCATCTCCGCCGCAGCCCGCGTGACGTGCTCGGTGCGGGCGACCCCGGCGAAGTGGACGAGCCGCGGGGCGAGCAGCGCGACGATGTCTTCCCCGTCACGTTCGTCACTGGACGATGACAGGCGTGGCTGTGACCTTTGCTGATGCTCCATGGGAACGATTATGGCGATTCCATGCATTGGACGGATCAGCGAGCGAGGACAAGACTTTGCGGCATGTCTCCCGCCGATACCGGGGCGTCCACCGTCGTGGACGCCGCCGCACCCGCCACCGCACCGGTCGACTCCTCCTCCGCGCGCGAGGACTCGCGCCTGACCCCCGGCGGCCCCGGCTACCGCCGGATGAGCTTCGCCCTCTTCCTCGCCGGAGTCGCCACCTTCGCGCTCCTCTACTCCACGCAGGCGCTGCTGCCCCTGGTCTCGGACGACTACGGCGTCACCGCGGGCGACGCGAGCTGGACGGTGTCGGCGGCGACCGGCGGTCTCGCGCTGTTCGTCCTGCCGCTGAGCGCCCTGTCGGAGCGGTTCGGGCGCCGCACGGTGATGACCGCCTCGCTGTCGGTCGCGGTCGCCGTCGGACTGCTCGTGCCGTTCGCGCCGTCGCTCGGCGCGCTGATCGCACTGCGCGCGGTGCAGGGCGCCGCGCTCGCGGGACTGCCGGCCTCGGCGAACGCCTACCTCTCGGAGGAGGTCAGGCCCCGCGCGCTGGTCACCGCGATCGGCCTGTTCGTGGCGGGCAACAGCGTCGGCGGCATGAGCGGCCGGATCATCGGCGGCTGGCTCGCGCAGGAGTGGGGCTGGCGCGTGGCGGTCGCCGTGATCGGCGTGATCGCGGTGGCGTGCGCGGTGGCGTTCCGGCTGCTGCTGCCCGAGCCGCGCCACTTCACCGCGGGCTCGCTGCGCCCGCGCGACCTGGGCCGCACCGTCCGTGACCACCTCTCCGACCCGCTGCTGCGCCGCCTGTACGTGATCGGCGCCCTGTTCATGGCGGTGTTCGGCGGGGTCTACACGGTCATCGGCTACCGGCTCACCGGCGCGCCGTTCTCGCTGTCGCAGGGCATCGCCGGCTCGGTCTTCCTCGTCTACCTGGTGGGCACCGTCTCCGCGTCGACCGCGGGCCGGCTGGTGGGCCGGGTGGGCCGCCGCGGCGCCCTCTACCTGGCGGGCGGCCTGACCGCGACGGGCCTGCTGGTGTCGCTGGCGGACTCCCTCGTGCTGGTGCTGCTGGGCCTGGTGCTGATCACGGCGGGGTTCTTCGCGGGCCACGCGGTGGCGTCCTCGTCGGTCAGCAAGACCGCGACGCACGGCCGCGCACAGGCGTCGGCGCTGTACCAGTCCGCCTACTACATCGGCTCCAGCGCGGGCTCCACGCTCGGCGCCGTCGCCTTCCACGCGGGCGGCTGGTCCGGCACGGTCGGCATGGGCCTGCTCGCGGTCGCCGGCGTCGTGGCGATCACCGTCCTGGGCTCGCGCGCGGCACGCGTCGCGGCCCGGCGGGAGCCCGTGGCGGTCTGACCCCCGTCCGGCTCCGCCCCGTGTGCGCCCGCGCATCCGCACCGCGCGCACGGACCGTGCACCGCCCGTGGCCCGGCCGGTCACGGGCGGTGCGCGTTCACGTCCCGCAGGCGAGGCTCGGCGCCCCCTCCCCCACCTGCGGTTTCCCCGACTCGCCCTGCCGTTGTCAGTGGGCTGCGGTACGTTCCGAAGTGCTGGGCGCAAGGGCGCGCGACAGGTGGGCCACAGGGGTGGGTGGACGGACCATGACTGACGGAACGGCGACGAGGACGGACCTGGACGCGAGTCTGGAGAAGTACCGCGTCGAACTGACCGGGTACTGCTATCGCATGCTCGGCTCCTCCTTCGAGGCCGAGGACGCGGTGCAGGACACCCTGGTGCGCGCGTGGCGTGCCTACGACAGCTTCGAGGGCCGTTCCAGCCTGCGGTCCTGGCTGTACCGGATCGCGACCAACGTCTGCCTGGACATGCTGACCGCCGGCAACAAGCGCGCCCGGCCGATGGACCTCTCCGAGTCGACGCCGCTGGCCCAGGTGGCCCTGACCCCCCGCCCGGACAACGTGTGGCTGGAGCCGATGCCCGACGCCCGGGTGCTGCCGACCGTGGACGACCCCGCGGAGGCGGCGGTGGCCCGGGAGTCGGTGCGGCTCGCGTTCATGGCCGCGTTGCAGCAACTGCCGCCCAAGCAGCGGGCGGTGCTGATCCTGCGCGAGGTGCTGGCCTGGCACGCGAGCGAGGTCGCCGAGCTGCTCGACACCTCCGTCGCGTCGGTCAACAGCGCGTTGCAGCGGGCCCGCGCCACCCTCGCCGAGCGCGCGCTGTCGGGCGCCGACGCGGCGGTGAGCGACCCGCTGGACGAGGAGCAGCAGAAACTCCTGGAGCGCTACGTCGCCGCATTCGAGGGGTACGACATGGCGGCCCTGACGGCGCTGCTGCACGAGGACGCCATCATGACGATGCCGCCGTTCGACCTGTGGCTCACCGGTCCCGCGGACATCACCGGCTTCATGACGACGGTCGGCGCGTCCTGCGCGGGTTCCCGGCTGCTGCCGGTGCGGGCCAACGGCCTGCCGGGCTTCGCGCACTACAAGCCGGACCCGGAGGCGGGCGGCTTCAGCGCGTGGGCGGTGCAGGTGCTGGAGATCTCAGCCGGGCGGATCACCGGGTACCACTGCTTCCTGGACGTCCCGCGGTGGTTCCCGCTGTTCGGGCTCCCCCTCCACCTCGAAGCGGAGTCCGACGAGGTCGAGGAGGGCGCGTAGCGCGGGGGCCGCGGACCGCAGCCTGATCAGCCCGCCCGCCCGGCGGGCGGTGAGCTGGAGCCGGGCCAGCAGCTCGACGGTGCCGAGCCCCGGCAGCACCACCGGCGCGACGTCGCAGATCACGACGCGGACCCCGGGCGCCTCCAGCAGCGCGCGCACATCGCCGCACAGCTCCGCCACCGCCTCCCTGGTGACGGGGCCGGCGGGGGCTCGTACGAGGGGGATCTCGGCGGCGTCCACGTGCGGTAGACCGCGGGGGGCGGCTCAACTCATCGGCGGGGCGCGCCGCGGCTTCCGCCGGTGCTTCAGTCGACGGGAAAGTCGCCGGTGTCCAGGGACGGCCCGAAGGGCTCGGGAAGAGCCACCGGCTCACCGAACTTCCCGGTGTACAGCGTGCGGTACGCGCCGCTGCGGGGCTCGCCGTAGAGGGTGACGGTCGGGTCGTCGGGGGCCCAGCGGTCGATGAGGAGGTAGTGCCGGCCCGTCGTGAGTGCGCTCATGGCGGTTCTCCCATCGGTACGTCACCGATCCCAGCATGCCGAACGGGACCGGCACAGGTCCACCGGTCCCGTTCACCCACACGGGGAAACCCCACGTCAACCCCGGGTTCAGCCGATACGTTCCAGCACCACCGGCGCCGCCGTGAACGCCGTACCGGGCGCCGCCACGTCGTACGAACCCCCGACCGCCTCCAGTGCCGCCGCGAACCGTTCCGGGGTGTCCGTGTGCAGGGTCAGCAACGGCTGACCGGCGGTCACCGTGTCGCCGGGCTTGGCGTGCAGTTCGACGCCCGCCGCGGCCTGCACCGGGTCCTCCTTGCGGGCGCGGCCCGCGCCCAGCCGCCACGCGGCGATGCCGATGTCGTACGCGTCCAGCCGGGTCAGCACGCCGGTCGCGGGCGCCGTGACGACGTGCTGCTCGCGGGACGTGGGCAGCGGGGCGTCCGGGTCGCCGCCCTGGGCCGCGATCATGCGCCGCCAGGTGTCCATCGCGGAACCGTCGGCCAGCGCCTTCGCCGGGTCCGCGTCGGGCAGACCGGCCGCCGCGAGCATCTCGCGGGCGAGCGCGAGGGTGAGCTCGACGACGTCGGCGGGGCCGCCGCCCGCCAGCACCTCGACCGACTCGCAGACCTCCAGCGCGTTGCCGGCGGTCAGACCGAGCGGGGTGGACATGTCGGTGAGCAGGGCGACCGTGCGCACCCCGTGGTCGGTGCCGAGGCCGACCATGGTGGACGCCAGTTCGCGGGCGTCCTCGATCGTCTTCATGAAGGCGCCGCTGCCGACCTTCACGTCCAGGACCAGCGAGCCCGTGCCCTCGGCGATCTTCTTCGACATGATCGAGGACGCGATGAGCGGGATCGCCTCGACCGTGCCGGTCACGTCGCGCAGCGCGTAGAGCTTGCGGTCGGCGGGGGCCAGCCCGTCACCGGCGGCGCAGATCACCGCGCCCGCGGTGTCGAGGACGGCCAGCATCTCCTCGTTGGAGAGCAGCGCCCGCCAGCCGGGGATCGACTCCAGCTTGTCGAGGGTGCCGCCGGTGTGGCCGAGGCCCCTGCCGGACAGCTGCGGCACGGCGGCGCCGCACGCGGCGACCAGCGGGGCGAGCGGCAGCGTGATCTTGTCGCCGACGCCGCCCGTGGAGTGCTTGTCGGCGGTCGGGCGCGACAGCGAGGAGAAGTCCATGCGCTCGCCGGACGCGATCATCGCGGCGGTCCAGCGGGCGATCTCGCGGCGGTCCATGCCGTTGAGGAGGATCGCCATGGCGAGGGCCGACATCTGCTCGTCGGCGACCGTGCCGCGCGTGTAGGCGTCGACGACCCAGTCGATCTGCTCGTCGGTGAGTTCACCGCCGTCCCGCTTGGCGCGGATGACGGAGATGGCGTCCATGGCGGCCATGGGTGTCCCTTCCGGAGAGTGCGGAGTGCTGGAGAGGAGAAGAGCGAGGGCCCCGCGCGGTGCGCGCGGGGCCCTGGTGCGGCGGTCGGGCCGCGGTGCGCCGGCAGCCGTGCGGCTACGGCTTGGCCGCCCCCGACAGGTGCCCCGGGCCGAACGCCTGCGGCAGCATCGCGGACAGCGGGAGTACGCCCCGCGGGGTCTCCAGGAGGAGTTCCGGTCCGCCGAACTCGAACAGGAGCTGGCGGCAGCGCCCGCACGGCACGAGCACCTCGCCCCGTCCGTCGACGCACGTGAAGTGCGTCAGCCGGCCGCCGCCGGTGACCTGCAACTGCGAGACGAGACCGCACTCGGCGCACAGGGAGATCCCGTACGAGGCGTTCTCGACGTTGCAGCCCGACACCGTGCGGCCGTCGTCGACCAGGGCGGCGGCGCCGACCCGGTAGCCCGAGTAGGGCGCGTAGGCGCGGGACATGGCGTCCTTCGCCGCCGTGCGCAGCGCGTCCCAGTCGATGCCGGAGACTCGGCTCAAGCTCCTTGTCCCTTCCGGTAGGGCAGCCCGTCGGCCTTCGGCATCCGCAGGCTCTGCGCGGACAGGGAGAGCACGAGCAGGGTGACGATGTACGGGGTGGCCGTGACGACCTGCTTGGGCACCTCGTCCGTGGCCGCGTACCAGACGAACATCAGCACGGCGACGGCCGCGGTGACGACGGCCGGCACGAACCGCCTGCGCCACAGCAGGTAGCCGAGGCCGAACACCAGCAGGATGGCCAGCAGCAGGATCAGCGCGTGCACGTTGGTGGTGCCGCCGCGCAGGTTGAGGCTGTCGGTGTAGCCGAACAGGCCCGCGCCGAGGGCCAGTCCGCCCGGCATCCAGTTGCCGAAGATCATCGCGGCGAGGCCGATGTAACCGCGGCCCGCGGTCTGCCCGTCGAGGTACACGTTGGACGCGACGATCGACAGGAACGCGCCGCCGAGGCCCGCGAACCCGCCCGAGATGATCACGGCGATGTACTTGTACTTGTAGACGTTGACGCCGAGCGACTCGGCGGCCACCGGGTTCTCGCCGCAGGAGCGCAGCCGCAGGCCGAACGCCGTGCGCCACAGCACCCACCAGGTGACCGGGACGAGGGCGACGGCTATCACGGTGAGCGGGGAGAGGTCGGTGATCAGGCCGCCGACCAGGCCGGCCAGGTCGGAGACCAGGAACCAGTGCTTCCCGTTCAGGCTGTCCAGCCAGTGCGAGAGCCCCGGGATGTCGAAGGTGCCGAGCGAGTCGATCGGCGGGGACTGCTTGGAGGAGCCCTCCGGCGCGTCCTCGAAGGTGAACTTCGACAGGTAGCGGGTGGTGCCGAGCGCCAGGATGTTGATGGCGACACCGGAGACGATGTGGTTCACGTTGAACGTGACGGTGGCGACGGCGTGCAGCACGCCGCCGAGGACACCGCCGAGGATGCCGAAGACGACACCCGTCCACGGGCCCCACTGGTAGCCGGCCCAGGCACCGAACCAGGTGCCGAGGATCATCATGCCTTCGAGGCCGATGTTGACGACGCCCGCGCGCTCCGCCCACAGGCCGCCGAGACCGGCGAGGCCGATCGGCACGGCGAGGCGCAGCGCGGTGGACATCTGGCCGGTGGAGGTGATGCCGTCGGCGCCGGTGATCAGGCGCACGACGGAGGTCAGGACCAGTACGCCCGCGATGATCATCAGGAGTACGGGCAGGGAGACCCGGCGGCCGGACCTGCCGGGGAGCTGAGCCTTGGGCCTGTCGATGGTCGCGGTACTCATCGGGCCGCCACCTCCTCCTTCACGGCGTTGGTCTGGGCGGCTGCGGCGGCCAGTTCGGCGCCGACCCGCTTCTGCTGACGGCGCAGGCCCCACTGCCGTACGGCCTCGTACGAGATGACGACCGCGAAGACGATCAGGCCCTGCATGATCGTGGCGATCTCCTTCTCGTACGCGACCGGGGTCGCGTAGTCGAGGGCGGGGGACGCCTTGTCGAGGAAGGCCACGAGGAGCGCGGCGAACGCGATGCCCACCGGGTTGTTGCGGCCGAGGAGCGCGATGGTGATGCCGGTGAAGCCGAGCCCGGTCGGGAAGCTCAGGCTGTACGTGTGGGTGTCGCCGAGCAGCAGCGGCAGGCCGGACAGGCCCGCGACCGCGCCGGAGATCAGCATCGCGGTGAGCACCATGCGCTTGGCGTCGACGCCGGAGGCGGCGGCCGCGGTGTCCGAGGCGCCGGTGGCACGCAGGTCGAAGCCGAACCGGGTGCGGTTGAGGACGATCCAGTAGACGACGCCCATGAGGATCGCGAGGAAGACCAGGCCGTAGATCTCGCCGACGTCCGCGCCGAGGTCGATGCCGGGCACCCAGCCGGACTTCTTCATGTCACCGGTCGTCATGTTGTTGCCGACCTGGACGCCGAACTTGTCGGAGAGGGTGAGGTAGCCGATGAGGCTGGTGGCGATGGCGTTGAGCATGATCGTGGAGACGACCTCGCTCACGCCGCGCGTCGTCTTCAGGACGCCCGCGATGCCGGACCAGAACGCGCCGGTGAGCATGCCGACGAGCAGCAGCACCGGCACCTGGAGCACACCGGGCAGCGCGATGTGCGCGCCGACGACGGCCGTCATCATGGCGGCGAGGCGGTACTGGCCGTCGACGCCGATGTTGAAGAGGTTCATCCGGAAGCCGACGGCCACGGCGAGCGCCGCCAGGTAGTACATCGACGCCTGGTTGAGGATCAGCACCTGGATGTCGGAGTACCCGATCTGTTCCAGCATCAGGTGGTAGGGCTCGACCGGGTTCTTGCCCGAGGCGATCAGCACGACCGAGGTCAGCACGATCGCCGCGACGAGCGCGATGACCGGTCCGGCGACGGCGAGGAGCACGCGCTCCCTGTCGAACTTCTTCATCGGGCCTCGTCCTCCGCGGCGTCGTCTTCAGGGGCGGCCTCTTCCAAGGGGGCCCCTTGCCCGGCGGCCTCTTCGTGCTCGTCGTGCGCTTCGTGCTCGTCGTGCTCTTCGTGCTTCAGGTGACCGGACGCGGCGCCGGTCATCGCCGAGCCGAGTTCCTCGGGCGTGATGGTCGCGGGGTCCGCGTCGGCGACCAGCCTGCCGTTGTAGATCACCCGCAGGGTGTCCGACAGGCCGATCAGCTCGTCCAGGTCGGCGGATATCAGCAGCACCGCGAGCCCCTCGCGCCGGGCCTCGCGGATCTGGTCCCAGATCTGCGCCTGCGCGCCGACGTCCACACCGCGCGTGGGGTGCGCGGCGATCAGGAACTTCGGGGTGTGGCTCATCTCGCGGCCGACGATCAGCTTCTGCTGGTTGCCGCCGGACAGCGAGGCGGCGGTGACGTCGATGCCGGGGGTGCGCACGTCGTACTCCTCGACTATGCGCCGGGTGTCCTGCTGGGCACCCTTGGTGTCGAGCCAGAAACCGCCCCTGCCACGGCTGTTGGGCTTCTCCGTGACGTGGCCGAGGATGCGGTTCTCCCACAGCGGGGCTTCGAGGAGCAGCCCGTGGCGGTGCCGGTCCTCGGGGATGTAGCCGATGCCCTGCTCGCGGCGCCTGCGGGTGGGCCAGGCGGTCATCTCGGTGCCGTCGAGGGCGAGGGTGCCGGAGTCGGCGTGCTGGAGGCCGATGAGCGCCTCGATCAGCTCGGTCTGTCCGTTGCCCTCGACGCCGGCCAGGCCGAGCACCTCACCGGCGTGGATGGTGAAGGTGATGTCGTCGAGGACGGCGCGGCCGCCCTCTGCCTCCAGGCGCAGCTTGTCGACCTGGACGACCGGGCGGTCGGTGACGGTCGACTCGGCGGTCTCCGGGGTGGGCAGTTCGCTGCCGACCATCATCTCGGCGAGCTGCCGGGAGGTGGTCTCCGCGGGCACCGCCGTGCCGACGGTGGTGCCGCGGCGGACGACGGTGATGTCGTCGGCGACCGACAGCACCTCGCCGAGCTTGTGCGAGATGAAGATGACCGACAGGCCCTCGGACTTGAGCTCGCGCAGGTTGGCGAAGAGCGCGTCGACCTCCTGCGGCACGAGGACCGCGGTCGGCTCGTCGAGGATCAGGATGTCGGCACCGCGGTAGAGGACCTTGAGGATCTCCACGCGCTGCCGGTCGGCCACGCCGAGGCTCTCGACCAGGACGTCCGGGCGCACGCCCAGACCGTAACGGTCGGATATCTCCTGGATCTTGCGCCGTGCTCCGCCGCCGATGCCGTGCAGCTTCTCGCTGCCGAGGACGACGTTCTCCAGGACGGTGAGGTTGTCCGCCAGCATGAAGTGCTGGTGCACCATGCCGATGCCGCGGGCGATGGCGTCGGCGGGCGACGAGAAGGTGACCTGCTGCCCGTCGACCGCGATGGTGCCCTCGTCCGGCTTCTGCATGCCGTAGAGGATCTTCATCAGGGTGGACTTGCCGGCACCGTTCTCACCGACCAGGGCGTGCACGGTGCCCCGGCGGACGGTCAGATGGATGTCGTGGTTGGCCACGACACCCGGGAATCGTTTGGTGATCCCCGCCAGCTCGACCGCGGTCGTCGGCCGGGCGGAGGACGGAGGGCTGCTGGACGCGTCGATGGCGCACTCTCCTTGGGAAAGGGGCCGCTCTACGCGCATAGCGCCCCTGCCTTGAATAGTGCCCGTCACCGGTCGCCGCCGATTCCGCCGCCGACTCATCGCTGACTCGCCGCCGATCGCCGTCGATCGTTCCGGGCATTTGCCGCGCGAACGGGGCACGGGCAGATCATCCTTCCCGCACCCCGTTCCGCGGCCGTAACGCTGCCATTACAGCGCTCTTTTGGCCATGCTTCCGGCCGCCTCGCGACCGTTCGTTCAGGAGGTCTTGACCTTGATGGAACCGTCCTTGATGCCCGCCTCGGCCTTCGTGAGCGCGGCCTGGAGTTCGGCGTTGCCCTTGAAGGTCGGGTTGGAGTCGGCGAGACCGACGCCGGCGTTGGAGAGGCTGCCGCGGACCACGCCGGTCTGCGGCTTGCCGTCCTTGATCACGGACTTGACGAGGTCGTAGACCGCGCCCGACACGTTCTTCATGGCCGACGTGAGGATGCTGTCCTTGTACTTGGCCAGCGCGCTCTGCGCGTACTGGTCCGAGTCGACGCCGATCGCCCACACCTTGTGCGCGGCCGCCGCCTTGATGACGCCCTGGCCGGAGAGGCCGGCCGCCGCGTAGACCACGTCGGCGCCGTCGTCGATCTGGCCCTCGGCCGCGCTCTCGCCCTTGTCGGGGCTGGAGAAGCCGCCCTCGGCCGCCGTCTCGGTCAGGTACTGCGACTTGACCTTGACCTTGGGGTTGGTGTCCGTGACGCCCTGCTCGAAGCCCGCCTCGAACTTGTGGATCAGCGGCACGTCCACACCGCCGACGAAGCCGACGGTGTTGGTCTTCGTGGTCATCGCGGCGGTGACGCCCGCGAGGTACGACGACTCCTCCTCGTGGAAGACGAGGTCGGCGACGTTGTCGGCCTTGACCGTCTCGTCGTCGATGATGCCGAAGGTGACCTTCGGGAACTTCGCCGCGGCCTCCTTGACGGCGGGCGCGTACGCGTAGCCGACACCGATGACCGGGTTGTAGCCGGCCTTCGCCAGCGTCTCCAGGCGCTGCGTCTTGTCCGCGTCGGACTCGCCGTCCTGCGGCTCAACGTCGCGGCCGGTGACGCCGAACGCCTTCTCGGCCTTCTGGAGACCCGCGTACGCCGCGTCGTTGAAGGACTGGTCGCCCTTGCCGCCGACGTCGTACGCGAGGCCTATGCCCTTGCTCTTGCCGCTGTCACCGCTGCCGCCGGTCGACTCGCTCGAAGAGCTGCCGCAGGCGGATACGGTGATGGCGAGGGTAACGGTCGCAATGCCTGCAACGGCCAAACGGGACACCCGGCGCATGGAACCATGACTCCTTCGTGCGAGCGCCCGCTCCAGGCGCTGATTTCGCGGCAGCGTAACGCGCGTAGACCTGACGGAAAAACCCTTCTGTCCGGTCCGTTACCGAGATGTGGCCGCAGGGCGACGCCGAACTACTCAGCGCAGTCCGCCCCTTGCTGAAGGCAAGCGCCGGGCGACGGAAACGGACCGGCGGCCCGGGGTGCGGGGGCGCACGACGGAGCCCCGGTCCGGGCCGCGGGCGGCTCGGACCGGGGCTCTCCCCGACGATCGGGCGGGTTACTTCGTGTTGACGGTGATCTTGCCGTCGATGATGTCCTGCTTGGCCTTGGCGACGGCCGCGGCGACGTCCGTCATGGCCTTGTACTTCGGGTTGGTGTCCGCGAAGCCCACACCGTCGTTGGCGAGGCTGCCGCGCACGACGCCCTTGAGCGGCTTGCCGTCGTAGACGGACTTCACGAGGTCGTAGACCGCGCCGCCGACGTTCTTCAGGGCCGAGCCGAGGATGTAGTCCTTGTACTGCGCGAGCGCGCTCTGCGAGTACTGGTCGGAGTCGACGCCGATCGCCCACACCTTGTGCGCGGCCGCCGCCTTGATGACGCCCTGGCCGGAGAGGCCGGCCGCCTGGTAGACGACGTCCGCGCCCGCGTCGATCTGGCCCTCGGCCGCGCTCTCGCCCTTGTCGGGGCTGGAGAAGCCGCCCTCGGCCGCCGTCTCGGTCAGGTACTGCGACTTGACCTTGACCTTGGGGTTGGTGTCCTTGACGCCCTGCTCGAAGCCCGCCTCGAACTTGTGGATGAGGGGCACGTCGACACCGCCGACGAAGCCCACCACGTTCGACTTGGTCGTCTTGGCGGCGGCGACACCGGCCAGGTACGAGGACTGCTCCTCGTGGAAGACCATGTCGGCCACGTTGTCGGCGACGACCGTCTCGTCGTCGATGATGCCGAAGGTGGTGTTCGGGAACTTGGCCGCCGCCTCCTTCAGCGCGGGCGCGTAGGCGTAGCCGACGCCGATGACCGGGTTGTAGCCGGCCTTCGCCAGCGTCACGAGGCGCTGCGTCTTGTCCGCGTCGGACTCGCCGTCCTGCGGCTCGACGTCCCGGGCCGAGATCTTGAACTCCTTCTCGGCCTTCTGGAGACCCGCGTACGCCGCGTCGTTGAAGGACTGGTCGCCCTTGCCGCCGACGTCGTACGCGAGGCCTATGCCCTTGCCGCTGTACCCGCCGGACTTGCCGTCGGACGGCTTGGCGCTGGAACTGCTGCTACTGCTGCTCGACTCGCCGCAACCGGTCGCCGCGAGCGCGATGACGGCGACGGCGGCCGCCGCTTGGGAGAACCTGGTCCTCCGAGACCTCAGACGCACAGTAAGAACCCCTTCATCCCCACGGCCGCGTGACCGGACCGCTTCCCCAACCCGCCGCCACCATTGGCGATTTCGGCGCACAGTAACGCGCGTAGAAGTGCAGGGGAACGGGGTTCCTCGCGGACGTTATCGATTCGTGCCAGGGCCGGGTTACGGCGGCGCGTCCGCGGTTACGGGGGAATGTCGCAGGCGGACGAAGGGGTGCCGATCGGGCACCCCCGCGTCAGGTCACGGCATCCGTGCCGGTCAGCGCGCCGCGTCCAACAGGGCGGTGGCGGTGAAGAGTTCGACGCCGACCGTGATCGCGGCCTCGTCGACGTCGAAATCGCCCTGGTGCAGGTCCCGGACGATGCGCTCCCCCGGCGTGCGGACGCCGAGGCGGGCCATCGCGCCCGGGACCTGTTCGAGGTACCAGGAGAAGTCCTCACCGCCCAGGCTCTGTTCGGTGCCCTCGACCGAGCCCGCGCCGCGTCGCGCGGTCATGGCGTCCCTCAACAGGTCGGTGATCACCGGGTCGTTGACGACCGGCGGGACACCGCGGACGTACGTGATCTCGGACTTGGCGCGGTGCAGCGTGGCGATCTCGTCGACGGCGGCGTGCACGATGTCGGGTGCCTGCCGCCACGATTCGAGGTCCAGGCAGCGAACGGTGCCGGAGAGCTCGGCGTGCTGCGGGATGACGTTCGGCGCGTGCCCGGACTGGATGCGGCCCCAGGTCACGGCGAGGCCGGAGCGGGCGTCGACGCGGCGGGCGACGACGGCGGGCACGTCGACCGCGACGCGGGCGGCGGCGGTCACCAGGTCGGTGGTCAGGTGCGGCCGGGCGGTGTGTCCGCCGGCTCCGTCGAGGGCGATCTCCAGCCGGTCGCAGGCGGAGGTGATCGGACCGTGCCGCAGCCCGATCCGGCCGGCGTCGACCTTGGGGTCGCAGTGCACGGCGACGATCCGGCCGACCCCGTCCAGCGCGCCGCCGGCGATGGCGTCGGCGGCGCCGCCGGGCAGCACCTCCTCGGCGGGCTGGAAGATCAGCCGCACCGGCCGCGGCAGCTCGCCCCGGCGGTGCATCGCGGCGAGGACGAGGCCGGCGCCGAGCACGACGGTGGTGTGCACGTCGTGGCCGCAGGCGTGGGCCCGGTCGGGCACGGTGGACCGGTAGGCGCACTCGGTCTTGGTGTCGGGGACGGGCAGGGCGTCGATGTCGGCGCGCAGCGCGAGCATCGGCTGTCCGCCGTCCCAGGTGCCGGTGTCGTTGTCGATGCCGATGTCACAGATGAGCCCGGTGCCGATGCCGAGCACGCGGGGCTGGAGCCCGGCGCGTTCGAGGCGTGCCTTGATGGCGGCGGTGGTGCGGAACTCCTGGTTGCCGAGTTCCGGGTGCATGTGCAGGTCACGGCGGAAGGCGACCAGCTCGGCACGCAGTTCCTCGGGCAGCCCGCCGGGGAGGAGGACCCGCTCCGCGTGGCCGGCGTCTGCGTCGGACTCTCTGGGCAGGGACATCAATTGGTTCACCCTCTGAAGGGTAGGACGCCCGGACGGCCAACTGACCCGAGATCAACAAAAGTTCAACCCGATAGGGGAAGAAAATCTGACGGCCGGACGCATGAGTGGAGGTGGTCAGGGGTAAAAAAGGGCCTGCCTTTTGCCGACCCCGGCACGACCGAGCACACCCGGTCAGGTGGGCGGCCCCGGTTCCTTGGCTCATACACCCACTCCTCACGAGTACCACGCCGTGCCTTCGCCACACAAAGGTGTTCACGGGCCGGACGGAGTGGGCATCGTCGACCGGGGACCTGGAGCCTGGATCGAGGCTCCACGGCCGGCGGGCGGTCCCCGTCGAGCGTCGTTGCTTCGGCGGAGGTGACCGACATGTCCAGTATCGGCGTGACGGGCCACCGGGACATCCCGGCGGCGGCGCTGCCCAGAGCAGGCGGCCGTCACGCCAGGAGGGCCGGCGCGGCCTCCGCCGCTGCTACTGCGGCTACTCGCAGCCGAGGGCGGCGCGATAGGACGGGGCGTACTGCTTGAGAAAGGCGACCATGTCGGCCCCGCGGTCGCCCAGGGAGTGCGTCAGCCGCACCTCGAAGGAGAATTCCCCGGCCCCGTACTTCTTCTTCTCGCAGTTCACCACCGTGAAGGCCGAGAGGCTGCCCACGGCGTACTTGCCGCCCTCGGCCGGCTCCGCGTTGCCTTTGCCCTCCTTCGCGGCGACGTCCTGGGCCGTCGTCCCCGCCGCGCGCCACACGCCTTCGACAGTCAGGTCTATGACGTCGTCGACCTCTATCTGGCAGTACTGGCGCGGGGACGCGGTCTTCGAGCGGCCCTTGAGGACGTGCACCGTGTCACCGGACGGCAGCAGCTTCTTGGTGACGTCCGCATCGACCCGCGCACCGCACAGGCTCTGCGGCACCGTGTAGTCCTTGCCCTCCCCCGAGCAGGCGGCCAGAGGAAGAAGTGCGACCAGGGTCGTCGCCGCCGCCAACCTGCTTTTGCTCACGAGGCATCGCCTGCGCTCTCCATCTTCGCTCCTGCCGCATGTCCGTCGGCCGCGCCGTTCGCCGCCGACGTTTTCAGGTCCTCGATCGTGTCGCTGTTGAGTCCGCTGTTCGTAGCGGCGGACTGCACGGCCCTCTTCACCGAGTCCTTCACCGCCGACTCCCCCTCGGCGTAGGTGCGCGTGGCGTCGCCCTCGGCCTGATCGGAAGAATCCCGTTCGATGCTGTCCATCACCGATTCCTGAATGTCCTCGTAGGCCCAGCCGACGGCCGCTCCCGCCACCGGGATCTTCTCCCCCACGCCCTCCACGACCGGGCTCAGGAAGCGGTCGATCCACTTCTGCTTGTCCGCTGCGGCATCGTTGAATTCTTGGTCAGAGGCCGTGTGGTAGTCGAGCACCGCGTCCGCGCGGGACTCGCTCAGGATTCCGGCGATGAATCCGCCGGGACGCGCGGCGTTCCTCAGGCGTTCGGCATCCGCGACACTGCTCTGGCTGTCCCCGTTGATGACATCGTTCACGACGTCCGCGGTGTATGCCTGCTGGGCGGTGGTGATCGTCGCGTATGCGTCGGGATCCTGGCCCACTTCGGCGAGGAATCGCTCTGCCGTCGTCTCCGTCATCTCGACAGGAGCTCCGTTGACGGCGAACTCGCTTCCGTCGGAATTGGAAAACTGTTTCTGGAAGTCGCCCATGTACTCGGCGGTGATGTTGCCCAGGCTGTCGCGCATGCCGTAGAGGGGGCCACTGTCCTGATCCAGATCCCCGTTCTCGTTGTGACGGATCAGGCCGGGGTCGCTCCCGAACTTGTCGATGATGTCGCTGACCAGCCCGGCCCTCGCCTCGGTGTGCGGAAGAGCCGGGGCGTCGCTGTCATAGGGCTGCCCGGTCGTTGCCGCCTGGAGCGCATGGCCCAGCGCCGCAGGGCCGAAGCCGAGGGCCTTCGTGGTCTTGTCCTCGTCCGCGAGGACGTTGTTGTCGTTGGTGTCGACGGTCCAGGTGAAGTCCTTGTCGGTGAAGACGTCCAGGTAGGAGCCGAACTTCAGCTTGCCGTCCGGGTCGACGGTCCCGTCCTCGTTGTACGCCGTCGGTGTCCCCGTGAAGAACTTCTCCGACGCCTCCGGGCTGTGCCCCAGCGCCTCAAGGACGCTGTTCAGCGGGTCGTTGCCGGTACCGAGCTTTCCCGAGGGGTTGAACCCGTAGATGTCCTCGCTGCCGCCGGGCTTGTTCGCGAGGAAGAAGTACGGCTCCTTCTGGTGGAGTTGGGTGATGTGCTCCGCGATCGGGTCGAGGAAGCGGGCGTCGTAGTTGCCGTACCGGAGCAGACCCCCGAGGACCTGGTAGCCGTAGGGCGCGTTCAACTGCCCCTGTTCCCACCTGATCGGCTGGGTGCCCAGGCGCCGGAACTCGGTGCCCCAACTCGCGGGCAGATGCTGGGCGTGGTCCGGGTCGGTGGCGTTGGCGAGGTTGTAGCCCATGTACTTCTGGAGGTCGCGCACCTCGTCGAGGCGGGTCTTGGCGGTACCGGGGCTGGTGCCCTGCTCCGACATGCCGGCGTAGAACTGGAGCGCCTTCTCCGGCCCGCCGAGCCCCTGGTAGAACTCGGTGGAGAACTCGCCGTCCTTCTCACCGGAGTTGTAGCGGAGCAGCGTGTTGAGCTCCTTCAGCTCCGCGTCGGTCATCTTGTCGCCCTTGCGGGCGAGTTCGAGGGCGCGCTCCACCTCCGCGTCGTTCAGCTACTCGTACGCGGCGTGACCGGCGTTGTGGGCGTCGTTGCCGTGGCTCTTGGCGAGGGCGCGGGCGACGGAGTCGTCGATCTCGGCGGCGTGGCCGACGATCGTGTTGATCCGGCTCTCCAACTGCTGCTTGGCGTCAAGTTCGTCCTGCGTGCGCTCGTCGGTATCGCCGCGGACGTGCCGGTAGTAGAGGCGCACCTTGCCGCCTCCGATGTCCTCGACGGTGATGCCCCGGCCGGTGGCGTCGGTGACCGTGGAGCGCAACTGCTTCTGGAGCGCGGCGAGTTGCGTATGGCCGTCGTCCAGGACCTGGTAGATGCTGTTCGCCTCGGTGTGGAGGTCGGAGACCTCCTTGGCCGTCTTGGTGATGAACTCCCGGGTGACGGTGGCGTTCACGCCGGCCCAGTGCGCCGAGTCGGACTTCGCCCTCATGCCGTCGCGCGCGTCCACCGCGAGCTTCTTCAGGCCGTCGACGGTGCTCTTCCAGTCGGACACCGCGGTGCCGAGCTTCCCGAGATCGACCTCGGAGAGGTCGGTGTAGCTGAACGCCACGTCCGCTCCCCCTACTTGAAGTACTCGTTGAGCTTGGACACCGAGACGGGCAGACCGTCGACGTCGTTCATGACGGTGCCGATCTGCGCGTCGTCCTCGGCGTGCCGCTTCTGGCTGTAGTCCAGGTGGTTGGAGATGTGCGCGCACGCCTGGAGCACGGAGTCGGCCTGCGAGGTCCACACGCGCACGGTGGTCTCCAGGGCGGCACCGGTCGCGAAGGAGCGAGACTTCAGGGCGGCGGCCGCCTGCGCGGTCGAACCCGACCCGGAGTCGCCCGCCCCGGCGCCCTCGATGTCGGCCTGCTTGCGCAGCCCTTCGTAGAGCAGCTTGGCCTCGTGGCCGACGGCACCGAGGTCGTCCTGCCGGACGACGAGATCGTCACCGCCGCCACCGCCGTCGGGTGCGAGGTGATCGATCTGCATGCCGCCCGAACTCCGCTGCGCGGCCCGCGCCTTGAGCTGCTCCCACTCGTTCCAGGTCAAGCCGAACCCCTCCCCCGCGTTCCGTCCCTCGTGGACCTCCGGGCCCCGGCCGGACGTCGACCGTCGTGTCGACGTCGCCTGGCTGCCCAAGGTAAGAACTCGTTCAAATTAGCAATCCTGGGCGGGGATGATCGACGCACTTCCGTCATGCGCCGAATGTCGGCCGTAGAGGTTCCGGGGAGGCCGACGGTCCCCGTACAGGCCGGCCGGTCCCTCCCGCGCAAAATCACCTGCGCGGCCCGGTACCGATCCCTAAGATCATCCCGTCGTTCGCACATCTGTGCGCATTGCGTGCCATGGGCGAACCCCACTACGGGAGGGACCAATTGACCATGTCCGTCGGCACTCGCTCACGTGCCGCCCTCGCTTCGCTGGGCGTTCTCGGACTGGCGCTGGCCGCCGCCGTGTCGCCCGCGCACGCGGCGGGCGGCACACCGGCCACACCTACTCAGCCCTTCAACGGCCACAAAAACTGCTCGGCCGACGCCGCGCACCCCACGTTCCTGTCCGCCGCGGGGGGACTTGAGGTGGAGGCCATACCCGGCACCATCGGCGCAACCGACAGCCCGCTGGCCACCCTGAAGTTCCAGGCCTGGCCGGTCGAGGACCCCGCACAGGTGACGACCGTCACCCGCACCAACGCCGCCCTCCGGTACGAAACCATCGGCACCTTCCCCACGACCGCCCTCACCGACGGCGAGACGTACGCGTGGCAGGCGCAGACGGTAATCGGGAACAGCGCTTCGGACTGGTCCGTCACCTGCTACGTCACGATCGACAACACCCGCCCGAGCGCACCGACGATCACCTCCTCCAACTACCCTCAGGAGACTGCCAGTCAGGGCGGAGTCCCCGCGGAGTTCACCTTGGACGCGGGTGGCGACACCGACGTGAGCGGGTTCGAGTACAGCTGGAGCCAGCACCTTCCCGACCCCGTCGCCACGGAGGGCCCCTACGGCGTCCCTCAGGTCAGCGACCCGTACGCGGACACCGACCACTTCGTGCGGGCGAACGCCCCCGGCGGAACCGCGGAGCTCACCCTGGTGCCGCCGGGCTCCGGCCCGCAGACCCTGTGGATAAAGAGCCTCGACCGCGCCTTCAACCGCTCGGACGTCACCGGTTACGAGATCTGGACGAGCTGGGCCGGCCCCACCCTGACGCGAGACGTCGCCTCGCCGGAGTTCGGGGACGTGGTGACGTTCACCCTGGAGCCCGACGCGGGCCTCCAGGCGATCAGCCCGATCGTCAGCTACACGGTGGACGTCACCGGAACCAACGAAGCGAAGCAGGAGGAAGTCGCGGCCGGAGCCGACGGCACGGCGAAGGTCACGCTCACCCTCGACGGCCCCTTCAGCGCGGGACTGAACGTGACCAGCAAGAGCGCGAACGGCTGGATCAGCGACGAGGTGTCGTGGACCACCCACTACGACTCCACCACCACGATCACCTCGGACGTCTATCCGACCAGTGACTCGGGCGGTGGCGTGGGCGTCCCCGGCACCTTCACGTTCACTCCGAAGGTAAAGAACGTCGTGAGTTACACGTACTCCTTCACCGGTGAACCCGCGGTCACCGTCCCTGCGGACGGCGGCGGCACAGCGACCATCGAGTGGAGTCCGTCCACCGAGGACTTCTACGACCTCGTGGTGTACGCAACCGTGGAGTCCGGGGCCCGGACGGACGGTTCCATTTACACGTTCATGGTGGAGTAGGGCTACCGACGGGGCGCGGCCGGATCGACTCGGTCCATGACATTCGGAAGGTCTCGTGCGGTGACGCCGCCGCGCGGGACCTTCTCGGCGTTCGCGAGCATGGCCGTGCCAATGTTGGCGACGTATCATGGTTATGTACATCATGGACTCAGCGAGACGGGCGGTGCTGGCGACATGTCTGTGACCCAGGTCGATCTGGATGACGAGGCGCTCGCCGAGGCGATGCGCCTCATGGGTGCCACGACGAAAAAGGAGACCGTCAACGGGGCCCTGCGGGACTACGTTGCCCGCGTCAAGCGGCTGGAGGCCGCCGAGAACCTCGCCGCGCGGGGTGAGCGCGGCGAGTTCGAGGCCGCGGCCGCAGCGCACGAGGCCGCCAAGCGCGCACGGCGAGCGGCCTTCGAGTGATCACGTACCTTCTCGACACGTCCGCCCTGTGGCACCTCTTCCGCACACCAGGAGCGCTGCGGTCGTGGGAGGGACACATCGCAGCCGGCGTTTTCCACATCTGCGAGCCCACGAGGACGGAGTTCCTCTACTCGGCCACGAGCCCGGCCCACCGGGACGAGCTGGCAGAGGAGCTCGATGCCCTCTGCCATCACTCGCCCGTCCCGAAAGGCGCGTGGCGCTGGGTCGAGACCGCCCAGTACAAACTCACACAGCAGGCGCAGCACCGCGCCGCCGGAGCCATCGACCTCCTGGTGTGCGCGACCGCGGTGCATCACGGTCACACCGTGCTCCACGTGGACAACGACTTCGCCACGGTGGCGGCGGTCATCAAAGAAGTGCAGCAGCGAGACGTACGCGCCTGAAGTGCTCTGTTCAGCAGTTCGAGTTCTCTGCACCGACAGTCGCAGAAGCGGGAGTATGCAGAGCGCACGGCCCACTCCGAGCCGCCCTACCCAGCCAGCTACCCCGGCCGCCCGAAGGGTGACTTTCCAGGCGCCGCCACGCAGGATGCGTACCGCCTTCCAGAAGGGTGCCCCGGATTGGTGCGTCGACGGGCGGAAGTACGACCCGGGAAGCAGGGCCCTCGGCGCCCGCTCAGCACGCGCCCAGCTTCTCCAGCGCGGCGGTGTATCCAGAAGCGAGATCCTTCATTGCGGCGGCGTCCTTGCGCCCCGGGGCGACGGTGACGATGTACGTGCCAAGCGCGTCGCCCTTCCGGCCCTCGGCCGTGCACCGGACGAGGGAGACGGCCGCACCGGCGGTGTACGCGACCTTGTCCCCGTCCGCCTTCTCCGCCTGCCCTGCCCCGTGGTCGTAGGAAAGGATGTTCCACGCGGAGCGCCCCGCCCCGGCGGTCTCCCGCTTCAGGGTCAGCACGGTGTTCCCGTCAACGCTCACCTCGCAGCCACCGGTCTCCGCCTCACCCGGCGCCCGCCCGGCGGTCCGCAACTCGTCGCCCGAGGCGGGCAGCAGCTTCGACAGTGCCTCGGACGGCACTGCGACACCGCAGAGTTGCTCGGGCACGGCGAAACCGCGCTGCGGGTCGTCGGAGCAACCGGCCGCCAGGAGACCCAGGGCAGCCAGGGCCGACACCACGATGAATTCCCTTTGCCCGCGCATCAGTTCGCGTCACTCTCCGAATTCCACTGCGCTCCGGCAGCGTGACTGTTGCCCGCCGACACGCGTACGGCATCGCGGAGGTCACGGGCAGTGGGCGAGTCGATGGTGGAGTTGTTCATGAGGGAACGGTTGACCGCGTCGACCGAGGAGTCGATGGCCGCCTGCCGACCGCTGGAGTACTCGTTGCCGGCGTCTTGTTCGGCCTCGGAGCTGGTGTCGTGCTCGATGCTCTTCATGATGGATTCCTGGATGTCCTCGGAGGCCCACTCCAGGCCGGTGCCCGCCACCGGCACCTTCTCGCCGACCTGTTCGATACCCAGTCCGAGGAACCGGTTGACCCACTTCTGGGTGTTCGCCGCCGACTCGTTGAACTCCGTGTCCTTGGCGCTGTGGTACTCGTAGACGGCGTCGGCCCGCGCGTCGCTCATGATGCCCGCCATGGCGGCACCGGGGGCAACCGCGTTCGCCACCCGGCCGTCGAGCGAGGCGTCCGACCCGGGTCCGTTGATGACGTTGTCGACCGCTTGGGACGTGTAGGTCTGCTGCGAGGCGGTGATGGCGGCGTAGGCGTCCGGGTCCTGGCCCACCGCCCCCAGGAAGCGCTGGGCCCGCCCCGGGTCAAGACCGGCCGCAGCACCGGAGGTCGGGAAGATGTCCCCGTCCTCCCCCTGGCCGTACATCGCCCTCTGGAAGTCGCCCATGTACTCGGCGGTGATGTTCCCGAGGCTGCCGCGCATCGCGTAGAGCGGCCCGGTCTCCTCGTCCTTCAGATCACCGTTCTCGTTGTGGAGCAGGAGGCCCGGCTCATCGCCGAACTTGTCGACGATCTCACCGACCAGCTTGGAGCGAGCCTCCGTGTGCTCCAGTGCCGGCCGGTCACTGTCATAAGGCTGCCCGGTGGTCGCCGACTCCAGTGCGTGGCCCAACGCCTGCGGGCCGAAGTTCAGGGCCGCCGTCATCTTGTCCTCGTCGGCGAGAATGCTGTTGTCGTTGGTGTTGACGGTCCACTCGAAGTCATCGTCCGTAAACACATCGAGGTACGAGTCGAAGTCCAGCTTCCCCTTCGGGTTGATCGTCCCGTCCTCGTTGTACGCCGTCGGCGTTCCCGTGAAGAACTTCTCCGACGCCTCCGGGCTGTGCCCCAGCGCCTCAAGGACGCTGTTCAGCGGGTCGTTGCCGGTGCCCAGTTTCCCCGAGGGGTTGAACCCGTAGATGTCCTCGCTGCCGCCGGGCTTGTTCGCGAGGAAGAAGTACGGCTCCTTCTGGTGGAGTTGGGTGATGTGCTCCGCGATCGGGTCGAGGAAGCGGGCGTCGTAATTGCCGTACCGGAGCAGGCCGCCGAGGACCTGGTAGCCGTAGGGCGCGCTCATCTGACCCTGTTCCCACCTGATCGGCTGGGTGCCCAGGCGCCGGAACTCCGTGCCCCAACTCGCGGGCAGATGCTGGGCATGGTCCGGGTCGGTGGCGTTGGCGAGGTTGTAGCCCATGTACTTCTGGAGGTCACGCACCTCGTCGAGGCGGGTCTTGGCGGTACCGGGGCTGGTGCCCTGCTCCGACATGCCGGCGTAGAACTGGAGCGCCTTCTCCGGCCCGCCGAGCCCCTGGTAGAACTCGGTGGAGAACTCGCCGTCCTTCTCACCGGAGTTGTAGCGGAGCAGCGTGTTGAGCTCCTTCAGCTCCGCGTCGGTCATCTTGTCGCCCTTGCGGGCGAGTTCGAGGGCGCGCTCCACCTCCGCGTCGTTCAGCGACTCGTACGCGGCGTGACCGGCGTTGTGGGCGTCGTTGCCGTGGCTCTTGGCGAGGGCGCGGGCGACGGAGTCGTCGATCTCGGCGGCGTGGCCGACGATCGTGTTGATCCGGCTCTCCAACTGCTGCTTGGCGTCAAGTTCGTCCTGCGTGCGCTCGTCGGTATCGCCGCGGACGTGCCGGTAGTAGAGGCGCACCTTGCCGCCTCCGATGTCCTCGACGGTGATGCCCCGGCCGGTGGCGTCGGTGACCGTGGAGCGCAACTGCTTCTGGAGCGCGGCGAGTTGACGGTCGGCATCGCTCCTGGGCTGGCTCACTGGGCACCCCGGGCCTGGGTCACTGACGGTGGACTCAATGACCGTAGGCACTGGCAGAACGTCACCCCAGATGGACGCCATGGCAGTTTGCGACTCTTGGTTCACGAACTGCCACGCTGCGTGACAGCTACCCGACAACGCCCAGGTAGTCGGCCATTTCGCGCATCTCCGTCGTGAGGGTGCGCTTGCGCTTGCTTAGGATCTCCTGCAGGGTCTCGGCGGCCCCGTTCTGGTGCCGCAGCCACTGCGGGGCGGCTTCCCTGGCACGGGTCAACTCGTCCATGGCGGCGGACAGGTCGCCGGTCCGGGTGTGGGCGCGCGCCACATCGAGGGAGGGCTGCGGGATGGGTATCACTCACCCAGCAATGTGCGAGTGGCACAACCTCAGATGGCTCAGAATTGGTCACATTCGGCCCTTGGCGACAAAACCATGAACTACGTCGATCCGGACGAGAAGGTAACAATGGGACCATCTTCGGAACCGATAACCCGAACATCGAAACTCCGGTGAGGAAATTCTGCAGACAACGCAGCACCCCACGTTTTTGCAACACATGTGGCAAAGAAATCCTGCGCCAGCCGGTCCTCTTCGACATCGTCCGAATCGACAATCTGCCAGACTCGCAGCTGATTCAGTGTCGCCTCAATTTTTCGAATGTCACCGGAGAGGCTCTCGCGCCAGGCTTTAAAATTCGATTCTTCGTATGCGCGATCCCACAGCACACACCCTTCCACTTCGACGAAACGCGGCCAGAAGATCCGGGAAAATGCCACCACCATTCCTAGATCGCCATGACCTTTCACATAATCTAGGTAATCAACTCCCCCTCCCCACTCCTCCACCCAGGACTTAATCCCCGGGTAATCCATCGGGTCATTCACGGATAGCTCCTCGCGTCACTTGCATAGGGGGTCAGTCATTCGAGCCACCCAGAGAGATGGTGGCAAGCCACAGAGGTTCAGAAATTCAGAGACCTCAGGCGCCCGCCATGTTACTGCGAGCGCCTGAGGTGGTGCACTTCTACCATTATTCAATTATTTATGCACGGCTTGTATTTCGGCCATCCATATTTGGCTCGGTCTACCGGCAGCCGCATAGCTCTTCCTCGGGGCGTAGAGGCCGCGGCATCTTCTCCCAGTTGCGAAAAACCTGGCCCGTTTTTGGATTGACATGCTTGGCCATGTCGAGAATGTGTGGGGCCGGTATTCCGGCATGCGGTGCTGAGTCAGGGTCGAGGTCCGCGCGCTGGGAAATTGCGCCTTCCTCATCATAACGCGCATACGCAGTAACCGTCCCATCCTCTTTCTGACGGAAAAGCGTTTCCCCGGGGTTAGCAGTCTTCGGAAAGCGTCCGCTGACGTGCCGCGCACCCGAGAGGCTCAATCCCCCTGTATTGCAGTTGTGAACGAGGACCGGAGTGGCCCCCGCCAGCACATAGTACGTGTGCAATTCACTGACGGTGAGGTTGTGCACCGTCGCGTCCCCGGCGGTCCAGCGCTGCACCGCCGTCACCTGGACGAAGGTGCCTGCGCTGGTGCGGAGCCACTCGCCGGGCTTCAGGTCGGTGGCGTCCAGCCACTCGCCCAGGTCCGCGACCCAGAACGGGTGGCCGTCCGTCGCCGTGATCGACGCGGTCTTCGTGCCCTTCGCGCCGTCCGTGTCGATCGTGACCCTGACCAGGTGCTTCAGGCCCTGGCCCTTGATCTCGGCCGTGACCGTCTCGGTCTTCGTCTCGCCGGTCTCGGGGTCCGTCGCCCTGACCTTGTCGCCGATCTTCACGTCGGCGATGCGCTTGGTGCTGCCGTCGGCCATCAGGACACGGGTGTCGGGCGTGAAGCTGTTCTTGATCGAGCAGACCTCGCCCAACGCCTCCTCGGTGGCCTTCAGTTCCTTGCGGCCCTTGAACCAGTCCTTCACCGCGCCGATCAGGCGGTCGCCGACCTTCCACAGGCGTTTCGCCAGGGCCGTGCCCTTCGCCCACTTCCACGGGAGGCCGTACTTCGCCGCCACCTTGCCGGCGACCCCGCCCAGGAAGCTGCTGATCACCGTGATCGCCGTGGCGCCGCACGAGCCCAGTGAGCCCGTGGTGAAGCAGTCCAGGGCGTCGGTGATGCCGAGCTGGTCCATGGCGATCTTTGCGATCTCCTTGGCCGCCGCGATCGCGCGGCGCTTCGCCGCGTCCGCCTTCGAGCGGGCGATGGCCGCGTCGGCCGCCGCCTTGGTCGCCTTCGACTCCGTGCCGCTGTTGTTGTCGTAGGCGGTGCTGGAGACCGCGCCCTTGTGGAAGCCCTTCGCCGGGGGTTGCGGGCCGCACTCCTGCCAGCCGCCCACGCAGTCCGCCAGCCGCAGGCCGCTCGCGTCGTTGAACGTGACCGGGCTGTTGTTGGCGTACGCGTAGCCGTTGATCTGCTGCGGGTCGGTGTAGTCGATGACCGGGTCGGGCGAGATGAACCGGCCCGTGGTCGGGTCGTACTCGCGTGCGCCCAGGGTGGTCAGGCCCGTCGAGGCCTGGACCGTGCCGCCCGCGTAGCCCTTGTCGTCGACCCAGTTGCCCGTGGTGGTCGACGCCGCGTCGCGGGCCTCGCCGAAGAGGTCCAGGCGGCGGCGCTGGGTGGCGCCCGTCGACGGGGTCACCGTCAACTGGGCGGTGCCGTTCTGGTCGTTGGCCAGGAACGTGACGCCGTCGTTGTCCCGGACCGCGACGGTCTGGTCGCCCACCGAGTAGTAGCGCGTACCGGTGACCGTGCTGGAGCCCGCCGCGAGGTGCAGCTCCATGTCCGGGAGGTAGAGGGTCGTCTCGTCGGGGCTCTGGGAGAGCAGGCGGCTGCCCGAGGCGTCGTAGGTGTACGACGTCGTCGTGCCGTCGGCGTTGGTGACCTTGGTCAGGTCGCCCTGGTCGTCCCAGTCCAGGTTCTGGGTGTCGCCGTCCAGGACGCGGGTGTCGGTGTTGCCGGTCGCGTCGTAGGTGTAGCTGTTCGCCGACTTCACCGCGGGGGTGCTGGACGTCGCCGTCGTGTCGGTGACCGTGCTGGTCAGCTGGTGCGGGCCGGCGCCGTTCTCACCGTAGACGTACGAGGTGCTGGAGGAGGCCGCACCGGCGATGCCGTGGTCGGTCTCCGTCTTGCGGTTGCCGGTGACGTCGTACGTGTACGAGTACCAGTACGGGGAGACGCCGCCGACCGTGGAGGCCGAGGCCGCGGACGAGCACGCCGCGTCCGTCGCGCCGGTGCCCGACGCGCCGTTGGAGGTGCCGGAGGCGGTCCAGGCGTCGGTCGTGCGGCGCAGGCCGTCGTACGCGAAGCACTGGGTGTCGGGCGTGCCGCCGGTCGGGTTGTCGGCGATCGACCGGATGTTGCCCGCGTCGTCGTAGGTGTACCGGGCGTCGTAGGCGACGGAGGCGGCGCCCTCGACGTCGACGCGGGAGCGGGTCAGGCGGTTGGTGCCCTGCTCGTAGTCGTAGGTGAGCCAGGCGTCCTTGTCGGCCGCCGTGCCCGTGGAGAGGGCGACCTGCTCGACCTGGTTGGTCGGCGAGTAGTCGACGTCGGAGACGTACTTCAGGCCGCCCAGGCTGGAGTTGACCCCGGTCAGGCGCTGGAGGCCGTCGTACTGGTAGGTGACGGACTCGGCCGGAAGGCCGCCCGCGGCAGGGTAGTTGACGCCCTGCACGGTGCCGTCGTCGTTGTACTGGGTGTTGAAGGTGTACGTGCCCGCCAGGCTCGACTGGACCGACGCGGCGATCGTGTACTTGGTCGTCGTCGGCTGGTAGTCGTCGTCCAGCACGGTGTTGAGGGTCGAGGCGACGACCGCCCCGCCCTTGTACGTGTAGGTGCCGTACAGCTCGCCCTTGGCGACCGTGTCGTACTTGGTGACGGACAGCTTGGTGCCCGTGTCGGCGGCGCCGTCCCAGGCGGCCGTCACCCGGCCCAGCGCGTCGTACACCGACGTCGTGGTCTTACCACGGGAGTCGGTGGTCGAGGTGAGCTGGTCGAGGTCGTCGTACTTGTACGAGGTGCTGCCCGTGTCGGGGTCGGTCGACGTCTTCTTGCGGCCGCGCTGGTCGTAGTCGTACGTCCAGGTGTTGCCCGCCGCGTCCTTGACGGTGGCGAGCTGGCCGTCCGGCTCGTACGTGTAGTCCGTGGCGACGTAGTCCGCCGAAGTGCCGCTGGGCGACGGGGTGTCGGACTTGTACTGGCGCAACTCGGTGGTCCGGTCGCGCGCGTCGGTGATCGTGGTGGTCGGTGTCTCGCCGGTCGGCGGGTCGACGGTGACGCGGTCGCCGCCGTAGGTGTAGGTGGTGCGGTTCTTCTCGACGCCGGCGACCTTGAAGACGCTGGCGGTGGTGCGGCCGGCGCCGTCGAACTCGGTGACGGTCTGCGCGTCGACGTCCGCGTTGACCGGCTCGAAGATCGCGGTGCCCGGTGCGCCCGTCGTCCAGTAGTCGCTGTTGGTCTTCACCACGCGGCCGGAGCCGTCGTAGTAGGTGTCCGCGACGATCCGGCCGCCGTCCTGCCCCTCGGTCTGGACCTGGCGCGGGCGCAACAGGCCGTCGTAGAGGGTGTATTCGCTGCCGTAGGTGGTACCGCCGTTCTCGATCTTCTGCGTGCGGGTCCAGGCCGGTGCGGTCTTGGAGACGCCGTACGAGTACTTGATCGAGGGGGTCAGGCCCGCGGACTTCGAGCGGCCCGGGAGCCAGACCGAGACGAGGCGGCCCATGCCGTCGTAGGCCATGTCGGTGCGCTTGCCGTTGGCGTCGACCTGGCCCGTGGGCTGTCCCCACTCCGGCGCGTACTCGACGCTGGTGGTCCAGCCGAGGGCGTTGGTCTCCGTGCGGCCCGTGGTGAGGCCGTTGGTCTCGGTGTAGGCGAGGGTGTTGGGGTTGCCGCCCGCGTCGGTGACCTTCAGGGGGCGGCCGTACGCGTCGAACGTCGACGTGGCGACCGTCTGGTAGGTCGCGACGCCCGCGGTGCTGTACGAGGCGAGGCGGCGGGTGGTGGTCGCGTCGCCCTTGGTGGGCGCGGCGCCGACGGTGGTGGTGTTGTCGTACAGCGTGACGTCGTCGGAGACGACGTCCTGGGTGCGGTCGGGGGTGACCGAGCAGTCGACGTCGACCGTCTCGGTGCGGGCGACCAGGCTGTAGAGGTGCTTGTCGGGGTTGTCGGCGTACTGGGTGCGGGTGCACTGGTTGTCGGCGACGTTCAGCTCGCCGGCGTCGTTGACCTGGGTGGCCCGCCCGGTGGTGGCGTCGTAGGTGGTGGTGGACTGCGTGGTGCGCCAGCCGCCGGAGGAGAGCGCGGTGTAGGTGGTCGCGGTCTGCTGCTGGACGAAGCGCGCGGTGCGGGTGCCCCAGTCCGCGGTGTGGGTGGCGGTGACGGCGGTCCACGGGGTGGTGACGGACTTGGTGACGACGTCGTCACCGTCGTAGGTGATCGTCTCCAGCTCGAAGCCGGACTTCCAGTCGGAGTCGGCGTAGCTGGTGCCGGTGGAGTCGGTGACGGTGGCGGTGCGCGTGCCGCCGTCGGGGTCCGTGTCACCGTCGAGGCCGCGGAAGAAGACGTGCTCGGTCTTCTCGTTGGAGGGGTCGTTGGTGCCGTCGGACGTCGTGACGTCGACCTTGCCGTAGCCGCGCCAGTCGCCCCAGGTCAGGTACTCGGACTTGGTGAGCCCGTTGGCCTTGTTCTTCCGCCAGCCGGCGTCGCCGAGGTACTTGTACGAGGTGACCTGGTCGGGGGCGTCGCCGACGAGGTCGCCCTCGATGACGCTCGCGACCACGTACTTGTGGAACCAGTCGGTGATCGGGTCTTCCTCGCCGGGCGGGTTCCACTTCACCGGGTAGCAGCGGGAGGTGGACTCACCGGGGTCGGGCAGGTCGGACGCGGAGCAGTCCTGGGCGGCGTAGTTGACCGACAGGGTGCTCCCGGACTCGCTCTCCACGCCGGACAGCCGGTAGCGGTAGAAGGGCTGGATGTTGTCGCCCGACTCGTCGACACGGTTGGCGAGTTGGATGCCCGAGAGGTCCACGGAGGGGCTGGTGAGGTCGTCGCCGACCAGGCCGGTGTGCTTGACGGAGCTGAGCCACAGGGAGCGGGAGCCGTCGCCGTTGTCGGTGAAGGTGTGGTTCAGCGCGTAGCTGTCGACGTCCTCGTACGTGGTGGCGCCGGAGCGGACCTGCGTGGTGATCTGCGTCAGCATCTTGCGGGTCCAGAACGTCGGGGAGTTCTGCCCCTCGCACTTGGTGCCCGCCGCGCAGTTGCGGTCCCAGGGGACGTCCGGCCAGTCCGCGGCCGTGGAGTCCTTGAGGGCGTCGGCGGAGCAGTCCGTGAGGTCGCCGACGCAGCGCTCGGCGGTGGTGAAGACGACCCGGGCCGGTGCGGCGCTGTCGTAGACCGCGCCGGCGCGCTGGCCGTACTCGACGCGCTTGAGGTAGCCGCCGCGGATGTACGCCTTGCCGTTCTCGGTGGTCTTCAGGCCCTGCGTGTAGTAGTTGGTCTCCGTGCCGTAGTAGTACGACATGGCGTTGCCGTGGGCGTCGACCACGTAGTCGAGGTTCCAGCGCCAGGCCTGGGTGCAATAGGCGTTGGCGAAGGTGGAGTTGTAGCAGGGCTCGCCCGAGTCGTCGCCGTAGACGGGGACCGTCCAGGTGGAGTCGGTCTCGGTGTCGCCGGTGGCCCAGCCGGTGAGCCGGTTCATGCCGAAGTAGTACTGGGTGCCGTCGGCGGTGGTGATCTTCCAGTACTCGCCGTCGTTGTCGCCGTTGACGGCGCCGGTGAGGTGCTCGACCTTGGAGAAGTCGTCGGAGGCGACGTGCCACTGGCCGGTCGTGTCGTCCTTGATCAGCTCCCCGGAGGAGCCGCCGGCGAGCTGGATGGTGGCGTTGTCGGTGCCCCAGCACTGGTCGGCGTTGGCGTCGTCGTGACCGTCGTCGGCGCAGGCCTTGTAGCCGCGCTCGATGTAGCCGGGCTCGTAGCCGAAGCCCTCGCCGATCCAGGAGCCCTGGTTGTTGGTGGCGGCGGTCTGGCCGTCCACCGACTGGGAGTTGTAGGAGAGGTTGACCGAGGGGGTCAGGCCGCCGGGGACCGGCGGACCGCTGATCGGGTACGACCAGTTGAAGGCGCCGGAGGAGTTGGAGACGCTCCAGGACGCGGACGGGCTGAGCGAGGTGGCGCCGAAGTCGCCCTGGCCGCCGGAGTCGGAGGCGACGGCCGCGAGGACGGTGACCCCGGAGGCGGCGGCGCTGCCGGCGTCCCTGACCAACTGGGCTTCCGTGCCCGCCGTGTCGGGCGCCGCGGGCGCCTCGGCGGTGACGGTCCGCGCCGCCGTGTCGTTGCTGCCCCGGAGCGGGGCGGGCTTGGCGCAGGCCGCCTTCTCCGGGGTGGTGAGCACGCACTCCGGGTACTGCACGAGGTGCAGCCGGGCTCCGTAGCCGCCGCCGTACGCGTCGGCGAAGTCGCTGTAGTCCAGGGTGACTTGGACGGGTGCCGACGTGGTCCCGCCGTCGGAGCGGGTGACGGTGAGGAGCGTTCCGTCGATGCCGGCGTCGGTCGCGCGGGCGTGCGGGAGGACGGAGACCTCGACGGAGTCGGGGGCGGTGGTGCCGGTGGCGGCGACGGTGACGGGGGTGCCGGCCGCCCTGACGCCCCTGGCCTTCCGGCCGCTTCCGGCGGACTTCGCGGTGCCCCCGACGGCGACGTCGTCGGAGGCCGCCGCGGGCCAGTGCGTCGTCGCCGCGCCGGTGACCGCGGCCTTCTTCGCCTGGTCCTTCAGGGTCGACTTCTTCGCCTTGACGTTCTTCCCGTCGACCGGGTCGTCGAGGTCCGTCTGCGTGGCGGGCCGGGTCAGTCCGGGGGCCGCGGCGGCCTGCGGCGCGTACTGCGGCAGGGCGCCGACGGCGAGCGCGAGGCCGACGACGACCGCGGCCGGGCCGGCCGGTATGCGGAACCGGTTTCTGAGGAAGGTGCGTGCCGAGCGCATGGGTGCTCCGTGGGGAGAGGGCGCGGAAGGGCGGAGTGGGAGACGGGTGACGGAGTCGGGGCGGGTACCGCACGGCCGGGCCGCCGGCCGGTGACCGCGGGGGTCACCGGCCGGCGGGAGCCCGGCCGTCGGTTCCGTCAGCCGCTCACGCGACGGTGCCTTCGATGCTCGCGCCGTCCGGCAGGACGGCCACGGTGGGGATCACCGAGGCGTCGAGGGCGCCCTGGAAGACCCGGACCTCGTCGACCGCGCCCGCGAAGTACGCGGACCCGGCGGCCCCGGTCAGGGCACGGCCCACCTGGAGCGAAGTCGTCGTGAAGTCCCAGGAGTTGTCCCAGGCGGCCTGCCCGGCGAGGACCCCGTTGACGTAGAGCTGCACGTCGCCGAAGACCGCCGAGTAGACCAGTGCGAGATGGTCGCCGTCCCCCTCGACGCTGGGCTGGACTCCCGTACCGGTGAGGGTGGTCGACGTCGCGGTGGCGCTGTCCTGATCGGTGGCGACCAGTTGCCAGCGGTCGGCGCTGCCCGAGTAACGGACCTGTACGGCGGTGCCCTTGGCGCCCGCGAGGGAGAGCAGCGTCTGGTCCGCTCCCCCGGCCGCGGTGAGCCTGGCCCTGGCGGTCAGCGTGAAGCTGTCCTCCTTGGAGAGCAGGCCCGAGGCCCTGCTCGCGTAGCCGCCGGTGCCGTCGAGGGCGAGGTGGCCGTCGCCCCAGAGGGGCTCCGCCGGGGGCGTGCAGTCCGGGTCGAGTTCCGCGTCGCAGCTCTCGTCCGGGGTGTAGATCGCGGCGCTGCCGCCGAGGGTGAGGCCGGTGCCGTTCTGTTCGTCCGGGGAGACCCCGGTGGTGGCACCGTTCAGCGCCCAGTACGCGAGCTGGTCGGCCTGGATGCCGGCCACGTCCTGGCCCTCCGCCTCGGTGACGACACGGTCGTAGACCTTGACGTCGGCGACGCTACCCTTCAGGAAGTTGGTGTACCCGTCGGGCTGGATCTTCCGGCCGATCTGGAGCGGTCCGGTCGCGTCCCACGCGGTGTGCTTGGCCTGGACGTCGTCCTCGATGAGGTCGCCGTTGACGTAGAGGCTGAGGGTGGCGGCGACCTCGTCGTAGACGCCGATGAGGTGGATCCAGCTGTCCGGTACGAGGCTCGCCCCGGAGACCTTCCAGGAACCGAGGGACTCGATGTCGGACATCGGGGTGCGGAAGGTCCACGAGCGGGTGTCCCGGTCGTAGCCCAGTTCGAAGCCGGGCTGGGCCACGCCGTCCTGGCTGACCACGGTGACGTTGTCGGTGGGTTCCTGCGGCAGGTCCACCCAGGCGCTCACCGAGAAGCTGTGCGAGGTGTCGACCACGGGTGCCCCGGCGTCCAGGTAGGCGTTCGCCGTGCCGTCGAAGGCGGCGGCGGTGTCCGTGGTGCCGAGCGGGCCGGCCGCGCCGAAGGCGACACCCGGGCCGGCGGCGGCCGCGGGCGAGCCGCTGGTTCCGGTGGCGGCGGCCGAGCCCCTGGCGTCACCGAGGGTCCAGCCGGCGGCCGGGGCGCGCCCGTCGTCCACCAGGAAGACGTAGGAGTTCGCGGTCTGCTGGGCGTTGCCCGCGCTGTCCACGGCGGTGGCCTCGACGGTCATCGTGCCCTCGTCCGGCGGCATCCAGCGCACGGTGGCGGGACCACCGGGCGACTGCGCGGGCACGGTCTTCCAGCTCTCGCCCTTGAAGCGGTACTTGTAGCTCGCCACGTCGGCCGACGCCGAGTCGAAGGTGAAGCTGCCGTAGTCGCCGACGCCGGCGTGCCAGGCGTCGTCGTCCGGGTAGTCCGCGGACGTGATGACGGGCGCCTTCGGCACGGTCGAGTCGTAGATGAACTCGCACCGGGTGGCGGAGCCGTCCAGGCTCCACGGCCCCCAGGCGGTGCCGTCCGAACCGCGCACGGCCCAGCCGACGGTGACGTTCTGCGGGATCGTGAACCCCGCCTCGCCGTCACCGCTGACGTCGTCGCCGACGGTGTACTTGAACGACGCGGAGCCCGTCTGGCCGGTCCCGGTGGTGGACTTGGCGGCGGTGGTCGCCGTGTGCTCGTAGTACGTCCCGTCCTTCGTCCAGAAGACCTCGAACTGCGCCTTCAGCGACTCCGACAGACCCGGGTTGTCGTTGTGGTCGTAGTCCTTGACCGTGGCCTTGAGGACGGGCACGTCGGAGACGTAGTGACCGGTGGCGTTGCCGTACTCGCAGGAACCGCCGGGCGACATCGTGAGGTCGTTCATGGCGGGCTGCAACGGCGGCCTGTTGTACGTCACTTCGAGGTGCGCGTTGCCGCAGAAGCGCTTCCAGTACGAGTAGTCGGACTCGCTGCCGGCCTTGAGCCGGAACGTGGTGGTGTCCCAGCCGCTGTCCGCGGCCTTCTGCACCGTGCTCTTCACGTTGAAGCGCACGTTCTGGTTGGTGGTGGTGCAGGAGCCCGCCGGGTTGGTCGGGGACTGGCTCGCCAGCGTCTCCTTGGACGCGGGCTGGTTGTTCCAGTCGGTGGAGGAGCTGATGGCGCTGGCGCCGGTGGAGTTGACCCGGGCGAGCTGCACCTCCTTGCCGGAGGTGCTGTAGGTGTGCACCATCGTCACCGCGAACTCGGCCGAGACGATGTCCTTGCCCTCGAAGCCCGCCGTGGGGATCGCGAAGAACTGCCGCTTCACGTCGCTCGTGCTGGAGCAAGTGTAGGAGACGTCCGCCGGACAGCGGCCCACGCCCTCGTCGTCGCCGAACTTCCAGAAGCTGGTGCCGCTCCAGTACGAGGACACCATCGTCCAGCCCGTGCGGTTGGCGGTCTTGACCACCGGGTCGATGTAGACGGGGTACACGGTGTCGTCGCCGGTCAGCAGCGCCTGGTCCGGGGACAGCGTCAGGCCGTTCCCGCTCAGGTCCACGGAGACGTCGGCGACCTGGGCGCCCTCGGGCGGGGTGACGTCGGTGCCGTCGGAGGCGGCCCCGTCGGCGGGGGCGGACGGGGAGGGGGACACGGTCGGTTCGGCGGGAGCGTCGTCGTGGGGCGTGGTGCTGGAGTCCCACATCAGGGGCTGCGGGGCCTCGAAGATCTCTCCGCCGGTGTCCGAGTCGGAGGCGCTGACACCGCCGTCGGCGGTCTCCTCGAGGTCCACCCCGGTGGAGTCGACCGCCAGGCGGAGCGCGTCCAGTGCCGGGTCGGCCGCCGCCCGCGCGGTCTTGACGACGAGGAGGTGCGAGAAGCCCTCGGCACCGGCGGTGACCTGGAGGTCCACGCCGGGCAGCACGTCGGGGTAGGTGGCGGTGGGCCCGTCGACGTCCGGCTCCGGCAGGGCGTCGGGCCACTGGAAGCCGAGGGACCGGCCGTCCTTCTCGATCGTGGCGAACGTCCGGTCGCCACCGCCGGAGAACGCCATGGTGCTGAGTGCGGCCCTGGGCGCCCAGGTTCCGTTGCGGCCCTCGACCAGCGTGGTGTCGATGTCCTTCCAGGCACCGTCCACCTTGGTGCGGACGGGCTGGACGTACTGAGTGGTCGTGAAGGTGCCGTCCGGGTTGGCGACGGTGGTGCTGCGCTCGTCCCGCAGGGAGAGGACCTCGACGGAGTCGCCGGACTTCTCTGCCCGCGCCTGCGCGTCGTCGGCGGAGGCGCTGCCCGCCGCCGGGGCGGCGGAGGCCGTCTCGTCCGCGGCGGCGGACTGCACGGCGGTGTCCAGCGCCGGGCCGCCGAACGTGCCGAGGGTGACGGCCGTGGCGAGTCCGAGGGCGAGCGCCGTGGTGCGCAGGGTTCTGCGTGCCGGTTGCACGGCAAGGGCCTTTCGTGGTGCCGCCGCGCGGCGGAGGGGAGGTTCGGCGTTCGGGTCGTGTCCGGCGCTCATCAGCGCATCACCCGTCCGAACGCCGTGCCGGCCGCCGGTACGCCGCCGCTGCCGGGCTGGATCGGGTACGTGGTGCCGGAACCCGACCACGCCGTCGCCCAGTTCAGGTAGGCGGCCGTGCCGGCCTCCTCGCCGCCGGCCTTGCTGTAGGGGATGCCGACGAACAGCGTGGAGGCGCTGGAGCCGACGCTCATCCCCACGTAGTCGCGGGCGTGCGCGGTGCCCGGGAGCAGTCCGCCGCGGGTCAGGATCCGGTCGCCGGTGCCGGGGGTGCCGAGCATCGAGAACACCTGGACGGCGCCGCCGTCCGCCGCGGCGCTGTCGTCACCGGGGACCCCGACCGCGATGCGGGCCGTGTCCGCGGTGGTGACCACGGACGTGTCCTGGTTCTGGACGGTGACGTTGAAGCCGAAGTGGTCGCCCTGGGTGGGATCGCCCTCCACGTCCGCGGTGTCCCGGTCGATGGAGTTGATCTCGTGCAGGGCGCCCTGCGGGTCGACCTGGAGCACCGCGATCGATCCGGCGTCCGTGGTCGTGCCGATGTCCTCGCCCGGGATGCCGACGACCAGGGCGGCGTCGCTGTTGTAGGTCTCGTCCGAGGGGCGCAGGTAGGTCATCGAGATCGAGGAGCCGAACCCGTCGCCAGCCTCGGGGACGCCGGTGACCCCGGCGGTGTCCTGGTCGATGCCGGCGAGCGGCGTGGGGCGCCCGTCGGTCGGGGTCTGGCTGAAGACGGTGACACCGCCCGCGAACTCCAGGTCGCCGATGGCCTCGCCCGGCGCGCCGACCGCGAGGTAGCGGTTGGTGCCGCCCAGCGAGTAGCCGAAGCGGTCGTTCTCCTCGGCGATGCCGGGGACGTTCGGGTCGTCCTGGTCGATGTTCACGGTGGTGGTGCCCACCCGGTACTGGATGCAGCCCGCGGCCGGGTGGTTGACCCCGTCGGTGATGACGCCCTCGCCCGGCGCGCCGACCGCGAGGTAGGGCTCTCCGGCGGCCGTGTTGCCGCCCTGAAGAGACCAGCCGAACCAGTCGTAGGACTCGGCGGTCGCCGCCGGGTCGAACGAACTCTGCGACCAGCCGCTGACCGCGCCGAGGCCGGTCGGGGCCCCGCGGACGACGTAGACAGCGCCGGCGTCGACGTGAGGGACGCCGTCCGCGCTCGTCACGTCCTCCAGGGGCGTGCCGATCGCCAGGTCGGTGCAGCCGTCCTGGTCGTAGTCGAGGGTGGTCAGGGACTGCCCGAACTGGTCGTGCGCCTCGGGGGTCGCCGGCATTCCGGCGGTCGCCTGGGAGATCTCCAGGACCCCCTTGCCCCCGCCCAGCACCACCCGGACCAGACCCGCCCCGACGACACCGCCGACCGTGGCCTCGGGATCGGCCACGGCCGTGTCCCGGACACCGTCCCCGTTGAAGTCGAAGCCGCCCGTCCCGGCGCAGCTCGCCGCCGCCGTGGCGGCCGTGGTGCCGCCCGGCAGGACGACGCCCATGGCGATCACCGCCGCGGCCGAAAGGCCGACCGTACGCGCACGGAACCGCACGCCCCCCACCCCCTGCTTTCCCGAAAAGTCACCGCGCCTCCACCGGAAGATCATCCTGTGTAGGCAGCATGGAGTTAATGGGAAACCCAACGAAGTGTCAACAGTCGGATGGCACCGCGGCCAATTCCGCCCCTTCCAGAAAAGGCGCAGCTCAGGACAGACGCGAAGAGATCAAGCGTTCCGGTGATGACACCCGGGGCACCCCAAACAGGGCGTTGAGCTGCTGCGACAGTCCTCACAACTGCCGACGACATGCCCGAAGAACTCCATGTCGGGCAAAAAGGGGAAGCACAGCCGGACAAAAGCTGGTGCACACAGAGAAATCATGACCGGGAACAGGCGGAGGCAAAGGAGACCGGGCAGCAAAAAGGACCGGAATCCGGGAGAAACGGATTCCGGCCCTTGTGGAGCAGCGAGGTGTCAGGAGTCGCCGGAGGTCTTGTTCGGCTGCTTCTTCCCGCCCGCTCCCAGCCGGCGGCGCACCGCCGGGCCCACCCGGACCAGGAGGCGCTTGTCTATGCCGGTGACCTTCTTGTCGGTCGCCGCGAGGCGCTTCTCCGTGGCGGCGAGGCGCTTCTCCAGGGCGGCGATGGCCGACGCCTGGGTCTTGTTGGTGCGTTCGGCGGTGCCGAGCTTCTTGGTCAGCGCCTCGTTCTTCTTCGCCAGACCGTCGATGCGCTTCCCCGCCGCCTCGCGGTTGGCGGCTATCTGCTCGCGGAGCCGGGCGAACCGGTAGCGCAGGTCACCGTCGTCCGCGCCGTCCCACAGCCGCACGGAGGGCGGCAGTTCCAGCGACTTCATACGGGCCTCGAAGGCGGTGCCGCCGTCGCCGTGCTCGTACGCGTTCTCCAGGTCGTTGCGCGTGAGGAAGGCCGTCATGCGGGCGAAGCGCTCCGCGTGGCCGGCGTACATGGGCCCGAAGTCGGCCTCCTCGTAGAGGGTGGCCGGGTCCGTGTCGACGGGGAGACCGCGGAACATCCGGTGCGGGATGTCGAAGTAGCGGCAGAGTTCGAGGGTGCGCGAGTCGTGGGTGAGCACCACCGCGGGGGTTCCGGCCAGCAGCGCCGCCACGTTGCCGTGGATGCGGGTGCCGAAGGCGAAGTCGTACTCGGCCAGGTCCTCCAGCCACGTCTTCGGGTCCAGCGGCACGGTGACCTTGCCCTCGCGGAACAGGTCGTGGCTGAGCTGGAGCGGAAAGTCGTCGACGTAGCCGGACTCGGCCGACGTGTCGCCCCAGTAGAGGAGTTCGGCGTCGACCATGTTCTGGGCGAAGTACATGAGGCGGGGGAAGCGCTCCGCCGTGCGGGCCGCGAGGCCGGCGATGTCACCGACCGGCCGGGCGTTGGGCGACAGGTTGAGCGCGATGCGGGTCTCGGGCCCGAAGGTGCCCGGCTTGCGCAGCGCGGGGAACGTGTCGCCGTACAGGAACATCGACGGGCAGCCGATGATGTCGACGTCCTTGAAGCCCAGCCCGTTCAGGTAGTCGGCGGTGAGCTCCCCGCGGACGCCCATGGTGGCGGACCGGTCGAGGACGGCACGGGCGAACCGCTTGACGGAGTCCTTCATCGGGTCGAGCACACCGGTGTCGTACTCCGCGCCCACCTGCGCGCCGACGCCGAACACCACGACGGGGATGGTGAGTTGCTCGATCAGCGTGGAAAGGCGGTCCAGTGAGGCCTGGAACTGGGGGCGGAAGGCGTTGGCGAGCGGCACGACGAACGCGTCGTACTGCTCGTTGATCTGCGCCGCGCGCTCCGCCGAGGGGTTCGTGCGGATGCCGTTCGAGGTGACCTCGGCGTTCGGCGTGGTCAGCATCTTGTGCGCGGAGTCGCTGAACAGGAGGTTGCCGGTGTTCGTCCCCATCAGGTCCTGATGGAGGTACTCGGCCGTGGTCGCGGCGTGGAAGGGGCTCTTCCCCGACCGCATCAGGATGCGCTTCACCTGTTGTCCCGTTCATCTCATCGCGGCGCACGTCATCGAGGCGCGGGGTTGCGAGGGCTGGACCGGACCGATATGTCCGGTGGCCCGGCGCCCGGCAAAGGCCAGGAAACCGTAAGGCGAAGGGAAGGTTATCTTACTGTCAGCTCACCAACATGGGCGTGTTCGGTCACATGTGATCCGTATCGAAAGGGGCGGGCCCGCTCGGACCGCCCCCGGCCGCGGACCGCCGCCTGCCTCAGACCGCGGCCTCCGGCCCCGCGACCCGCGTCAGCCGCTGCACGTCCCGTGCCGTTCCCGTCACTCCCGACAGGAAGCCCTCCGCCCGGGGGGACGCCGTGGCCGTGAGCCAGGTGGGGTCGATGTCGCAGACCGCCACGCGGACCTCCGTGCCGGCCAGGGCCAGCGGGAGGGTGTGGACGACCGTCGAGGGGAAGCTCAGCACGGTGCGGCCGATGGGGCCGCGGCGGGCGATCAGTTCCAGGGGCAGGTCCGGGCGGACGATCTCCAGGCCCGTCTCCACCGCCAGGCGGTGCAGCTTCTCCGTGGCCTCGCGGCGGTGGGCGAAGTAGCGGGTCGCGCCATGGGCCTTGGCCAGGGAGCGGACCGCTTCGAGGTAGCGGTCGCCGTCCACCACGCCCGTCTCGACGAGCGAAGTGCCCACCATGTCGGCGCCCTTGGTGATGCGCGGCGGCCCGAAGCGCTCCCGCGTCCAGGCGAAGGTGTTCTCGGTGACCGTGACGCCCTCGGGCCTCTCCTCGATCGGCATCGAGGAGAAGACCTCGACGCGGCGTCCCTCGCGCGGCGTCAGCCTGCGGCGGGCCGAGGAGGAGACCGGGGCGAAGACCAGGTCGCGCGGGCCGGGCCGGCCGCCCTTGCGGTGCCAGCGCACCAGGCGTTCCCCGCGCGCGAGTTGGGCGACGAACTCCATGGTCGCGGTGCCGTCGTCCACGACGACCAGGTCGTTCGCGCGGGTGATCGTCAGAAGGAGCTGTACGTAACGGGAGAACGGGTCCCCCATGACGACCCGCTCCGCGCGGCGCAGCAGCGGGGCGAGGCCGCCGATGGTGTGGAACGGGGCCGCGGTGCCGCCCCGCGCCTCCTCCCAGCGGACCTCGTGGCCCTCCTCGCGGGCGAGTTCGGCCATGCGGCGCAGCTGTCCGCGGGTCATCGGGTCGGTGGGCGACAGGACGACGAGGGTGAGTCCCGCGCCGCTTCCGGACGGGTCGACCCCCTTGCCGGGCAGGGGAGTCGGCCCGGCCGGGGCCGGGTCCCGCAGGGCGTGCGCGTGCGCCCACTCCAGCACGTTCAGCAGTTGTACCGGGCTCTCGACGAAGGCGAGAGTGCGGGAGCCGGCGGACCCGGCGCGGGGGCTCATCGACGTACGACCGTCCCGTCGTAAGGCGGCGTGGGGGGACTTGGGGAGCGGGGCGGTCAGACCGTGACCGGCTCGCCGGCCGCGGCGGCGATCTCGGCCTCGGCCACGACGCCCTGGACGCGGCGCAGCTTCTTCATGGGGCCGATCTCGGAGTCGTAGACCTTCTTGACGCCGTCGCCGAGGGAGGCCTCGATGGTGCGGATGTCGCGGACCAGCCGGGTCAGGCCCTGCGGCTCGACGGAGGCGGCCTGGTCGGAGCCCCACATCGCGCGGTCGAGGGTGATGTGGCGCTCGACGAAGACGGCGCCGAGGGCGACCGCGGCCAGCGTGGTCTGCAGGCCCGTCTCGTGGCCGGAGTAGCCGATCGGCACGTTCGGGAACTCGGCCTGGAGGGTGTTGATGACCCGGAGGTTGAGCTCCTCGGCCTGCGCCGGGTAGGTCGACGTGGCGTGGCACATCAGGATGTTGTCCGAGCCGAGGACCTCGACCGCGTGGCGGATCTGCTTCGGGGTGGACATGCCGGTGGAGAGGATGACCGTGCGGCCGGTGTCGCGCAGGGCGCGCAGCAGCTCGTCGTCGGTCAGGGAGGCGGAGGCCACCTTGTGGGCGGGCAGGTCGAACTTCTCCAGGAAGGCGACGGCCTCGGTGTCCCACGGGGAGGCGAACCAGGCGATCCCCTTCTCCTTGCAGTACGCGTCGATGCGGCGGTACTCGTCCTCGCCGAACTCCACGCGGTGGCGGTAGTCGATGTACGTCATCCGGCCCCAGGGGGTGTCGCGCTCGATGTCCCACTGGTCGCGCGGGGTGCAGATCTCCGGGGTGCGCTTCTGGAACTTGACGGCGTCGCAGCCGGCCTCGGCGGCGGCGTCGATCAGCTTGAACGCGTTCTCGATGTCGCCGTTGTGGTTGATGCCGATCTCACCGGTCACGTAGACGGGGTGGCCGGGGCCCACGGGACGCGAACCGAACTGGCGCTGGCGGGAGTTGTTGCTCATGGGGGTGGGTTTCCTTAACTGGTGAGGGAATCGAGAGAGGGGCCGAGGATCCAGCTGGCGATCTCTCGGATCGCGCCGTCGCCACCGCGGACGGTGGTGACAGCGCGTGCGGCGCCACGTACGGCGTCGTGGGCGTTCGCGACCGCCACGGGCCAGCCGGCGAGGGCGAAGCACGGGAGGTCGTTGACGTCGTTGCCGACGTAGAGCACGCGCTCGGGCGCGATGCCCTGCTCCTCGCACCACTGCTTCAGGGCGAGGTCCTTGCGGTCGACGCCGTGCAGGACCGGGAGGTTCAGCTTCCGGGCACGGGCGGCGACGACCGGGTTCTGTTCCGTGGACAGGATCAGCAGCTTCAGCCCCGACCTGCGCAGGGCCGCGATGCCGAGGCCGTCCCCGCGGTGCACGGAGACGATCTCCCGTCCTTCGGAGTCGATCAGCACCCGGTCGTCGGTCTGGGTGCCGTCGAAGTCCAGTACGACCGCGTCGATGTCGTCGGCGGTCGGCAGCGAACCGGGCTGGTCCGCGTCGAAGAGGGGGGCCAGCGCGCGGGCGCGGGCCAGGTCGTGCGGGTCGTCGATCTCCAGCACGCGGGCCGGGTCGGTGCGCACGAGTTCGGTGCGGCCGAAGAAGCGGTGGCCGTGCACGCGGAAGCCGGGGGCGTCCATCGCGTAGGCGGCGCCGGTCTCCAGCAGGTCCTGCGGGCGGTCCTGGCGGCGCGGGCGGAACGACTTGTCGTGGTTGACGCCGTAGCCGCCGGCCGGTGCCGCGGTGTCCGCGAGGGCGGTCGTCGTGCCGGTGGAACCGGCCGCCGCGGCGGCGGCCGGGGCGGCCTGCCCGGCGGGCTCGTCGTCGCCGTCGCGCCACACGAAGCCGTGGAAGGGCGCGACGGTCACGGCGGTGTCGGCGCCGTGCTCGGCGACGGCGGAGGCGACCCGCTCGACGTCCTCGCGGACCAGGAAGGGGCTGGTGCACTGCACGAGCAGGACGACGTCCACCGGGGCGCCGTGCAGGGCCTCGTGGGCGTCCATGGCGTGCAGGACGGCGGCCTCGGAGGTGGCGGTGTCGCCGGCGATGGCCGGGGGCCGCAGGACGACCTCGGCGCCGGCCCGGCGGGCGGCCGCGGCGATGGCCCGGTCGTCGGTGGAGACGACGACGTCGGTCACCAGGCGGGTCGCGCGGCACTCGCGCACGGCGCGGGCCACCAGCGGCACACCGCCGACGGCGGCAAGGTTCTTGGCGGGGACGCCCTTCGACCCGCCCCGTGCGGGGATCACGGCGAGGACGCGGCGCACGGCGGCGCCGGATCCCGCTTCGGGCTCGGACATGGACTGGACTCCTTGGGTTCCTCGGGAAGGCGTTCCTCGGGAGGGCACCGGCGCGGCGGCCGGCACGGTGCGCGGGGGCGGGCGGTCGTCCACCGCCGCCTCGCGCCGTGGGTCGCTCACAGTTCGCCCATCCGCCGGATCACGGGCGCCACGCGCTGCACGCCGTGGCGGTACGCGCCCCGGGCCGCGCGGCGCACGATCTGCCGGACGGGTCCGGGCTGCCGGTCGGCCGCGGGCGCGCCCGGCAGCGGGGCGCCGTCGGGGCCGAGGTGGTGGCGGGCGAGGATGCCGGGCAGGTATCCGGGGGCGGTGGTGGACGTGTAGTAGGGGGTCAGCGGCGGCAGGCCGCCGGGGCGGTCGAGCAGCTTGGTGATGCGGGCGCGGGCGGCGTCGAAGGCGGCCTCGTAGGTGCCGGCCCCGGCGGCGACGCCCTGGCGCTCCACCCACTCCGGGTCGGGCGACGGGGTGTGTCCGGCGTCCAGCTGGTCCCAGGAGGCGAGGCAGCCGGAGCCCACGAAGTGGTGGTTGCCGAGTGCCTCGCGCACCCCGAGGTCGGTCAGGACGACGGTGGGGACGCGCCGGTGCAGGGATTCGAGGGCCGCGGTGGAGCTGACGGTGACGAGCAGGTCGGTGCGGTCCAGCACCTCGCCCATGTGGCCGTAGACCAGGCGGAGGTTGGGCGGCAGGCCGGCCCGTTCCGCCAGCTTCTGGTAGGGCAACTCCTCGATGTGCGTGGTGTGTTCGCCGGGCCGTGAGCGCAGCTTCAGCAGCACCTCGCGGCCGGGGTGCAGCCGGGCGTGGCCGATCAGCCGGTCCAGCAGGTACGTGCGGTCCCGGCGGTTCTCCGGCACGGAGGGCTGGGCCGCGAACACCACGGTGTACGGGTCGTGTTCGGCGGTGCGGGGCGCTCCGCCGAGGAACGGCAGGGCGACCTCGGTGACCGAGGACGCGTCGGCGCCGACTCCTTCGTACACGTCGCGGAACCGGTCCGCGTCCTGGCGGGAGTTGGCGAGGACGAGGTCCGCGCCGTGCCGCAGCAGCAGGCCGTCGGCGAGCTTCTCGTAGACGACGCCGACGTAGCCGGTGACGACGACGGGGCGCTGCCGCCGGTCCGCCCAGATGTTGCGCAGGCCGTGCAGGACGGCCTGCACGCCGCCGCCGACGAGGGCGAGGACCACGATGTCGTAGGACTCCCGCGCCATGACGCGCAGGAACTCGACGGCGGTCACCTCGCCGAGCGAGTCGGCGCGGACGCCAACCTCGTCGAGCTGGCGGGCGGTGGGGGTGGACCGGCCCCGCAGGAGGTAGCCGTCGAGGCGGACGTCCGACGCGTCCGGAGCGATACGGTTCGCGGTGAGCGCGCCCCATTTCCACCGGGTGTCGGAATCCGCGAGAACGGCGATCCTGAGGGACTTCGTTGCACTTGCTGGCACACGACAGACGTTAGGAAGTGATTCCGTGGTTCGGCCCAACCCGAATACAACAACGGGTTAACAGCACATCGCCGATTGGCTGTTGGGGCACTCGAACAGGTCCGAAAGAACCTGGTTCACGTCATCGCCACGTCGAGTTCACCTCGTATCAAACCATCGGTAAAGACGAATGCCGGGGCGCCCCCTAACGTCGGCCGGGTGCTCAAGCTCTCCGTCATCGTGCCGTTCTACAACGTGCAGCAATACGCGCCGGACACCCTCAGAAGTCTCCGGGCGAACGCGCGCGACAACTTCGAATTCATTCTCGTCGACGACTGCTCCCGCGACGGGACCCCGGACATCCTCGCGCGCGCGGAGCGCGAGCTGCCCGGTGCGGTGGTGATCAGACACGAACGGAACGAGGGGCTGGCGACCGCGCGCAACACCGGTATCGACCGGGCGCGCGGCGAGTACGTCACGTTCCTCGACGGTGACGACTGGCTCGCCCCCGGCTACCTGCCGCGCCTGCTCGCGGTCATAGAGGGGCTGGGGTGCGACTTCGTGCGCACCGACCACGTGCAGTGCACCGGCAGGGCCCGCACCGTGCACCGGGTGCCGCACGGCCGCCGCGACGTGGTCGCCGACCCGCGGCGGGCGATCCTGCCGGTGGACCGCTCCACCTCGGTCGACTACGCCTACGCGTGGGCCGGCATCTACCACCGGCGGCTGCTCGACCGCGGGCTGCTGCATTTCACCGACGGGCTGCGCACGGCCGAGGACCGGCCGTGGATCTGGAAACTGCACCGCGAGGCGGAGTCCTTCGCGGCCACCGCGCTGCTGGGTGTTTTCTACCGGCGCGGTGTCGCCTCGTCCCTCACGCAGATCGGCGACGTACGCCAGCTCGATTTCCTTCGGGCATTCGACCAGGTGATCGACGAAACGGCGCAGGACCGCGACGCGAAAACCCTGCTGCCCAAGGCGGTGCGCACGTATTGCGCGATCATTTCCCATCATCTGGGTTCCATCGAAAGGTTCGAGCCGGCGGTGGCGAAACAGCTGAAGTCCCGGTCCGCGACGGCGCTGCGGCGCATGCCGCAGGACGTGCTGGACGAGGCGCTGGCCTCGATGGACGTCCAGCGCGCGACCCGGCTGCGCCGGCTGCGCCGCCGCCCCGCCGGCGCGGGAGCGGCCGCGTGACGACTCAGATCTTCCAGGTGTCGACGCTGTACGGCACCGCCACGCTCGCGGCGGCGATCGACGCCGACTGCTTCCCGCCGGCCGACCGGCGGATCCTGCTCGTCTGCAACAACGCGGCGACCCCGGAGACGACGCCCGCGGTGGACGGGATGCCGGGGTTCGACCGGCTGCGCGGACGGTTCGACGAGGTGGTCTCGTGGAACGAGACGTTCTTCCCCTTCCACCCGGGCGGCTGGGCCCCGCGGGCGGAGGATCTCCCGCTCTGGGAACGGTACTTGCGCCTCGCGTGGCGCATCGGTGACGACGACGTCCAGGTGGCCGTGGAGTCGATCCAGGTCAACCCGGCGCTCGGCGTCACGCAGATGTTCACGGGCGCCCCCGTGACGGTCTACGCGGACGGCCTGATGAGTTACGGCCCCACCCGCAACAAGATCGACCCGCTGGTCGGTTCCCGGATCGACCGGCTGCTGCACCTGGACCTCGTACCGGGGCTGGTGCCGCTGCTGCTGACCGAGTTCGGCGTGGAGCCGGAGATCGTGCCGACGGACGCCTTCGTCAAGACGCTCGCCGAACTCTCCGACACCGCCGACGGGTTGCCGCTCGTCGAGGCACCGGCGCTGCTGCTCGGCCAGTACCTGTCGGCCCTCAACATCCTCACCGTGGAGCAGGAGGAGGACCTGCACGTACGGATGCTGGAGGGGGCCCTCGCGCTGGGCCACCGCACGGTGGTCTTCAAGCCGCATCCCACCGCGCCCGCCCGCTACTCGCGCACGCTGGAGGAGCGCGCGGAGGCGCTGGGCGTGGACCTCACGGTGCTGGACACCCCGGTGCTCGCCGAGGTGCTGTACCAGCGCATGCGGCCCGCGCTGGTCGTGGGCTGCTTCTCCACGGCGCTGCTCACCGCGTCGGCGCTGTACGGGCTGCCGGTGGCCCGGGTCGGCACGGACGTCCTGCTCGACCGGCTGTCGCCGTTCGAGAACAGCAACCGCGTGCCGGTGACCGTGGTGGACGCCCTGCTGCCCGACCTGGCGGACGCGGCGGCGGTGACCGCGCGGCGGCCGGGCATGCCGACCCCGGACCTGGCGGCGCTGGTGCGCACGGTCGGGTTCGCGATGCAGCCGAGGGTGCTGCACCGGCTGCGCCCGGAGGCCGTCGCGTACCTGACGGCCCGGCTGAACGACCACACCCTGCGCTACTTCAAGCGCAAGCGGCTCACGTCGCTGGGCCTGCCGGGCGGGATCCCGGCGCAGCTCTCGTTCCTGCCGCGCAGCGCGACGGCCCGCCGCGTGGTGCGCCGGGCACGGGCGCTGCGCAAGGCGGTGGGCCGCTGACCCGGACGGGAGCGGGAACCGCGGCAACGGCCGCGGACGGCCACGGGGCCGTCCGCGGCCGTTGCCGTCGGTTCGGGTGACGGCGGGGGAACACGCGGCCGAAGAGTGAGGGAAACGAAAGAGAACGCCATGAAAGCGCTCTGATTTCCCTGGTATCTCAGGGGAGTTGACCAACGGAACACGCCAGGCTCCGACAACCCCGTGAGGCATCCATGACGCACCTCGCCCGGCTCTATCCGCTCCTCGACGACGTGGAACTGCCGGACAACCTGCCCTACACCCAGGTGAGCGAGTGGGAGCTGCGCTTCCTCTACCTGCTGGGCCGCCACCACCTCGCGGGCAAGGACCGGCTGGTCGAACTGGGTTCGGGCGGCGGCGGATCGACGTACGCGCTCGCCCTCGGGCTCAGCGAGAGCCCCGTCTTCGACCGCCGCACGGGCCGGCTGCACGCCTACGACTTCTTCCGGGTGGGCAGGGGCACCTTCGCGACGGAGAAGTTCTTCACCTCCGGGGCCAAGCCCGAGGACGACAACTCCTTCCTGGAGGACTTCCGCGAACGGCTGTCGCCGTTCCTGCCGTTCATGGAGATCCACGCGGGCGACATCTGGCGCACCTCGGACCCCGAGGACCTGAGCCCGGTGGAGTTCCTGCACATCGACATGGCCAAGACGGCCCGCGTCCACCGCTGCGTCTCGGAGCGGTTCCTGAGCCGGGTGCGGCCCGGATCGGTCGTGCTGCACCAGGACTTCGCGGGCCCCCGGCTGCCGTGGCTGCACTACAGCACCGGCGCGCTGCTGCCGTACATCGAGCTGTCGGGTCCCCCGATCCGCTCCACGCTCGCCTTCGAGGTGACCCGGCCGGTGCCGCGGGAGGTGCTCACCGCGATATCCGAGGACTCCTTCGCGTACGAGGAGAAGCTGGCGCTGATCTCCGCCGTGCAGGAGCGCGTGGACCGCGACCACACCGGCGGCATCCCGTTCAAGTCGGTGCTGGAGCTGGCCAAGGCGTACGTCGCGCACTACGACGGGCGGCACCGCGACGCGTGGCGGATCGCCAAGCCGATGGCCCGCGACGAGTACCTGGCGCGCACCCGCGCCGACCACTTCCGCCAGATCGAGAAGGCGTACAGCGAGGAACGCGGCGCGCAGCGGGGCCCGTTGGCCAGGCGGTTCAGCCGGCTCGCCGGGAGGGCGGCCCGCCGCTGAGCGGAGACGGGTGCCGGCCGGGCACGGGCCCGGCGCGTTCGCCCCCGCGGTCCTGGACCGCGGGGGCGAACGCGTGACGCGAGGACGGACTCAGCCGCCCATGATGACGCGCAGGTCGGCGGCGTTCGCCTCGGTGACCTTCCACAGCTCCTGCTGACGGCCGTGCACGTCGGCGACGGTCGCCGCGTGGTCGGCGAGCAGGTCCCGGGAGCGCTCCACGAGCCGGTCCGCGAGGTGGCGGTCGTGCACCGAGACACCCCACTCGGGCCGGTCGATGTCACGCAGGAAGTACGCCATCTTCGGGTGCGAGATCAGGCTGACGATCGGGGTCCCGCAACCGAACGGGATCATGCCCGCGTGGCCGCGCATGCCGATGACCAGCTTGGTCCGCGCGTACAGGTCGCGGATCTCGTCGTTCTCGAAGTCGTACATCGGGATGACGGGCATCGAGATGCCGTGCTCGCGCCGCAGGTCGAAGGCGATCCGCTCGTCGTCCAGCGAGTGGGCGACGCACTGCACCTCCGCCAGCGAGCCCAGCCGCTTCACCGCGTCGGCCATCTGCGCCAGGAAGTAGTCGTAGTCGTGGCCGAAGCGCAGTCCCGCGCGGTCGTACGCGGCGTTGATCAGAATGGTGTCGTCGCGGACCGCCGGGTCCCGCCAGCCGGCGACGAGCTGCCGCGTGACGGTGGTGGGGCAGGGCTGGAAGCGCACCTTGTCGTGCAGGTGCGCGGGGAGCATGGAGCGCACCTTGTCGATCGAGCCGTGGTTGCGCAGCCCGAAGAACGAGGAATGCTCGACGAGTTGGCGCAGCGACTCGCGGAAGCGGCCGGCCCGGTAGGACTGCCCGTCGAAGGCGTTGAAGCCGACGGCGTACACCGCGATCGGCACGTCGATGCGGTTCAGCAGACGGTCCGGGACGTTCCACTGCCAGGCGCTGTTGCCGTTCGGCATGGTGTCCGGGATGAACAGGCCGCCACCGCCGATGACCAGCCCGCGCCGGGAGTTGACCCGGTCGAGCGCGGCCTCGTCGAAGAGGCGGTGGGCGTGCACGGGGTGCCAGCGGCGCGAGGACGTGTCGGGGCCGAAGCCGAGCCGCACGGTCTCCGGGAGCAGCTTGTCGCCCGCGTTGCCCTGTCGGTCCATGTAGAAGGCGACGTGCGCCAACTGGTCCTCGGGGGCGCCCAGTTCCTGGGCCGGGACGGACGCCGCACGCTGCGCCCACAGCCGCGAGGAGCGGTGCGTGGGGTCGACGGTCAGGCCGGCCGTCGCGTACCGCAGCGCCTCGGCGTTCTCGCCGTGCACCCAGGCGATCTGGGCGAGCCGGGCGTAGGCGGTGGCGGCACGGTTGGGCGCGGCGGTGGCGAGGAGCAGTTCGGTCTTCGCCTCCTCGTAGCGGGACACGCTGGACAGGGCGTGGCCGAGCACCTCGTGCGGCCATGCCTCGCCGACCGGGACGTGGACCTTCTCCAGGATCTCCACGGCCTCCTGGTACTCGCCGGCGCCGATGTGCGCGAGGGCGACCCGGCGGGCGGCGTCCAGGTCGCCGGTGCGGGCGACGTGCGGGGTGCCGTAGTGCACGAGCAGGTCGTGGTGGAGGGTGCCGGGGCGCCCCAGGTACGCCGCGTGGAACTCGGCGTCGGTCAGCTCGTACTCGCGCCAGCGGTCCTCGGCCTGCGCGTAACCGGCCTCGCCGCCCTGCCAGGGCTTGTGACGCCCGGTGAAGTGCAGGATCGCGGTGTCGTCGGGCACCGGGAGGTCACCGGAGAGGCGCCGCTTGACGAAGTTGAAGCGCGGGTCGAGACGCACGAAGCCGCCGTCGAGGACGGCGTTCAGGATGCCCTGGTCGTGCTTGTCCAGCTCGTAGGTGCCGGCGCGGCCGACGGTGTCGATCCGGTCGCAGAACTCGTCGCTGAGGTACTCGCGCTGGATGACCAGCAGGCCCGAGTTCAGCTTGTGCTGGCCGTAGAAGAACTGCGGGACGGCGGCCAGTCCCTCGCGCAGGGCGAGCAGTTCGTCCAGACGGTCGAGGACCACCATGTCGGTGTCCAGGGTGATGACCGTGTCGTAGCCGCGCAGCCGGAAGACGTCGAGGATGAAGTAGGCCTTGCGGACGAGGTAGTTGTCCTGGTCGCCCTTGACGTAGCCGTCGTAGCGGTCGGCCCCCACGCGGTGCAGCACGATGCGCGGGTGCAGGGCTCGGATGGCGGCGATCGAGGAGGGCCGGAGGTCGTCGTGGAGGACCACGAAGTCCTCGCACACGCCCGGGTTGGTCAGCGCGAGGCTGCGCAGCAGCACCAGGAAGCCGGGCAGGTAGTTCTCGTCGACGAAGCTCGCGAAGGCGATCCGGCGCTTGCCGGTGAGCGCGGCGGCGGAGTCGGCGGCCGGCGCGAGGGCGGCGGGGGACGGGGAGGTCGTGGTCATCGCAGGGATATCCTCATGTCGGTCACGCTCTGCGCACGCTGCATGACCCATTCCTTCTCGCTGGTGTATTCGTGCACGGAGGTGATGGGCATCTTCATCGCGGCGGGCATGCGGTACGCGCCGCTCTCGTAGAAGTCGAAGCCGATCAGGTCGAGGGTCGGGCTGACGTCCAGGAAGTCCAGCAGGAACAGCATGTTGAACCCGCTGGTCGGGATCGAGCTCCACTGCTCGTTGCCGAGCCGGCCGATGTTGCGCACGGGCCAGCGCAGCGACTCGTCGCCGAGGTACTGCTGCGCGCCGGGCACCAGGCGGTTGCGCAGCGAGTGCTTCCAGTCGCCGGAGATGCCGCCGAACACGAGGCGGGTGGTGACCCGTTGGTCCCAGTTGAACCCGTGCTTGTGGATGGTGGCGTGGATGTCCGTGCGGCTGCCGGTGTGCCTCGGGTCGATGCGGTACGAGTTGAAGCGCACCACCAGGTCGTAGGCGTCGATGTCGGCGCCCATGGAACTGGCGCTCACGCGGCCGGAGTTGGCGATCAGACAGATCGACTTGCCGGTGATCTGGTTGCGGAACTCGCCCAGACTCATCCACTGCACCCCGCCGAAGGTGGGGTCGGCGACCGGACCGCGCATCCGCAGCCTGCGGTACTCGGCCCACAGCTCGACGGCACCGGTGAGCCGGGTGAGCGCGGCGGGGTCGCCGCCGGCCGACCGGCGGCGCAGGTCGAGGTACTGGGCGACCAGTTCCTGGCGGTCGTTGACCGGGGCGTCCTCGGCGGCGTGCGCGAGGAGCGCTCCCACCAGCCGGGGCTCGGCGGCCTCGACGTCGCCCGCGGCGCGCAGGGCGAGCCCCTCGGCCCACACGTCGGTGGCCGGTCCGCGCTCGAACTCCGTTGCCTGCGGGCACTGTTCGCGCAGGACGCGGAGGAGTTCCCGCTCCTTGGCGCCCGCCGCGCGCATGCCGGTGATCCGGGCGCCGACGCCGAAGCCGTCGTCGTCGGTGAGCTTCAGGTAGCGCTCGTAGGCCTCCAGGGCCCCGCTCTCGTCCCCGAGGGTCTCCAGCAGCCGGGCCCGCAGCCGCCATCCGGCGCGCGAGTTCTTGCGCTGGGCGAGGACGGTGTCGCTGACCACGAGGGCGAGGTTCAACTCGTCGTCGTAGCCGCAGTCCAGGGCCTTGTTGCCGACCGCGAGGAGGGCGTCGAGGAGTTCGTTGCCGATGGTCGGCGCGGCGGGCGCGGCGCCCTTCACGGCGCGCTTGAGCAGCGCCGTGGCACCGGCGGCCTTGTCGGGCGCGGCGGCGGCCGGGGCCAGGCTCCACGCGACGAGCAACTGCCGGAGTTTCTCGGCGAGATCGATGCGGCGCCTGTCGAGGCTGCCCACGAGTTTGCCGCTGTGCGTGGCGCAGGCGTGCAGGCAGTCGTCCAACTCCCCTCCACGCGTACGTGCCCGTCTGTTCTGGACGCTCGTCATGCCACTCCAGGTTGATGCGTGGTCTGTCGGTTTGCCGCCGCATTGAGCTCGGTCGAGAGCGTTCGGTAAGAGATTCACTGCGACGTAAGGAGGAGGTTGAGAAAAAGTAGGAAGCGAAAGCGACGCCCGGGTGAACTCACAGGGGCCGCGGGGAGAAACGTTGACCCGGTACGCCGGAGGCCCTCCCGGGCGGGTTTAGCGTGCTGTCGTGCTGTGGTCCGGCTGTCGGCCTTCGAGGGGAATTCTGTGATCGACACGTCCGGAGCGACGCGTGAGGCCGACCCGTCCCCCGCGCTCCGTGCCGAACCGCCGCCCGAGACAGGCCCCGCGGCCGGAACCGCCGACGCGCGGTCCGGGGAGGGGCCGTCCGGCGGCGGGAAGGCCGGCGCCAGGCCGCGGCTGCGCGCCCTGGACGGCCTGCGGCTGGTCGCCGCGCTGATGGTGGCCGCGTACCACTACGGGGGCCGCGGCGGCGACGTCACCACCGCCTGGGGCACCTCCGCCGCCCATCTCTTCCCCACGCTGCACGGGTACTTCGCGTACGGCTGCCTGGGCGTCGAGGTCTTCTTCGTGATCAGCGGCTTCGTCATCTGCATGAGCGGCTGGGGCCGGACGCTGCGCTCCTTCTTCGCCTCGCGCGCCTCGCGGCTGCTGCCCGCCTACTGGGCCGCCGTGCTGCTGGTGACCGGGGTGTTCGCGCTGCCCGCGGTGGTCTACGAGGCGGTCTCGCCCAGCGACCTGCTGGTGAACCTGACCATGTTCCAGCAGCCGCTGGGCGTGGACCGGGTGCTCGGGGTCTGCTGGACGCTGTGGGCGGAGATCCGCTTCTACGCGCTGTTCGCCCTGTGCGTCGTGCTGCCGGGCGCGACCCGGCGCCGGGTGGTCATGTTCTGCGCCTGTTGGACCCTGGCCTCCGTGCTCACCGTGTCGGCCCGACAGCCGCTGCTCGACGTGGTGCTGATGCCCGAGTACGCGCCGTTCTTCATCGGCGGGGTCGGTCTCTACCTGGTCCACCGCGACCACCGCGACGTCCACGGCTGGGGCATCACGGTGGTGAGCTGGCTCATCGGCCAGCACCTCGCGGTGCGCGACCTGTGGCACGCGCCGTCGGCGGACGCGTTCTCCAACCGGAGTTCGCTCGGCATCGTGCTCGTGGTGACCTTCGGGTTCGCGGCGGTCGCGGTGATGGCGCTCGGCGTGCTGGACCGCGTGAACTGGCGGTGGCTCACGGTCGCGGGAGCCCTGACGTACCCGTTCTACCTGGTGCACGAACACCTGGGCTGGGTGGTGATACACGAACTGCACCACGGCCTGCACGTGCCCGCGAAGGCGACGTTCGTGCTCACCGTGGTCACGATGCTGGTGCTGGCCTGGCTCCTGCACCGCCTCGTCGAGAAGCGCCTCACCCCGCTGCTGCGCACCGCGCTGGCCGGGCCGCCCGGCGGCACCCGGACCGCCGCCCCGCCCGCCCCCGGTCAGGACTCCCCGGCGGCCGCGCCCGGCCGGTAGCGCGCCTCGACACCGGCGACGACCATGGCCAGGCCCTCCTCGAAGAGCCGGTCGTAGTCCTGGAAGAGGTCCGCGCCGGCCGCCGCCGTGAGCGGGAAGTCGGCCAGCAGCCGCGCCCGTTCCCCGACGTCGAACCCGGGCCGCCGCTCCCCCGGCAGCGGCCGTACGCCCTGCTCCTCGGCGACGAACCCGAGCGTGTACAGGTACGCGGTGCTGGTCGCGCGCACCGACTGGGCCAGGGTGAAGCCCGACCCGGTGAACAGCCGCAGCGTCGCCTCCATCTCCACGCCGTGCAGGGTGCCGGTGAAGCGCGAGCCGCTGTACACCTTCGCGCCGTCGCGGTAGCTGAGCAGCGCCGCGCGCAGCCCGTGGCAGGACGTGAGCAGTCGCTCCTGCCACGTCGCGTCCGCCGGCGGCGGCGCGCCCTCGACCATGCGCCGGTACATCTCGGTCGCCATCTCGTCGAGCAGCGCCTGCTTGTCCTTGAAGTGCCAGTACAACGCGGGCGCCTTGACGTCCAGTTCACGGGCGATGGCACGCAGCGACAGACCGTCCAGGCCCACCTCGTTCAGCAGGGCCAGAGCGGTGTCCGCGACGCGCTTGCGGTCCAGGGGGGTTCGGCGGTCGGTACTCACGCTTGACAATTTAACAGCGTTAAGGCCACTCTCGAAGCCCGGGAACTTAACAGCGTTAAGGAGAGGTGGGCGCGCGATGGCTGCCGAGAACAGGGGCGCGGAACCGGAGCTGGACGTCCTGGTGGTGGGCGCCGGTCCGACCGGCCTGGCACTGGGCGTGGACCTGGCCCGGCGCGGTGTGCGCGCGCTGGTGGTGGAGCGCGGGGACCGGCTCTTCCCGGGCTCGCGCGGCAAGGGCGTGCAGCCGCGCACGATGGAGGTGTTCGACGACCTCGGCGTGCTCGACGCGATCCGCGCGGCCGGCGGCCCGTACCCGGTCGGCATGATCTGGCGGGACGGGAAGCGGCTCGGCGAGCACAGCATGTTCGACCCGCCCGAGGACGCCGAGGACGACGGTGCGCCGTTCCTGGAACCGTGGATGGTGCCGCAGTGGCGCACCCAGGAGATCCTCGCCGCGCGGCTGCGGGAACTGGGCGGCCGGATCGCGACCGGGCACGAAGCGGTCGGGGTCGAGCAGGACGCGGACGGGGTGACGGTGCGCTTCGCCGCCGGGGAGCCGGTGCGCGCCCGGTACGCGGTCGGCGCGGACGGCGGGCGGTCGGCCGTGCGCCGCGGCCTCGGGGTGGCGATGACCGGCGAGACGCTGGACCCGCTGCCCACGCTGGTCGCGGACGTCGGGGTGACCGGCATCGACCGCGACAACTGGCACATCTTCCCGCCGCAGGACGACGGGGGCGACGGGGGCGACGGAGGCTTCCTGGCGCTCTGCCCGCTCGCGGGCACCGCCCACTTCCAGCTCGTCGCGCGGTTCCCGGAGGACGTCGCCCCCGGCCTGTCGCTCGACGACATCCGCCGACTCGTCGCGGCCCGGACCCACTTGACGGCCGACGACGTCACCGAGGTGCGCTGGGCCTCGGACTTCCGGCCGCGCGCCGCGCTCGCCGACCGCTTCCGGGTGGGCCGGGTGTTCCTCGCCGGGGACGCCGCGCACGTGCACTCCCCGGCCGGCGGCCAGGGCCTCAACACCAGTGTCCAGGACGCCTACAACCTCGGCTGGAAGCTCGGCGCGGTACTGCGCGGGGGCGCCCCGGCCGCACTGCTGGACACGTACGAGGAGGAGCGGCTGCCCAACGCGGCCCGGATGCTGGGGATTTCGACCGGCGTGCACCGCGGCGAGGTGCGGCGGGGCGCCGCCACCCGTCAACTGGGCCTCGGCTACCCGCAGTCGTCGCTCAGCGAGGAGACCCGCGCGGGCGGCGCCGGGCCCGTCGTCGCCGGCGACCGGGCGCCGGACGCCGCGACCCCGGACGGCGGCCGTCTCTTCGACGTGTTCCGCGGGCCGCACTGGACGCTGCTCACCGTCGGCACGGACACCGCCCTGCCGCCACTGGGCCTGCCGACGGCCCGGCTGGCCGCGAGCACGGCCTACGGCCCCGGCGTGTACCTGGTCCGGCCCGACGGCTACGTGGGCTGGGCCGGCGCCACGCCGGACGGGCTCGCCCGGTACGCGGCCCGGACCGGGGCGGTGGCGCCGGACGGTGCGGGGGTCTGAGCGCGGTCCCCGCGCACCGGGGCTACGAGCCGGCCAGTGACAGCTTCACGGCGAAGCCCAGGAAGAGCGCGCCCGCCGCCGAAGTGGCCCATGCCGAAAGGCGCTTGCGGCGGCGGAAGGCCGCGGCCAGCCGGGTCCCGCCGAAGATCAGCGCGCTGAGGTAGAGGAAGCTCGCGAACTGGGCGAAGGCGCCGAGCACCACGAACGACAGCGCCGGGTGCGCGTAGCCGGGGTCGACGAACTGCACGAAGAAGGCGACGAAGAACAGGATCGCCTTCGGGTTGAACAGGCTGACCACGAGCGCCCTGCGGTAGGGGCGTTCACCGGCCGGCCCCGCGTCGGGCGCGGCGTCCCGCTCGGCACGCTCGTGGCGGCGGCGCCAGGTCGCCCGCGCCGCGCGCAGCATCCCGACCGCGAGCCAGGTCAGATAGCCGGCACCGGCGAACTTCACGATCCCGAACAGCACGGCGTTGCCCTGGAGCAGCGAGGCGACGCCCGCCGCCGACAGCGTCATCAGCACCGTGTCGCCGCACCACACGCCCGCGGCGGCGGTGTACCCGGCGCGGGTCCCGCGCCGGGCGGCGACGGAGAGCACGTAGAGGGAGTTGGGGCCCGGGAGCAGGACGATGAGGACGAGGCCCGCGAGGTAGGTGGGAAGGTCTATAACACCGAACATGTCAACGAGTGTCGCACGCGGGCAACGGCCCGAGAGGGCCCGAAATCGCCACGAGGGCGCCCGCGGCGGGAACGCCGCGGGCGGGTCGCCGCGGCCCGGGGCTCAGAACGCGTCGGCCGGTACGTAGGTGCCCCACACCTCGCGCAGGGCGTTGCAGACCTCGCCGACCGTGGCGCGGGCGCGCAGCGCGTCCTTCATCGGGTACAGGACGTTGTCCTCGCCCTCGGCGGCCTTCTTCAGCGCGGTCAGGGCGGCGTCGACGGCCGCCTGGTCGCGCTCGGCGCGCAGCGCGGCGAGTCGGTCGGCCTGCTGCTTCTCGATGGTCGGGTCGACGCGCAGCGGCTCGTAGGGCTCCTCGGCGTCGAGCTGGTAGCGGTTGACGCCGACCACGACCCGCTCGCCGGAGTCGGTCTCCTGGGCGATGCGGTAGGCGCTGCGCTCGATCTCGCCCTTCTGGAAGCCCTGCTCGATGCCGGCCACGGCACCGCCCATCTCCTCGATGCGGTCCATGAGTTGGACGGCCGCGCCCTCGACGTCGTCGGTCATCCGCTCGACGACGTAGCTGCCCGCGAAGGGGTCGACGGTCGCGGTCACGTCCGTCTCGTAGGCGAGGACCTGCTGGGTGCGCAGGGCGAGGCGCGCCGACTTGTCGGTCGGCAGCGCGATCGCCTCGTCGAAGGAGTTGGTGTGCAGCGACTGCGTCCCGCCGAGCACCGCGGCGAGGCCCTGGACGGCGACGCGGACCAGGTTCACCTCGGGCTGCTGCGCGGTGAGCTGGACGCCGGCGGTCTGCGTGTGGAAGCGGAGCATCAGCGACTTGGGGTTCTTCGCGCCGAACTCCTCCTTCATCACCCTGGCCCAAATGCGCCTGGCCGCGCGGAACTTGGCGACCTCCTCCAGGATCGTGGTGCGTGCCACGAAGAAGAACGACAGCCGCGGCGCGAAGTCGTCCACGTCCATGCCGGACGCGACCGCGGTGCGCACGTACTCGATGCCGTCGGCGAGCGTGAAGGCGATCTCCTGCGCGGGCGACGCGCCCGCCTCGGCCATGTGGTAGCCGGAGATGGAGATGGTGTTCCACTTCGGGATCTCGGCGCGGCAGTACTTGAAGATGTCCGCGATCAGCCGCAGCGACGGCTTCGGCGGGAAGATGTAGGTGCCGCGCGCGATGTACTCCTTGAGCACGTCGTTCTGGATCGTGCCCGTCAACTTGTCGGCGCCCACGCCCTGTTCCTCGGCGACGAGTTGGTACAGGAGCAGCAGCAGCGCGGCGGGCGCGTTGATCGTCATCGACGTGGACACCTTGTCGAGCGGGATCCCGCCGAACAGCACCCGCATGTCGTCGAGCGAGTCGATCGCCACCCCGACCTTGCCGACCTCGCCGCTCGCGATCGCCGCGTCCGAGTCGTGGCCCATCTGGGTGGGCAGGTCGAAGGCCACGGACAGGCCCATCGTGCCGTTCGCGATGAGCTGCTTGTACCGGGCGTTGGACTCGGTGGCCGTGCCGAAACCGGCGTACTGGCGCATCGTCCACGGGCGTCCCGTGTACATCGAGGGATACACGCCCCGGGTGAACGGGAACGCCCCCGGTTCGCCCAGCTTCTCGGCAGCGTCCCAGCCCTCCAGGGCGTCCGGCCCGTAGACCGGCTCGATGGGCAGTCCGGACTCCGACTCGCGCGCCATGGCGTGCCTCCGCGTTGCTTCGTTACTTCGACTCGGCTGATGACCCGGCTTGGTTACTCACTGTGAAAGCGGCCCCGACACGGACTGTAGCGGCGGCCGTGCGCCGGGTGCAGTGCCCCACGCTGGGACCTTGCTCACAGGACCGGCGTGGGTTCGCGCACGGCGGGAGAGGGGCAGCATGTCCGGTGCAGCGCCGGACACCACACGGACATCGGGGGTCGTCATGCGTCCAACGCGCGGTATCGGCACGGTCGGCGCGCTCGCCTCGGCGGCGGCGCTGACGGTGGTGTGCGCGGCGTGCACGGCACCCGCGGACGGCGGCGGGAACTCCCCGGTGCGCATCACGTTCCCCACCGCGACCCGGTCCGCGGCGGCGCCGACGGCGACGCGCGCCCCGGCCACGCGCACCCCCGCCGACGCGAAGCCGTCCGCGGGCGGGGCCGCGCCGAGCACCGCGAGCGGCGCGTCCGCCACCGCGCCGGTGCTCTGGTCGCGCGGCGACACGGGCCGCGACGTGCGCGAACTCCAGGCGCGGCTGCGGCAGGTGGAGTGGCTGTTCGACGGGCCGACGGGCACGTACGACGACCTGACCGAGGCCGCGGTCAAGGGTTTCCAGGGCAAGCGGGGGCTGCCGAGGACCGGCGAGACGGACACCGTCACCTGGAAGCGCCTGGTGGCGATGACCACCGAACCCGGCCAGTGGGACCTCTACCTGATGGGCGGCCAGCCAGCCGCCGCGCCCGACCCGCGCTGCCTGACGGGCCGCGTGCTGTGCATCGACAAGACGAGCCGGACCCTGCGCTGGATGATCGACGGGCGGACGGTCCTGGAGACCGCGGTCCGGTTCGGCGACGTGGGCACCCCGACCCGCGAGGGCGTCTTCCAGGTCTACTGGAAGTCGCGCGACCACGTGTCCACGCTCTACGACGCGCCCATGCCGTACGCGATGTTCTTCAGCGGCGGCGAGGCGGTGCACTACTCGTACGACTTCGCCGCGCGCGGTTACGCCGGGAACTCGCACGGCTGCGTGAACGTGCGGGACGAGGCTGCCGTCAAGCGGCTCTTCTCGGAGGTCCGGACGGGCGACAAGGTCGTCGTCTCCTGGTGAACCGGGCCTTCCCGCACGGGAGTTAGGGGCACTTGGCACCGGGTCGCGGCGGCGGAGGGGGCGCGGGCGGGACCGGGGGAACGTGCCCCGCCCGCGCCGGGAACGCACGGGCCGTGGGTACGGGGGGAACCCCCGGCCGCGTGCGAGGGCCGATGACCAGTCGGCTCACTTCTCACTGCGCCGCCGGCCGCGAAAACGTCACACCCCGGCGAGAACGCCGGGCACGGCAGGGCCGTCAGTGGCCGCGGGGGCCCTTGCCCGCCGCGTGCGCGCCGCCCCGGCCGGACGGCTTGCGGTGCCTGCCGCCCTTCGCCGCGCGGCCCGGCCCGGCCGGCGCGGGGGACTCGGCGGTGGTGGCGAGCATGCTGACCGTGCCGCCCGCGGTCCGCCGGCCGGCGGCCTCGTCGTCGCGGCCGGGGTCCGCCGGCCCGCCCGCCCGGTCGTCGGCGTCGCGGTCGTCGGCGCGGGCGTCGCCCGTACGGGCGTCGGTGCGGGCTTCGGTGCGGTCGGCGTGCGTCGAGCCGTCGGACCGGCCGGACCGGTCCGGCCGGTCGCTCTGCCCGTCGCCGCCGTCGCCGTTCCGGCCGTCGCCGGAGCCGCGGGCCGATCCGTACGTGCCGGAGGCCGGGTCGCCGCCCGGGTCGTCCAGTACCGCCTCGCAGTAGTCGCGCACCCGGGACGAGCCGCCCGCCGCGTCGTCCAGGGTGCGCCGGCCGGCGTCGGACAGCCGCCGCCCGTCGAGCAGTTCCTCGCAGTCGGAGGCGACACCGCTCCACCACCGGGCGGAGTGCCCGTCGTGCGCGGTGCCCGGCAACGGCGCGTCGCCGGTCGCGCCGGCGGTCTGCGAACCGGAGACGCTCGCGGCGCCGCCGTCGGGGCCGGTGGCGGAACCGGAGGGGCCGTCCTCGGAGGGCGAGGCGAACGGCTCGCCGGACATCGGTCCCGTCGCCGACGTCGCGGGCGCCGGATCGGCCTCCCCGAACGGCGTGCGCAGCACCCCCGACGTGGCCGCCGCCGCGACCCCGCCGAGCATTCCGGCGGCGAGCACCGCGGACAGCCCGAGGCGTACGAGGGGCCGGTGGCCCGTGGGCTGCGCGGCGCCGCGGGCGGCGTGCCGGCCACCGCGGACCAGGCCGAGGACGACGGGGCCCTCCGCGGCGTCCGGGACGTGCGCGACGTCCGGACGCGCGGCCCGGAAGGCGGCCAACGCGGCCTGCTCGCCCGGGGTTTCGAGGTCCGGCCGGGACGGGACGTGCAGGGCGGCGAGGGTGCGCGCGAGGCGTTCGGCCACCGCGTCGGCACCGGCGTCCGCGTCCCCGGCACCGCCCTCACCGGTGTCCGTGCCGACGGGGTGCGGCGGCTCGCCGCGCAGCAGTCGCTCCGCGGTCTCGCGGTCCAGCCACTTGTCCTGCTCGTCGGCCATCACATGTCCTTCTGCGTCCGTGCGCGCACTTGCGTCACACCGGCGGGCGGACCCGCCGGTGCGACGGGACGGCCGAGCGGCTCCCGCCGGGCCGGCGGGACACCGGCCGCCTCCGCCGGTCCGCCCTCGGCGCCGAGCAGTTCCGCGAGCCGCTTCAGACCGCGGTGCGCGGCCGTGCGGACGGCGCCGGGGCGCTTGCCCAGTGTCTCCGCCGCGGAGTTGGCGTCGAGGCCGACGACCACCCGCAGCACCACGGCCTCGGCCTGGTCGCGCGGAAGCTGCGCGATGAGGGAGAAGGCGGTGCCGGTGGCGAGGGCCTCGATGGCCTCTCCCTCGGTGTCCGACTCGGCCGCCCGTGCGGTCAGTTCGGTCTCGTCGGCGACGGTCGCGGGGCGGCGGCCCCGCATCCGTATGTGGTCGAGCGCACGGTTGCGGGCTATCCGGGCCGCCCAGCCGCGGAAGCGGTCGGCGTCGCCGCTGAAGCGGCCGAGGTCGCGCGCGATCTGGAGCCACGCCTCGGACGTCACGTCCTCGGCGTCGGCCTCGCCGACCAGCGTGCGTGTGTAGCCGAGCAGCCGCGGGTGCACGGCGCGGTACACAGAACGGAACGCGGTCTCGTCCCCGTCCTGCGCCGCAAGCACCGCGGCGGTCAGCTCCGCGTCGTCCCCCAGCACCGTTCCGCCCCTTTAGTGCGCCCAGGCCGGACCGCTGCCGCGGACCGGGTACTCGCCGTGGTCGTTCCCCCGAAGTGGTGATTGCGGAGTCCGTCACAGGTGCTCTGGTCGAACGGAAGTCCGCGCTCGGCGCGAAAGGCACGTTAAGGCCTGAAACCACTGGCCGTCCACGTCCTTCCCCGTGTGCGCCGGCTCCCGGGACCCCACCGGCCCCGGCGGGTCCGGCCTGGCGCGCCGTCAGGTGTGACGGAACCGTGACCGAGAGGTGTGACAGAAAGCGCGTGCGCGGCGCTGAGGGGAATACGGGCCGCCGCGTGGCCCGTACCTGCGACGGCCGGGGCCTCTCCTGTGGGGGGTGGCGGTCCCGGCCGTCGTTCCGGTCACCCGTCCCGCCACGACCGGGGCGGGACACCGCGCCCCGGGAAGCCCCCGGCCCGCCACCGCCGCAGCGGCTACCGTGGACGCATGACCGCACTGCCCGAGTGGATGCGTCCGCCGCGCGCGGAGGGCTGGTTCGCGGAGGACCTGGACCGCCTCCCCGAAGCGCCGCGCCATACCGAACTGATCGACGGAGCACTCGTCTTCATGATGTCGCCCCAGCGGTCCTGGCACAGCCGTGTCGTCACCGCCCTGACCGTCGCGCTGACGGCGCTGGCTCCTGCCGGCAGCGAGGTGGAGCGGGAGATGACGATCCGCCTCGACCCGCGCAACCGTCCCGAACCGGACCTGCTGGTGACCACGGCGGCCTTCGACGGCGACCGCACGTCGTACGCGCCGGAGGACGTCCGGCTCGTCGTCGAAGTGGTCTCCCCCGAGTCCGCCCACCGCGACCGCACCGTGAAGCTCCGCAAGTACGCGGAGGCGGGCATTGCGCACTACTGGCTCGTCGAGGACGAGGACGGCCAACCCGCGTTCCATGTCTACGAGCTCGACGGGCCGACCGGAACCTACGTGGCGGCCGGCATCTTCCGGGGCTCCCTGAAGCGCGCCGTGCCCTTCGCGATCGATCTCGACCTCGACGGCCTGACGCCGCCCCGGTCCGACCGGACGAACCGGCCGGACCGGACGGGTTGAGCCTCAACCCACCTTGTCCGCCAGCGACTTGAACTGCGTCCAGGTCAGCGCCGGGGTCCCCGGGTCCCAGAGTTTCTGCACGGTCGCCCGCAGCGGGAGCCTGATGCCGGACGCGACCTGGGCCTGGGTCTGCGCGTTGGGCAGGTCGCACCAGACGGAGAACGAGGCGCCGAGGATCTGGTCGTTGTACTTCGAGGGCACCGGGGTCGTGCCGCGCACCACCAGCGGGGTCCACTTCTCGTAGATCCGCTGCCCGGTCGGGTAGACGAAGGTGTTCGGCTGGCCGAGGACGTAGTAGAGGAACTCGTCGTTGTAGTTGATCAGGTCCCGGCCGGTGCTCAGGTACTCGACGGGCTGCCGGGCGCCGATCTCCTTGCCCGTCCAGTACGCGACCTGGAGGTCGTCGTCCGGCGTGACGTTGGTGGCCGACTTGTAGAAGCCGTCGTTCCAGGCGCGGATCTTCCTGTCGTGCGCGGCCACCGAGTCGGCGCGGTCGTTCATCCACGCGGTGGTCAGGTCGGACACGGTCCCGCCGGAGCCGTACGCCTCGCGCGCCGCCGCCGCGAGCTGCGGGTACGACGTCTCGGGGTCGGAGACGGTCAGCGCCTGGTACTCGTCGCCGCCCAGGTGCCACTTGTCGCCGGGGAAGACGTCGGCGTACTCGTTCAGCAGGTCGTCGACGAGGTCGGCGGCGGCCGGCTTGGAGATGTCGACGGCACCCTTGGTCGCCACGCCCCGCGCGTCGCGCAGCTGGAGGTCCGGGTGGGCGGCGATCACCGCGCCGAGGTGTCCGGGCGAGTCGATCTCCGGGACGACCGTGATGTGCCGGCTCGTCGCGAGGTCGACGATCTTCTTGACCTGTGCCTTCGTCAGGTGGTCCTTGGAGACGATCTCGGGGTGGCTGCTGGACTCGATGCGGAAGGCCTGGTCGTCGGAGAAGTGCAGCCCCAGTTCGTTGTACTTGAGGTCGCCGATCTCCTTGACGCGGTCCTCGATCCAGCCGGCGGTGAACGGCTTGCGCGCGATGTCGAGCGTGAAGTTGCGCACCGGCTTGGCCGGCCGGTCCTTCACCACGCCCTCGGGCGCCGTGCCGCCGCCGTGCACCTCCTGCTTGAGGGTGCGGGTGCCGTAGAAGACGCCGGTGTCGGCGGGCCCGCTGATGTCGACCCGGCCGCCGCGCACGGTCATCGTGTACGACTCCGCGCCCGCGCTGTCGTCGTCGCTGAGCGAGAGCCGTACGTCGCCGGCCCGCACGTCGTCCTTCTCGCCGGCGTACGTCAGGCCCAGCTCGCCCGCGACCAGCTTGCCCTCGTCGGCGAGGTCCGCGTCGCTGACGACGACCCGGTCGCCGTGCGCGGGACGCCAGCCGGGGCCCCGGGCCGCGGTGTGGTCGCGCACCGCCGGGATCACCTCGGGTGCCTTGGACAGCGGGTAGGAGCGGGTCGGACTGGGCGTCGGGGACGGCGAGGCCGCCGCCGACTCCTGCCCCGCGTCCGCGGGTCCGTCGTCGTCCCGGGAGGCCCACAGACCGAGGCCGACGCCGACCGCGGCCACCGCCACGACCGCCGTGCCGGTCAGCACCCGCCGCTGCTTCCTGTTGTTCGCCGCGTTCCGGCGCCTGTGCTGACTCACGCCGCCAACCTAGGGCCCGAAAAACGGAGCTTCGTCCACCACACGTTGCGAAACTCTCCCGTCCGAGTGAAATTCGCGCATCCGTCGGACACGTCACGCTCGATGTCGATAACGTGACAACACATTTCTCACAGCATCCCCTGACGGCGCTCATGTGTCCTGCACAGGGGCCGTCGCCGCACCCCCCACATCGCCGAGGACCCACGCTGTCCGTGCACCGCCATCCGCATTTCCCCGGCCGAGCCCTCCCACCGGAGAGGCCGTCCCGTCCCGCGCTCCCGGTCCAGGCCCGCGGCAACCCGCTCGCACCGCACCTGGAGCGCTTCAACTCCGCGCCCGGCGACGTCGTCCGCGCCGCATTGGCGGGCTGCCTGCGCAGCCCCCGCTGGGCCCACCGGGTCGCCGCGCACCGGCCCTACCCCGACCTGGAGGCCCTGCTCGCGGCGGCCGACGAGGCGGCGTACGACCTGGCGCCCGGCGAGATCGCGGAGGCCCTGGCCGGCGAACCGCTGCCGTCCCTGCCCGACGGGGCCTACGTGGCCGCCCACACCGCGCTGCGCGCCGCCCACACGGCGTACCGCAGCCGCTTCGGGCACGTGTTCGTGATCTGCGTGGACGGCGTTGCGCCGGACGAGGTGCCCGACCTGCTGCTGACCGGCATCCGCGACCGCCTCGGCAACGACCCGGAGGACGAACGCGTCCTGGTCGCCGAGGAACTGCGGCGCCTCGCCCGGGGCCGGCTGATCCGGCTGGTGCGCGCCTGCGGCCCGTACCCGGAGGCCGCGTCCGCCCAGCAGCCGTACGCGGCGGGCCCGTGCGCCGAGGCCGCGCCCGCGCAGGGCCCGCCCCGGCCGGACCCGTCCGCCCCGCACACCGAGCGGCGGCACCCCGAGAGCCGTCACCCGGACGGTCGTTACCCCGAAAGGGTGATGTCCGGGCGGACCTCCCCGGCCGGGCCCGCCGGCACCTCGCCCTCCGCCGCGGGCCGCCGCCCGGCCGCGACGGCCGGTGCGCGTCCCGCGGGCGGCCTCCCCGGCGAGGCCGGAGGGCCGGTGGAATCAGGTAAAACGCCGGAATCGGCGGAATCGGCCGAATCGATCGAATCGGCCGATTGCCGGGAAGCCACCGGTTCCGGTGCCGCGAGGACCTGTTCCGATAGCCCGTACGTGCCTGTTTGATTGCCAGTTTGATCACATCGGTAGGACCCGGGTAAGCGTTCCGACAACTCGTCGATACCATGCTGAGGGCCGGTGGACCGTACCCGGCCGGGCCCGTCCGACACCGAAGCCGGCAGGCCCCAATCCCCGCTCCCGGAGGGTTCTTCCGTGCCGGCTGGAACGCTGTACCGCGGCCGGGAAGGAATGTGGTCCTGGGTGGCTCATCGAGTCACCGGCGTCCTCATCTTCTTCTTCCTGTTCGTACACGTACTGGACACCGCTCTCGTGCGTGTCTCCCCCGAGGACTACGACAAGGTCGTATCCACGTACAAGACGCCGATCGTCGCGTGCCTGGAATACGGACTGGTCGCCGCCATCCTCTTCCACGCGCTCAACGGCCTGCGTGTCATCGCCGTCGACTTCTGGTCGAAGGGCCCGCGCTACCAGAAGCAGATGCTCTGGTCGGTCGTCGGCCTGTGGGTCGTGCTGATGCTCGGGGCGATCTACCCCGTCCTCGGCCACGCCGCTCGTGAACTGTTCGGGAGCTGACGACGATGTCCACTGAAATCTCCGCCTCCGGCGTCGGCCCCGTCGAGGCCGCGCCCGTCTACGGCGTCGACAACCCGGCCCCGCTCATCGAGGCCCCCCGCGCCCGCACCAGGAAGACGCCGCGGTCCACCCGCGGCAACTTCGAGATGTACGGCTGGCTCTTCATGCGCCTGTCCGGCGTCGTGCTGGTCGTGCTGGTGCTCGGCCACCTGCTGATCCAGCTCGTGCTGGACGGCGGCGTCTCCAAGATCGGCTTCGCGTTCGTCGCCGGCCGGTGGGCGTCCCCGTGGTGGCAGGTGTGGGACCTGCTGATGCTCTGGCTCGCGATGCTGCACGGCTGCAACGGCCTGCGCACGGTCATCAACGACTACGCGGAGCGCGCGAACACCCGGCTGTGGCTCAAGGGTCTGCTCTACACCGCCACGGTCTGGACCATCCTGCTGGGCACGCTGGTGATCTTCACCTTCGACCCGAACATCCGCTAGGCGCCTGGATAACAGGGACCGAGGTAAATCCTGATGAAGATCCACAAGTACGACACCGTCATCGTCGGAGCGGGTGGCGCCGGCATGCGTGCCGCCATCGAGTCGACGAAGCGCAGCCGCACCGCCGTGCTCACCAAGCTCTACCCGACCCGCTCCCACACCGGCGCGGCGCAGGGTGGCATGGCCGCCGCGCTCGCCAACGTGGAGGAGGACAACTGGGAGTGGCACACCTTCGACACGGTCAAGGGCGGTGACTACCTGGTCGACCAGGACGCCGCCGAGATCCTGGCGAAGGAGGCCATCGACTCCGTTCTCGACCTGGAGAAGATGGGCCTGCCGTTCAACCGGACGCCCAACGGCACCATCGACCAGCGCCGGTTCGGCGGTCACAGCCGCAACCACGGCGAGGCCCCGGTGCGCCGGTCCTGCTACGCCGCGGACCGCACCGGCCACATGATCCTCCAGACGCTGTACCAGAACTGCGTCAAGGAGGGCGTGGAGTTCTACAACGAGTTCTACGTCCTGGACCAGCTCATCACCGAGGTCGACGGCGTCAAGCACTCCGCCGGCGTCGTCGCGTACGAGCTGGCGACCGGTGAGATCCACGTCTTCCAGGCGAAGTCCGTGATCTACGCGTCCGGCGGCACCGGCAAGTTCTTCCGCGTGACGTCCAACGCGCACACGCTCACCGGTGACGGCCAGGCGGCCGTGTACCGGCGCGGACTGCCGCTGGAGGACATGGAGTTCTTCCAGTTCCACCCGACCGGCATCTGGCGCATGGGCATCCTGCTGACGGAGGGCGCCCGCGGTGAGGGCGGCATCCTCCGCAACAAGGACGGCGAGCGCTTCATGGAGAAGTACGCGCCGGTCATGAAGGACCTCGCGTCCCGTGACGTCGTCTCGCGCTCCATCTACACGGAGATCCGCGAGGGCCGCGGCTGCGGTCCCGAGGGCGACCACGTGTACCTGGACCTCACGCACCTGCCGCCGGAGCAGCTCGACGCGAAGCTCCCGGACATCACCGAGTTCGCGCGCACGTACCTCGGCATCGAGCCCTACACGGACCCGATCCCGATCCAGCCCACCGCGCACTACGCCATGGGCGGCATCCCGACCAACGTCCAGGGCGAGGTGCTCTCGGACAACACCACCGTCGTGCCCGGCCTGTACGCGGCCGGCGAGGTGGCCTGCGTCTCGGTGCACGGTGCGAACCGGCTCGGCACCAACTCCCTGCTGGACATCAACGTGTTCGGCAAGCGGGCGGGCATCGCCGCCGCCGCGTACGCGCACAGCACGGACTTCGTCGAGGTCGCGGAGGACCCGGCGCGCCAGGTGATCGACCAGATCGAGCGGCTGCGCAACTCCACCGGCGGCGAGCGCGTGTCGACGCTGCGCGGTGAGCTCCAGGACACCATGGACGCCAACGTCATGGTGTTCCGCACCGAGCAGACGATCAAGACGGCGGTCGAGAAGATCGCGGAGCTGCGCGAGCGGTACCTCAACGTCTCGATCCAGGACAAGGGCAAGCGGTTCAACACGGACCTGCTCGAAGCCGTCGAGCTGGGCAACCTGCTGGACCTGGCCGAGGTCATGGCCGTGTCCGCCCTGGCCCGCAAGGAGTCGCGCGGCGGTCACTACCGCGAGGACTTCCCCACGCGCGACGACGTCAACTTCATGCGCCACACCATGGCGTACCGCGAGGTCGGCGACGACGGCACCGAGTCGATCCGGCTCGACTACAAGCCGGTCGTCCAGACCCGCTACCAGCCGATGGAGCGTAAGTACTGATGGCTACCCCTGTTCTGGACAAGGTCGAGGCCGAGTCCGCCGCCTCTCCCTACATCACCGTCACCTTCCGGGTGCGCAGGTTCAACCCGGAGGTCTCCGCGGAGTCCACCTGGCAGGACTTCACCCTGGAGATGGACCCGAAGGAACGCGTCCTCGACGGCCTGCACAAGATCAAGTGGGAGCAGGACGGCACGCTGACCTTCCGCCGCTCCTGCGCGCACGGCATCTGCGGCTCGGACGCCATGCGGATCAACGGCAAGAACCGGCTGGCCTGCAAGACGCTGATCAAGGACATCAACCCCGAGAAGCCGATCACGGTCGAGGCCATCAAGGGACTCACGGTCCTCAAGGACCTGGTCGTGGACATGGACCCGTTCTTCCAGGCGTACCGGGACGTGATGCCGTTCCTGATCACCAAGGAGACGAACGAGCCGACGCGCGAGCGTCTGCAGTCCGCCGCGGACCGCGAGCGGTTCGACGACACCACCAAGTGCATCCTGTGCGCCGCGTGCACGTCGTCCTGCCCGGTGTTCTGGAACGACGGGCAGTACTTCGGCCCGGCGGCGATCGTCAACGCGCACCGCTTCATCTTCGACTCGCGCGACGAGGCCGGTGAGCAGCGCCTGGAGATCCTGAACGACAAGGACGGCGTGTGGCGTTGCCGCACGACCTTCAACTGCACCGACGCGTGCCCCCGCGGCATCGAGGTCACGAAGGCGATCCAGGAGGTGAAGCGGGCGCTCATCACGCGCCGCTTCTGACCGGTCCGCCGCCGCACGCCGAGGGCCCCGACTCCCGTGGGAGTCGGGGCCCTCGGCGTGCGGCGCGCGGGCGGCCGGGAGCGGTCCGGGCCGCCGCCGGGTCAGCCGCGCAGCGGGCGGCCTTCCTTGTCCGTGCGGTCGTTGCTGACCAGGAACATGATGCCGTCGATCAGCGCCCAGACACCGAGGCCGCCGCAGGTGAGGAGCTGGGCGATGCCGACGCCGACACTGCCGACGTAGAAGCGGCCGATGCCCAGGCTGCCCAGGAAGATCTGCAGGATGCCGGCGACGATCTTCGACTTGTCGGAGTACGGGCGGCCCTGGGGGTCGACGCCGTACGGAGCCTGGGGAGTGGGGACGGACATGTGCGCTGCTCCTGGGGAGTGTGGGACGCCCGGCGGGACGCGCCGGGCGGGTCCAGGAGGCTGCTCGGCCGCACGCGCGACGCGACGCGGCACACCGCATGTCGGACCGGAACCCCGGCCAACTCCCCCTGTGTTGCCCGAGCTTAGAGATCATCCGGCGGGGCAGGGCCCGGTTCGTCCAATTGTGCTGATTCCGTGATCACTTCAGGTCTGAACGGTGAAGAAACCGCCGGGGTCAGCCGATGTTCCGGACAACCGCCCAGGCCACGGCCACTCCCAGGATGACGAGTTGCCCCCGCGCGCCGATGCGCGGGCTCCAGCGCCGGCCGCGCAGCCCCTCCACGGTCCAGCGCCCCAGCAGCGCCAGCGCCCAGGGCGACGCGAGGAGCAGCACCCTGTTGTCCAGCCATGCCTGGCCGAGATGGCCGTGCATCAGGTCCCAGACCATGCGTGTGCCGCCGCAGGCGGGGCAGAGCAGCCCCGTGACCATGTGGAACGGGCAGCGCGGCAGGACGTGGTTGGAGCCGTGCGGGTCGGTGCCGTAGAGCAGGGCGGCTCCGGCCGCCCCGGCGGCGAGCACCGCGAGCGGGGCCGCCGCCGGGCGGCGCGGCAGCGGGACGCGGCGCGCAGCGCCGTCAGCCACGCAGGATCCGCCCCTGGGCGTCGGTGGTGTCGTTGCTCGTCAGAATGAGGATGCCGTCGATCAGCGACCAGATGCCGAAGCCGCCGCAGGTGAAGAGCTGGGCGAGGCCGATGCCGACGTTGCCCATGTAGAAGCGGCCCACGCCCAGGCCGCCGAGCAGGAGTTGGAGCACCCCGGCGACGATCTTCGACTTGTCGGAGTACGGCCGCCCGAACTGGTCGTATCCGTACGGTGCGTTGGGGTCGCCGGTGTAGGTGCCGGGCGGCGGCGGATAGCCGCCCTGCGGGTGGCCCGGGGGCGGGTAGTAGCCGCCCTGCTGCTGTCCGGGCGGCGGGTAACCGGGGCCGCCCGCGCCGTAGTTGGGCGGCGGGTAGCCCGGGGTGCCGCCCTGCGGGTAGCCGTACGGACCGGCCGGCTGGTCCTGCGGTCCGGGCTGCGCGCTGCCGTAGGGGCCCGGCGCGGGGTTCGGGTAGCCGTAGCCGGGGGGCTGGTTCGGCGGTGGGGGCTGCTCGGACACGGTCGGCTCCTGGGAAGAGTGCGGCGCAGGCTGGAGAGCGCCGATCATATATTCGCAGGGCCGCACGACGTGCCGGCGTCCGCCAACGTCAGCCCCGGCTACGGCTTTTGTCCCCCGGCGCCCAGGCCCCGCCGCCGACAACAACCGCCGCACGCCCGGACGGTAGCCGCACGCCCGTCCGAACGGCCGGACGCGCCCGGCCGGGTGATCGGCGACGGGCACGCGGTCCGGCCCCGCCGGACACCGCCGCGGCCCACCTAACCTGACGTTATGTCAGATGACCAGTCGTACGAGCTGCTCGGATTCGACAACGTACTGCTGCCCGTGGGGGACCTGGGCGTGGCGGTGGACTTCTACGAACGCGTCGGGTTCACCGTGGGATTCCGGGTCGACGAGGCCGGGATCGCGTCCCTGAAGGTGGGCGGCGAGACGCCCGGCCTGCTGCTGCGGGTGGAGGAGGGGCTGGCGCAGCGGGTGCCGCCGTGGCCCGCGACCCGTGTGTGGCTGGAGGTGCCCGACGCGCGGGCGGCCGGGCGGGAGGTGACCGACGCCGGGGTGCCGCTGCTGGACGAGCCGATGTCCACGGCGACGGGCTGGACGGTGGAGATCGCCGACCCCTGGGGCAACGTGGTGGGCCTCACGGACTACACGAAGCGCCCGGAGCTGGGCCGCAGGCCCTGAACACCCCGACGGCGCGCGGCGGTTGAGGGCAGCGAGGGATCAGACGGGGGGCCGCAGCAGCGCCCACACGGTCTTGCCGTGCGCGCCCCTGTTCCACACGCCCCAGGCCGAGGCGATCTGTTCGACGAGATGCAACCCGCGGCCGGTCTCGGCGGAGCCGCCCACCTCGCGCGGGCGGGGTTCGAGAACGCCCTCGTCGGACACCTCCAACAGGCAGGAGCCGTCCGCGAGTGCGGTCACCGCGACCTCGAACTCCGGTTCAAGGATCGCCCCGTGGCGGATGACGTTGGTGACCAGTTCGGAGACCAGCAGGGTCGCGTCGTCCTGCACCGTGCCGTCCGGGTCGTGACCCCAGTCCACGAGGTGGTCGCGGACCCGGTGCCGTGCCAGACCGACGGAGGCCGGATGCCGGGGCAGCCGGAAGGAGTTGCGTCTCAACACGTCGGCTCCTCGTCCCCGCGCGCACCCTGTCCACCCGATGCTGCGCCAGGAAACCGTCCGGCGTCACACGGGAGGTCCCGTGTGACGCCGGATCAGGTCAGATCCAGTTCAGACTCCACAGCCGGAAGATTCCGGTGCCGTCCAGCAGGTACTGGCCACCACCGACGTCCTCGGTGCTCACCACGTACTCCTTCGCCTGCCACAGCGGCAGGAGCGGAACGTCCTCCGCCACCTTCTGCTGAAGGTTCGAGAAGTCCTCGGTGACGCGGCTGCGGTCGGCGTACCGCTGACTGGCCTGAATCAGCCGGTCGGATTCCTTGTTGCTGTATCCGGTCGCCATGGTGCTGTCCGAGCCCACGAGCGGTCCGCCGAAGGTGTCCGGGTCCGGGTAGTCCGGGACCCAGCCGACGGCGTACGAGTCGAGCTTGCCGGTGGACCATTCGCCCTGGAAGGCGGTCCACTCGTACGCCTTGAGGTCGACCTTGAACAGGCCGCCCTTCTCCAGCTCGCGCTTGAGTTCCTTGGCCTCGGCGGCCGCGGCACCGCTGTTGTTCGAGTAGCCGTAGGTGAACTCGACCGGCGTCGTGACGCCCGCGTCGGCCAGCAGCTGCTTGGCCTTCGCGACGTCGACCTTCGGGTACGTGTCGAAGAACGACGTGGTGTGGCCGGTGATGCCCGCCGGGATCAGCGAGTACAGCGGGTCCACGGTCCCGTCGTAGACCGTCGAGGCCAGCTGCTCACGGTTGATCAGCCAGGCCATGGCCTGACGGACGTTCGCGTCGTGCAGCGGCGACGAGGCGCGGACGTTGAGGTACAGGTTCCGGGTCTCGGCGCTGTCGGACTCCGAGACACGCATGTCCGGGTCGCTCGCGGACAGCGTCGAGGTGATCGACGGCGGCAGCTGGCGCGTGGCGACGTCGATCTCCTTCGCCTTCCACGCCTTGCCGAGCGCGTCGCTGGAGCCGTAGTAGTCCAGCTCGATCGGCTTGCCGGTGTCCGAGACGGCGCCCTTGTACTTCGGGTTGGGCGCGAGTTCCGCCTTCTTGCCCGACGCGTACGAAGTCAGCGTGTACGGGCCGGAACCGTCGACGGAGTTGCCCTTGCGCACGGCGTTCGCCGCGTACTTGGTGCGGTCGACGATCGAACCGGCGCCGGTGGCCACCTTGAACGGGAACGTCGCGTCCGGCGAGGACAGGTGGAACGTGACGACGTCGCCCTCGGTGCTGACCGAACCGAGCGTGGAGAACAACGAGGCCGGACCGACCTTGGAGTTGATCTTCTTGACGCGGTCGAAGGAGTACTTCACGTCCTCCGCGGTCATCTTGCGACCGCTGGCGAAGGACAGTCCGTCCTTCAACTCGCAGCGGTACGTCGTCAGTTCGCTGCCCACGAACTCGCAGCTCTTGGCCGCGTCGGGCTCGGGCTGCACCCCGCCCGGCTCGAACGTCAGCAGACTCTGGAAGACGTTGCTGAACAGGGCCCATGAACCGGCGTCATAGGCGCCGGCCGGGTCGAGCGACGTCACGGCGTCCGTCGTACCGACCGTGATGGCGTTGTCATTGTCTTCCTGCGACGGCAGCAGCTGCCAGCCGCCCACTCCCACGGCTGCCAGAACAAGCAGCGTCGCGAGAATCCGCATGCGAACCGATCGCATCGGTGTCCTCCCCAGGCCCTTTCGGGCCCCAGTGCATATGCCACTTCCTTGGTGGCGCAGATCACCTAATCACAGAGGTTTCATCGGGGGGAAGGGGGATCCGGCGATGAGAGAAAGAACTCAACGCGGAGCGTTCCGGGGCCGTTACAGGAACGCCGTCAAGGGTCCCCGAGGGCGTCCCGTCTGCGACGTCGTGACACCTTCGCCCGTTTCGTTCACGCCTGGAGAGAGGCGAGTTGGATCACCGTGACGTCCGACGGCGCGCCCACCCGGGTCGGCGGTCCCCACGCGCCGGCGCCCCGTGAGACGTACAACTGCGTGTCCCCGTAACGCTCCAGGCCCGCGACGGTCGGATTCGCCAGTTCCGCAAGGTAGTTGCCGGGCCAGAGCTGTCCGCCGTGGGTGTGGCCGGAGAGCTGGAGGTCGACGCCGTGCCGCACGGCGTCGTGGATCTGCACCGGCTGGTGGGCGAGCAGGACGCACGCGCGGGCCGTGTCCCGGCCGTCCAGCGCCTTCGCGAAGTCGGGCCCGTGGCCCTCGCTCCCACCGGCGACGTCGTTGACACCGGCGAGGTCGAACGCGGGCAGTCCGGTACGGGCGTTCTCCAGCGGCCGCATGCCGAGCCGCCGCACCTGGCGCACCCACTCCTCGGCGCCGGAGAAGTACTCGTGGTTGCCCGTCACGAAGTACGTGCCGTGGCGGGCCGTGAGGCCGGCCAGCGGGGCGGCGGCCGGGCCCAGGTCCGCGACGCTCCCGTCGACCAGGTCGCCCACCACCGCGATCAGGTCCGGCTGCGTGGAGTTGACGGTGTCGACGACCTTGCGGCTGAAGTCCGCGCCCAGGATCGGGCCGAGGTGGATGTCGCTGACGACGGCGATCCTGAACCCGTGGGCGGAGCGCGGGAGTTTGGCGAGCGGCACGGTGACCCGCCTGACCCGGGGGCCCCGCAGCACCCCGTACGTGCCGTACCCGACGGTCCCGGCGGCCGCGACGGCGGCGGCCCCGGCGACCGCGCGGGCGACGAACAGCCGGCGGCCGGGGGCGGCCGGGGCCGGAGCGGCGGGGGCCGGAGCGGGACGCGCGAGGGCGGTCGGCCCGCGGTCCGCGGTGCGGTCCGCTGTGGCCGTGCGCGGCGCGACGGACACGGGGGCCTGCTCGCCCGGCCCGTCCGCCGGGCCCTCCGCGGCCGGTGCCTCCCGCGGGTCCGCCGGTCCCCGGCGGGACGGCAGGCGGTTCAGCAGCGGCCGGACGGCCTCGCCCGCGAGCAGGGCGAGCAGCAGGTACACCGAGACGGCCAGCCACAGGAAACCCGGCCAGGCCAGCGCCTGCTGGAGCGGGAACGGCGCGCCCGCCTGTTCGGCGACGAGGGCGCCCGCGGCGAGCACCCAGCCGCCGGTGATCAGGACGGCACCCGCCCGGCGCACCCAGCCGGGGCCGCGGGTGGTGTCGCGGAACAGCCGTTGCCAGACGTACCGGTTGACGGCCACCAGGACCGCCGTAGCCAGTACGGCGCCGAGCACCGCCACGACCGCCATCCGCTGCCTCTCGTCGATCCGTCAGTCCTGTCGGGCGCGGCGCAGGATCCGCAGCGAGCGCAACCCGATCCCCCCGACGACCGTCCCCAGTACGAAGGAAACGACGGCGAGCGTCAGGTGCACCCAAAAGTACGCGGTCGGACTACCGGCGTCGTCGAACGCGAGCCCGCTGCCGTCCTTGACCAGGTTTTTGACGAAAGTGATCCAGATGATCCACGACCACACCCCGAAGGCGAGCAGGAACCAGGACACGGGGCGGCTGAGCTTCATGCGTCCAGTATCGCGACCGGACGACGGGCGCCGTGGCCGGGGTGGGACGGGTGACGGTGCCGCCGTGCGGGCGGCGGGCCGCACTGCCGGTACGTTCTCGACCGTGCCCGCATCCGAGAAGACCACCAGGCACCGCCTGCCGGTCACCGCCGCCGCCCTGCTGTCCTTCGCGCTGCCCGTCGGGCTCGCCTCCCCCGCCCTGGCCGCGCCCGGTGCGTCGGCGAGCCCGTCGGCCACTCCCCCGGCGTCCATGTCGACGCTCGGCGGCGCCTCGCTCGGGCTGCCCGGCACGCAGGTCCGGCTCGCCGCCGGGGTGCCGGTGCTGCCCAAGGACCTCAGCGCGCGGTCCTGGATCGTCTCCGACGCCGAGTCGGGCCAGGTGCTCGCGGCGCACAACGCGCACTGGAAGCTCGCTCCCGCCAGCACCCTGAAGATGCTGTTCGCGGACACGCTGGTGCCCAAGTTCCCGAAGACGGAGAAGCACAAGGTCGTCGCGCACGACCTGGCGGGCATGGGCGCGGGCTCCAGCCTCGTCGGCATAAAGGAGAAAGAGACCTACACCGTCCGCGACCTGTGGCTCGGCGTCTTCCTGCGCTCCGGGAACGACGCCGTGCACGTCCTGTCCTCGATGAACGGCGGCGTCGCGCAGACCGTCGCGGACATGAACGCGCACGCCAAGGAGTTGCGGGCGCTCGACACGAACGTGGTCACGCCCGACGGCTACGACGCGAAGAAGCAGGTGTCGTCGGCGTACGACCTGACGCTCTTCGCGCGCTCCGGGCTCCAGAAGAAGGACTTCCGCGCGTACTGCTCCACCGTGCGGGCCTCGTTCCCCGGCGCCACGACGAAGAGCAAGAAGGGGAAGACCACGCGGGACACCTTCGAGATCCAGAACACCAACCGGCTGCTGTCCGGCGACAGCGACGTGCCGGTCTACCAGGGCATCGCGGGTGTCAAGAACGGCAACACCACCAACGCGGGGGCGACGTTCACGGGTGTCGCCGAACGGGACGGCCACGTACTGCTCGTCACCGTCATGAACCCGCAGAAGGACGAGCACAACGAGGTCTACAAGGAGGCCGCCGCCCTGCTCGACTGGGGTTTCCGGGCGGACGGGAAGGTCCAGCCGGTGGGCGAACTGGTGGCCCCGGAGGGCGTGTCCACCGCCCAGCCCGGCGCGACCGCCCCGGCCACGCCGACCGGCGGCCCCGGCGCCTCCGCCTCCGCCCACACGGAGGCCGGCGCGGCGGCACGGAACGGCTCCGGCGGCGCCACGGTGGCGCTCGCGCTCTGCGGCGGACTGCTGGTGCTGCTCGCGGCCGGGGTGTTCCTGGTCAACCGGCGGTGGCCGCTGCCGGAGCTGATGCGGCGACGCCCCCGGCCCTGAGCGGGGCGGGGGCCGCCGTCACGGGGTGCGCGGGGCGTTCGCGTCCCGCGCGCGAGGGCTGCGGGCGCTGTCGGTGCTGCCGCTGCCGTCGCCGTCGCGGCCGGCCTCGTCCGCGGTCTCCCCGGGCTCCCCGGTCTCCCCGGGCTTCTCCGGCTCCGGCCTGCCGCCGTCGTCCTTGCCGCTGTCGTCCTTGCCGCGGTCGTCCTCGGCGCTGTCGCCGTCGTCCTCGCCCGCGTGTCCGTACGGCGGGCCCAGCTCGTCCTCCTTGCTCTTCGTGGCCGTCCAGGCGGCGCAGAACAGCACGAGTTTCGACGTGAAGTTGATCCACAGCAGCAGGGCGACGGGGACGCCGAACGCGCCGTACATGCTCTTCGCGGCGACACCCTGGATGTAGCCGCTGAGCAGCAGCTTCAGCAGTTCGAAGCCGATCGCGCCGACCAGCGCCGCGACGAACAGGCGGTGGCGGCGCGGCTCCACGCCGGGCAGCAGCGTCAGCACGTACAGCAGGACCAGGAAGTCGGCGAGGACGGCGACGACGAAGGCGATGACGTGCAGCAGGACGCTGCCGAACCCGCCCTGTTCGAGGCCGAGTTGGCGAACGATCCAGCCCACGAGGGCGGACGCCACGGTGGACACGGCGATGGTGACGAGCAGCGCGCCGCCGAGCCCGACGAGGATGCCGAAGTCCTTGGCCTTGCGCAGGACCGGGTTCTCCTCCTCGTCCGGCAGTTCCCACACCGCGCGCAGGCACTCGCGCGTCGAGCCGGCCCAGCCGATACCGGTGAACAGCAGTGCCGCACCGGCGATCAGGCCGACCGTGCCGGCGTTGTCGACGAGGGTGCCGATGTCGAGCTGGTCCGAGATGCCGGGGACCTGCTCGGCGATCTTGTCCTGGAGCTGGTTCTGCTGGCTCTTGCTGAGCGTGGCGGCGGCGACGGCCGCGGCCACGGTGAGCAGGGGGAAGAGCGCCACGAAGCTGGTGAAGGTCATCGCGGCGGCGAGCCGGGTCCATTTGACGCGGTCGAGGCGCTCGTACGAACGCCACGCGTGCGTGGCCATCAGCCGCGTCACCAGCGGGCCGATGCCGGGGAGCTTTTTCAGCCAGTCCATGATCCGACTCTGTTCTCGTTGTTGAACACCAGGGTCCGGGTACCCCAGAACCGCAGAAGTGTGGCAAGTGCCATGCCGACGCCCGCGGCGGACACGGTGTCCGCCCGCTGCGAGGTGAGGCCGAGCCCGTAGTGGCTGACGGCCAGGCACAGCAACTGCACCAGCGCGCCCGCCACGTTGACCGCCAGGAACACCAGGGCGGGGCGCGCGCCGCGGGGCCGGGCGTCCCGGTAGGTGCCGAGCGCGTTGCCCAGGTAGGCGACCGTGCAGCCCGCCGCGAACGAGAGGGTCTTGGCGGTCAGCGTCTCCAGTCCGCCGGGCCCGCGCAGCACCGTGAAGAGCGCCAGGTCGGCGGCGTACGCGAGCACTCCAACGGCGGCGAAGGACAGCACCTCGCGGGCCCCGGGCCGGGTGGCCGCGGGGGTGCCCGGCGGGAAGGCGTCCGCGGCGTGCCGCGTGCTTGCGGTGCGGTTCACCAGTGGGCCACCGCCAGCGCGTACATCGCGATCCAGGCGAGGCCGATCACGGCGAGCGCCCGGTCGTGCAGGACGACGTCCTCCGGCTCGCCGGCCGTCCCCCGGTCCGCGAAGACGGCGTAGCGCAGGATCGCCAGGATGAACGCGACCATGGAGAGCTGGCGCCAGGGCAGCGTGCCGGGCGGTGTCGCACCGCCCTCCTCCAGCGCCCACAGGCAGTACCCGAGCACGGCGACACCGGCCGCGAGCTGCCACACGAAGCGCAGGTAGCCGGTCGTGTACTCGGTGAGCAACGCGCGGGTGGCGCCCGCCCGTCCGGCCATCTGGAGTGCCTCGGAGTACCGCTTGGCGGACACCATGAACAGCGCGCCGAAGCCGGTGGTGATCAGGAACCAGCGCGACAGCGGGATGCCGAGCGCCAGTCCGCCGATCACGGCGCGCATCAGGAACCCGGTGGTGACGACGACGAGGTCGACGACCAGGACGTGCTTTAGGCTGACGCAGTACGCCAGTTGCATGCCCACGTACGCGGCGAGCAGGGCGGCGACGGCGGGCGCGGTGAGCCACACGGCGACGGCGGGCGCGAGCACGGCGAGCGCGCACCCCGCCCCGTAGGCGACGGGCACCGGGACGGTCCCGGCGGCGACCGGGCGGTGCCGTTTCGTGGGGTGCGCGCGGTCGGCGTCGGCGTCGCGGGCGTCGTTGATCAGGTAGACCGCGGCGGCGCAGGCCGTGAACAGGGCGAGGACGAGCGGGAGTTCGACGAGGGCGCGGCGGGTGAACAGCTCGCCCGCGGCCGCCGGCGCGGCGACGACGAGGGCGTTCTTGACCCACTGCCGGGGACGCGCGGTGCGCACCAGCCCGCCGAGCACGGCGGCGGCGCCACCGCCGCGGGGCGCGGGACCGCGCGGCGCGCGGGCGCGTTGCCCGACCAGGGCGGTGTCCGTGGGGTGCGCGGCGCCCGCGCGCGGCGCGGTGTCCGTCACGGGCGCCCCTTCCGCATCCAGCGCGCCCCCGCGCGCGCCGTGACCGCGCCGAGGGCCGCGCCGGCCGCCACGTCGGACGGGTAGTGGACGCCGACGACGAGCCGGGACAGGCACACGGCGGCGGCGAGCGGGGGGACCGCGCGGACGCCGAGCGCCCCGTACGCGACGGCCGCCGCTGCCGCCGAGGCCGCGTGCGAGCTGGGGAAGGAGTGCCGGCCCGCGGTGCGCACGAGGGGCGCCACGTGCGCGGGGCGCGCCCGGCGCACGACACGCTTCACGCCCATGCTCGCGACGTGCGCGCCTCCGGTGAGCGCCGTCGCCCGCAGCCAGGCGCCGCGCCGCGCGCCGTCCATGACGGCTCCGGCGAGCCCGACGAGGAGCCACAGGGCGGCGTGTTCCCCGGCGAGGGACAGGACCCGCGCCGCGCGCGCCACCCCGGGGTTCCGGCCCCGGGCGTGGCAGGCCGTCAGGAGCCGGTGGTCGAGGGGGGCCGGGGGGTGCCCCGGCGAGGCCGGGAGGCGGTCCGGGCACCGGCGCTCCGCGCGGTCCGGCCGGGACCGCCCGGTGCCGTCCGGACCGTGCCGGCCCCTGTCGTCGAGGCCGGCGAGATCGGCGAGATCGGCGAGATCGTCCATGTGGTCTCACTGTTCACGTCGGCACCGCTCCAGCTCCGGCAATATTGAGCGACATCCCATTAATCACCCGTTTCGGGGAGAGACCGGATGTTTCGCGACAAATCCACATAGCCGGACGATACGGTCGCCGCCATGTCAGCCGAGACCGCTTCCGTCACGGGATGGGGCCGCACCGCCCCCACCACCGCCCGTCTGATCCGCCCGCGGAGCTACGCGGAGGCCGTCGAGGCCGTCCGTGACTGCGGGGAGCGCGGCAGCATCGCCCGGGGGCTGGGACGCGCGTACGGGGACGCCGCGCAGAACGCGGGCGGGTCCGTGATCGACATGACGGGCCTCGACAGCGTCCACGCCATCGACGTCTCCGGCGGCACGGTGCTGTGCGACGCGGGGGTCTCGCTGCACCGGCTGACGGAGGTGCTGCTGCCGCTCGGCTGGTTCGTGCCGGTGACGCCCGGGACCCGGCAGGTGACGGTGGGCGGCGCGATCGGCGCGGACATCCACGGCAAGAACCACCACGTCTCGGGCTCGTTCGCGCGGCACGTGCTGTCCTTCGAACTGCTCACCGGGGACGGGCAGATCCACACCGTCGCCGCCGGCACGCCGCTGTTCGACGCGACCGCCGGCGGCATGGGCCTGACCGGGATGATCCTCACGGCGACCGTGCGGCTCCAGCCGGTCGAGACGTCGCTGGTGACCGTGGACACCGAACGGGCCCGCGATCTCGACGACCTGATGGCCCGGATGACCGCGGGCGACCACCGCTACCGCTACTCCGTCGCCTGGATCGACCTGCTGGCCCGGGGCGCCGCGACCGGCCGCGCGGTGCTCACCCGCGGCGACCACGCCCCGCTGGACGCGCTGCCCCCGCGGGCCCGCCGCGCGCCCCTCGCGTTCCGCCCCGGCCGGTTCCCGGCGGCGCCGGAGTTCGTCCCGGAGGGGCTGCTCGGCCGCACCACGGTGGGTCTCTTCAACGAGCTCTGGTACCGCAGGGCCCCGCGCGCGCGGACCGGCGAACTCCAGCGGATCTCCACGTTCTTCCACCCCCTGGACGGCGTCCCGCACTGGAACCGCGTCTACGGCCGCGGCGGCTTCGTGCAGTACCAGTTCGTCGTCGGGTACGGGCACGAGGAGACCCTGCACCGGATCGTGCGGCGCATCGCGGAGCGGCGCTGCCCGTCGTTCCTCGCGGTCCTCAAGCGGTTCGGCCGGGCCGACCCGGGCTGGCTGTCCTTCCCGGTGCCCGGCTGGACCCTCGCACTGGACGTGCCGACCGGGCTGCCCGGACTGGGCGGGTTCCTCGACGAGCTGGACGGCGAGGTCGCCGCGGCGGGCGGCCGTGTCTACCTCGCCAAGGACTCCCGGCTGCGGCCGGAACTGCTCGCCACGATGTACCCGCGGCTCGACGACTTCCGCGCACTGCGCGCGGAACTCGACCCGCGCGGCGTCTTCCGCTCGGACCTGTCACGCCGCCTCGGCCTCTGACGCGCGCCACCCCGGCGGCCGCGCCCACGGCCGCCGCGAGTCCCCCGGTTCCCGCACCCCGCCGGGAATCCCCTCCAAGGTCAGGAGCCGCCGTGAAGGACGCCTTCGGCATCCCCCAGTCCCTGCTCGTCCTCGGCGGTACGTCCGAGATCGCGCTCGCCACCGCCCGCCGCCTGGTCGCCCGCCGCACCCGCGCGGTGTGGCTGGCCGGCCGCCCCTCCCCCGGCCTCGACGACGCCGCCGCGCAGCTGCGCGGCCTCGGCGCGGACGTGCGCACCGTCGACTTCGACGCGCTGGACCCCGGCTCGCACGAGGCGGTGCTCGGCAAGGTGTTCGCCGAGGGCGACATCGACATGGTGCTGCTGGCGTTCGGGGTGCTGGGCGACCAGGCCCTCGACGAGCGCGACCCGGCCGGCGCGGTGCGCGTCGCGCAGACCAACTACACGGGCGCGGTCTCGGCGGGCCTGGTGAGCGCGCAGGCACTCCAGACGCAGGGCCACGGCTCCCTCGTGGTGCTGTCCTCGGTGGCCGGTGAGCGGGCCCGGCGCTCGAACTTCATCTACGGGTCCAGCAAGGCCGGCCTCGACGCCTTCGCGCAGGGCCTCGGCGACGCGCTGCACGGTACGGGCGTGCACGTCATGGTCGTACGGCCCGGTTTCGTCCGCTCCAGGATGACCGAGGGGCTGCCCGAGGCGCCGCTGGCCACGACCCCGGAGGCGGTCGCGACGGCGATCGAGCTGGGGCTGCGCCGCCGCTCGGAGACGGTGTGGGTGCCCGGCGCCCTGCGGGTGGTGATGTCGGCGCTGCGCCACGCGCCGCGCTCGGTGTTCCGCCGGCTGCCGGTCTGAGGACGCGTACCGGTACGGCTAGCAGCTCGGGATCGTGCCGCGCGTCACGGGACCGCCCTGCGGCGGGACCACGGCCTGGCCGCCGAAGGTGAACTCGCGCAGCTTGCGCCAGACCCCGTCCGGCCCCTGCTCGTAGAGCGCGAAGCCGGTGCAGGCCCACTCGGCCTCGTACCCGGCCAGCTCGTCGAACGCCCGGTCCATGGCCGCCTCGTCGATGCCGTGGGCCACGGTGACGTGCGGGTGGTACGGGAACTGGAGTTCGCGGGCGACCGGGCCGGAGGCGTCGCGGACCTGCTTCTGGAGCCAGGCGCAGGCGTCCGCGCCGGCCGCGACCCGGACGTAGACCACCGGCGACAGCGGCCGGAACGTGCCCGTGCCGGACAGCCGCATCAGGAAGGGGCGCCCGCTCGCCGCGACCTCCGCGAGATGCGCCTCGACCGGGCCGATCCGGTCGGCCTCGATCTCGGTGGGCGGCAGCAGCGTGACGTGCGTGGGGATGCCGTGGGCCGCGACGTCGCCGAAGCCCGCACGCCGCTGCTGGAGCAGGGTGCCGTGCGGCTCCGGGACCGCGATCGACACACCGATCGTTACGGTCCCCACGTCGTCTCCTCACGTCGAGTCGGACGGTTCTTCGCGGACAGGGGTGACTGCGGTTGCAGTGGTCCGGCTTTCGACTGTACGGCTACGCCTGTGCCCTGGGCAGGCGTAGCCGTAGTGATGTGCAGCGCGCTGTTCGGTGGTACAAGACGCCGGAGGCGCCCCGCAGTGGGGCCCGTGGGGCCCGCGGGGCGGCCGTCCGGTGGTGCGGGGCGCGGTGTGCGGTGCCCGGTCAGTGCTTGGCGGGCAGGAAGCCGACCCGGTCGTAGGTCTGCGCCAGCGTCTCCGCGGCGACCGTACGGGCCTTCTCCGCACCCTTGGCGAGCACCGCGTCCAGGGACTCCGGGTCGTCCAGGTACTGGCGGGTGCGCTCCTGGAACGGCGTCACGAACTCGACCATGATCTCGGCGAGGTCGGTCTTGAGGGCGCCGTAGCCCTTGCCCTCGTAGCGCTGCTCCAGCTCGGGGACCGGGGTGCCGGTGAGCGTGGAGTGGATGGTGAGGAGGTTGCTCACACCGGGCTTGTTCGCGGCGTCGAAGCGGATGACCGTGTCGGTGTCGGTGACCGCGCTCCTCACCTTCTTCGCGGTGGCCTTCGGGTCGTCCAGGAGGTTGATGAGGCCCTTCGGCGTGGAGGCCGACTTGCTCATCTTGACCGAGGGGTCCTGGAGGTCGTAGATCTTCGCCGTCTCCCTGAGGATGTACGGCTTCGGGATCGTGAACGTCTCGCCGAACCGGCCGTTGAAGCGCTCCGCGAGGTCGCGGGTCAGCTCGATGTGCTGGCGCTGGTCCTCGCCGACCGGCACCTCGTGCGCCTGGTACAGCAGGATGTCGGCGACCTGGAGGACCGGGTACGTGAACAGGCCGACGCTGGCGCGGTCGGCGCCCTGCTTGGCGGACTTGTCCTTGAACTGCGTCATCCGGGAGGCCTCGCCGAAGCCGGTGATGCAGTTCATCACCCAGGCGAGCTGCGCGTGCTCGGGGACGTGGCTCTGCACGAAGAGCGTGCAGCGCTCCGGGTCGAGGCCGGCGGCGAGCAGCTGGGCGGCGGCGAGCCGGGTGTTCGCGCGCAGGTCGGCGGGGTCCTGCGGGACCGTGATCGCGTGGAGGTCGACCACCATGTAGAACGCGTCGTGGCTCTCCTGGAGGGCCACCCACTGACGCACGGCGCCCAGGTAGTTGCCGAGGTGGAACGAGCCTGCGGTGGGCTGGATTCCGGAGAGGACACGGGGTCGTTCAGAGGCCATGCCCCCTATTCTCTCAGGTCCCGGGGAGCGGTCGGGAACAGGCCGCGGCGGGGCGGGACACGGGAATCGGGGGCTTTCCGATGGGGCGACGACGACGCGGGGCGCGGGGGCGGACGCGGGGGCGGACGCGGGGACGGACGCCGTTCCTCGCCGCTCTCACAGCGGTACTGACGGCGGCACTGGCGGCCGTCCCGGCGGGGGCGCGGGCCGCCGGGGACGCGGGCGACACCCCGGACGTCGCGCTGGTCGTGCCGGGCGGCGCGGGCCCGACGACGGCGCTGCGGAAGGGGCAGGCGGACTTCGACCTGCTGTGGCGGCTGCTCGACCCGGCGTACACCGGCTCGCAGCCGGTGCCGGTGGACTGGGCGCGGGGCGGGCTGCCGGCCGTGCGCGTCACCGTGGTGTGGGGGCTGACGGGCGTGGGCGGCTGGCCGCAGACCCGGCGCGCGCCCGGCGGGGACGTGGCGATCGAGCGCGAGGACCAGGTGTTCCTGGCCCCGGACGGCACCCCGTGGGTGCGGTCGGACCCGGCCCCGGACGTCACGGACGACGACATCCGCTGGCACCGCGCGTCCGCCGCGGACTACGACGCGGTACGACGGGCGGGGCTGCTCGGCACGGGCGCCCCGGCCGGCGGCACGGGCGCGGGCGACGGCGCCGGTGACGGGCCGTGGTGGGGTCTCGCCGGACTCGCGGCCGGCGGGGCGCTGGGCGCGGGCGGCACCCTGCTGGCGCGGCGCGCGGCGGCCCGGCCCCGCGAGGGGGACGGGCGGCCGCGCGGACCGCGGCAGGAACTGATCGGCTGAACCGGCGCCCGGGGCGGGCTCAGCCGAGGTCGATCTCCGGGTACAGCGGGAAGCCGGCGACCAGGTCGGAGGCGCGCTGGGCGATCTCCTGGGAGACCTTCGCGTCGAGCACGTGCTGCGCCTTGGACGGGGCGCCCTTGGCGGTGGTGCCGGCCTCGGTGGTGCTCAGCACCCGGTCGATCAGACCGGCGACCTCGTCCATCTCGGCGGTGCCCAGGCCCCGCGTGGTGAGCGCCGGGGTGCCGATGCGGATGCCGGAGGTGTACCAGGCGCCGTTCGGGTCGGCGGGGATGGCGTTGCGGTTGGTGACGATGCCCGAGTCGAGCAGCGCGGCCTCGGCCTGGCGGCCGGTGAGGCCGTAGGAGGAGGCGACGTCGATCAGGTTGAGGTGGTTGTCGGTGCCGCCGGTGACGAGGGTGGCGCCGCGCTTCATCAGGCCCTCGGCGAGCGCGCGGGAGTTGTCCACGATGCGCCGCGCGTAGTCCTGGAAGGAGGGCTGCCGGGCCTCGGCGAGGGCGACGGCCTTGGCGGCCATCACGTGCGGGAGCGGGCCGCCGAGGACCATCGGGCAGCCGCGGTCGACCTGGTCCTTGAGCGAGTCGTCGCACAGCACCATGCCGCCGCGCGGGCCGCGCAGGGACTTGTGCGTGGTGGTCGTCACGATCTGGGCGTGCGGGACCGGGTCGAAGTCACCGGTGAGCACCTTGCCCGCGACCAGGCCCGCGAAGTGCGCCATGTCGACCATGAGGGTCGCGCCGACCTCGTCGGCGATCTCGCGCATGACGCGGAAGTTCACCAGGCGGGGGTAGGCGGAGTAGCCGGCGACGATGATCAGCGGCTTGAACTCGCGGGCGGAGGCGCGCAGCGCGTCGTAGTCGATGAGGCCGGTCGCGGAGTCGGTTCCGTAGGAGCGCTGGTCGAACATCTTGCCGGAGATGTTCGGGCGGAAGCCGTGGGTGAGGTGGCCGCCCGCGTCCAGGGACATGCCGAGCATGCGCTGGTTGCCGAAGGCGCGGCGCAGCTCGGCCCAGTCGGCCTCGGAGAGGTCGTTGACCTGGCGGACGCCGGCCTTCTCCAGGGCGGGCAGCTCGACGCGCTGGGCGAGCACGGACCAGAAGGCGACGAGGTTGGCGTCGATGCCGGAGTGCGGCTGGACGTACGCGTGGCGGGCGCCGAACAGCTCCTTGGCGTGCTCGGCGGCGAGCGACTCGACGGTGTCGACGTTGCGGCAGCCCGCGTAGAAGCGGCGGCCGACGGTGCCCTCGGCGTACTTGTCGCTGAACCAGTTGCCCATCGCCAGCAGCGTGGCCGGGGAGGCGTAGTTCTCGGACGCGATCAGCTTGAGCATCTCGCGCTGGTCGGCGACCTCCTGGCCGATGGCGTCGGCGACGCGCGGCTCGACCGCGCGGATCACGTCGAGGGCGGCGCGGAAGGCGGTGGACTCGGTGGAGAGGGGCTGCTGCTCGGGCATGTCGGCCTCCGGACGGTGCGGGTTCAGCGGTCACGGTTCGGCCCAGGCGCACGGCACACACTCGTACTCAGGACCGCTCCCCGATGGTCGTTCCCATCCCAGCGCGCCAGTCACGGCCCGCCGCCAGGGTACCGGGCACGCCGGAGGGCCCGGTTCCCGCGTCCACCATGCGGGCGGGGATAAGAAGGGTCCGCGGGCCGCCGCGCACGGCCGTCCCGCATCCATCAGCAGAGGTCACGGGCGCAGGTCCGTACCCGCGGAAACGGAGTCGGCGTGAGCACCACCGAGACCCTCGTAGCGGCTGCCGAGGCGCACGGCGCGCACAACTACCACCCGCTGCCGGTGGTGGTGGCGACGGCGGACGGCGCCTGGATGACGGACGTGGAGGGCCGCCGCTACCTGGACCTGCTGGCGGGCTACTCGGCGCTGAACTTCGGGCACGGCAACCCGCGGCTGCTCGCGGCGGCGCGGGCCCAGCTGGAGCGGGTGACGCTGACGTCGCGGGCGTTCCACCACGACCGGTTCGGCGCGTTCTGCGAGCAGTTGGCGGCGCTGTGCGGCATGGACATGGTGCTGCCGATGAACACGGGCGCGGAGGCGGTGGAGACGGCCGTGAAGACGGCCCGCAAGTGGGGGCACCTGGTCAAGGGCGTGCCCGACGGGCGGTCGAAGATCGTGGTCGCGGGCAACAACTTCCACGGCCGGACGACGACGATCATCTCGTTCTCCACGGACCAGGAGGCCCGCGCCGACTTCGGCCCGTACACGCCGGGCTTCGAGATCGTGCCGTACGGGGACCTGACCGCGATGCGGGCGGCGGTGACCGAGAACACGGTCGCGGTGCTGCTCGAACCGGTGCAGGGCGAGGCCGGCGTCGTGGTGCCGCCGGCCGGTTACCTGCCCGCGGTACGGGAGTTGACGCGCGAGCGCGGGGTGCTGTTCGTCGCGGACGAGATCCAGTCGGGGCTCGGCCGCACCGGCCGTACCTTCGCGTGCGAGCACGAGGGCGTGGTGCCCGACATGTACGTGCTGGGCAAGGCGCTCGGCGGCGGCATCGTGCCGGTGTCGGCGGTGGTGTCGTCGGCGGAGGTGCTCGGGGTGTTCCGGCCGGGCGAGCACGGGTCGACGTTCGGCGGGAACCCGCTGGCGTGCGCGGTGGCCCTGGAGGTGATCGCGATGCTGCGCACCGGCGAGTACCAGGAGCGCTCGGCGGACCTCGGCGCCCGTCTGCACCGCGACCTGGCGGAACTGACGGGCACCGGCAAGGTCTCGGCGGTCCGCGGACGGGGGCTGTGGGCGGGCGTGGACGTGGACCCCTCGGTCGGCACGGGCCGCGAGGTCTCGGAGCGGATGATGGGGCGCGGCGTCCTGGTGAAGGACACCCACGGCTCCACGATCCGGATCGCACCGCCGCTGACGATCTCCCGGGAGGACCTCGACTGGGGCGTCGGGGAGCTGCGGGAGGTGCTGGGGGCCTGAACCCCCTTGCCGTGCGAGCCCGTTACCGGATCACGTGCGGCAGGAAGCGGGCGTACTCGTCGGTGATCAGGCCGGAGGACTCGCGGATGCCGAGTCCGGCCGGCTCGTCCCGCACCACCCAGGCGCCGAGCACGACGTGGTTGCCGTCGAAGGCGGGCAGCGGCGCCAACTCCTGGTAGCAGCAGGGCTCTTCGGCCGGTACGAACGCGCTGCCCCGGGGATGCACCGTGACCCCCTCGCCCTCGCGGCCGAGCAGCGGCTTCGCCACCCAGCCCATGGTGCGGGCGAGTTCGCGCGGGCCGTCGAGGTAGGCGGGGAGCAGGTTGGGGTGCCCGGGGAAGAGCTCCCAAAGGATCGCGAGGAGTGCCTTGTTGCTCAGCAGCATCTTCCAGGCGGGCTCGATCCACAGGGTGGTGCCGGTGCCGCCGCCGTTGTCGAGGGTGTCCAGGACGTGCCCGGCGAACCGGTCGGACGTCAGCCACTCCCAGGGGTAGAGCTTGAAGCAACTGCGGATGAAGCGGAGCCTGTTGTCGACGAACCGCTCGGAGAGCGGGTCCCAGCCGATCTCCTCGACCGACAGCCAGTCGGTCTCCAGTCCGGCCTGCTCGGCGGTCTCCTTCAGGTAGGCGACCGTCATCAGGTCCTCGCCCAGTTCGTCGGCGCTGGAGTGCGCGAAGTGCAGCGGACTGCCCGGCGGCAGCAGCGTGGCCTGCTTGCGCCAGGCGTCGACGAGCCGTTCGTGCAGCGAGTTCCACTGGTCGGCGCCGGGGAACCGCTCCTCCATCCAGAACCACTGCGGACTCGCCGCCTCGACGAGGGAGGTGGGGGTGTCGGCGTTGTACTCCAGCATCTTCGCGGGCCCGGTGCCGTCGTAGCGCAGGTCGAACCTGCCGTACACGGACGGGAGTTCGTCGCGGCGCCGCCATGCCTCGGCGACCGCCTCCGCGACGCGCGGGTCGGTGATGCCGAGGTCGGCGAGGCGGCCGGTCGTGACGATGTGCTCCGCCGCCGTCAGGCACATGCGGTGCAGTTCGGCGACGACGTCCTCCAGCGCCTCGATCTCGGGCAGGCCGAACTCGTAGTACGCGCTCTCGTCCCAGTAGGGCGTCAGCGTGCCGTCGGCCTGCCGGGTGAGCGGGTAGACGAGCCCCTGGGCCTCGACGGTCTGCTGCCAGCCGGGGCGCGGTTCGATCGTGCGGCGCTGCACTGTCGGGTCTCCGTGGGTTCGGGTTCGGTGGTGCCGGGCGGTTCGCGGCCGGATCAGCCGCCGCTCGACCCGCCCTTGCCGCCGATGCCGCCGCGGTCGACGCCGCTTCCCTTCTTGCCGCCCGAACCGCCCGATCCCGAACGGGGTTTGGTGAAGGAGCCGCTGTCGATGTAACCGCTCTTCTTCTTGCCGCCGTAGTACCAGGTGCCGGTGCCCGACGACTTGCAGTTCTTGTCCGCGACGACGCGGTAGCCCTTGGCCGCGCTGTAGCTGTCGCGGTCGACGCAGCGCTTGTCGGGGTCGGAGGAGCAGGCGGTGAGCGCCACCGCGAGCACCCCGACGCTGCCCAGTACGACCGTGCCCGAACGGAGTTGCCGCCGTGTGTCCGCCATTGTCCGTCTCTCCCCCGTGCCGCGTGCGGTTCTGTTGATCGTCGTCCGCGAATACCGACGTACGACTGCCCCCGATGGTTGCGTGTATCCGCCCGCCGGTTGCGGAGGCGGGGCGTCCGGCGGGACGCGCCGCGCCTGCTCACGGCGGGTGCCGCACCCTCAGGGCAGCGCCCGGCACAACGCCTGGAGCGCCCCCGCCCACGCGTGGTCCGGCGGTGTCCCGTAGCCCACCACCAGGGCGTCCACGCGGGGGGCCGTCGAGGCGGGGTGGCGGAAGCGGGTCAGGCCGTGGACCGCGAGGCCCTGCCACGTCGCCGCCTGGACGACCGTGCTCTCGGTGCCCGGCGGCAGGCGCAGCACCGCGTGCAGGCCGGCCGCGATGCCCGTCGCGCGGACGTCGGGCGCGTGCTCGGCGAGGGCGGCCACCAGGGCGTCGCGGCGGCGGCGGTAGCGCAGCCGGGCGGCGCGCACGTGGCGGTCGTAGGCGCCGGAGGTCAGGAACCGGGCGAGCGTGAGCTGGTCGAGCACCCCGCAGGTGTCGGAGACGCCCTTCGCGGCCACGACCTCCTCGGTCAGCGACGCCGGCAGCACCATCCAGCCGAGGCGCAGGCCGGGGGCCAGCGACTTGCTGGCGGTGCCCAGGTAGACCACGTGCTCCGGGTCGAGGTCCTGGAGGGCACCGACCGGCTGGCGGTCGTAGCGGAACTCGCCGTCGTAGTCGTCCTCCAGGATCAGGCCGCCGGTGCGCCCCGCCCACTCCACCGCGGCCGACCGCTGCTCCGGCCGCAGCGACACCCCCATCGGGAACTGGTGCGAGGGCGTCAGCAGCAGCGCCGACGCCCCGAGGTCCGCCAACGCGCCGGTCTCCGTGCCCTGTTCGCCGAACGGCACCGGTCGCGTGCCCAGGCCGGTGCGGGCCAGCAGGTCCCAGTGGATGTCGAGGCCGTACGACTCGACGGCGACCGTGCGGGCGCCGCGCCGCCGCAGCACGCCGCCGAGCAGGGTCAGCCCGTGCGCGAAGCCCCCGCACACCACGATCCGGTCCGGGTCGGCGCGCACCCCGCGCACCCGGGCGAGGTACTCGGCGAGGGCGGCGCGCAGTTCCGGCCGACCGCGCGGGTCGCCGTAGCCGAGGGCCTGCGCGGGGGCGTCGGCGAGCGCGCGGCGGGCCGCCCGCAGCCACTCGGCGCGCGGGAAGGACGCGAGGTCGGGGGTGCCCGGGACCAGGTCGTACCGCAGCGGGCCCGGGACGCGGCGGCGGGCGGCCGGCCCGGCGGGCGGCGCCACGGCCCGCTCGGCCACCCGGGTGCCGGAGCCCTGCCGGGCGGTGAGCCAGCCCTCGGCGACCAGGTCCGCGTACGCCTCGGCGACCGTGTTGCGGGCGACGCCGAGGTCCGCGGCGAGTGACCGGGAGGACGGCAGCCGCGTGCCGGGGGCGAGCCTGCCGCCGCGCACGGCCTCGCGCAGTGCGTCGGTCAGGCCCCGGCGCACCCCGGGGCCCGCGGGTTCCAGATGCAGGTCGACACCCGCCGAAGTGGCCCACGAATTCGCCATGGAAGTGGACCATACCCGTGGGCTGCCTGCTGCCTAGGCTCGACACCATGACCGACAACAGCAGCACCGCAGCCACGGACACCACCGCCACCGACCAGCCCTACGCCCACGAGCACACCCCCCGCCTGCTGTGGGCGCAGCACGCCCCCGACGTCTACAAGGCGATGGTGCGGCTGGACGCGGCGGCCCGGCAGGGCCTGGACCCGAAGCTGGCCGAGCTGGTGAAGATCCGCGCCTCGCAGCTCAACCACTGCGCGTTCTGCCTCGACATGCACTCCAAGGACGCGCTGGCGGCCGGCGAGAGCGTCGAGCGGATCGTGCAGCTCGCGGCGTGGGAGGAGTCGAAGCACTTCTACACGGAGAAGGAACTGGCCGCGATCGAGCTGACCGAGGCCGTGACCGTGCTGACGGACGGCTTCGTGCCGGACGAGGCGTACGCGAAGGCCGCCGAGCACTTCGACGAGAAGGAGCTGTCGCACCTCATCGCGGCGATCACGGTGATCAACGCCTGGAACCGCTTCGGCGTGAGCACCCGCATGGTGCCGGGGCACTACAAGCCGGGACAGCACGCCTGAGCGTGACGACCGGCGGGCCGCCCGGCACGGGCGGCCCGCGTCAGTCCGTGTCCGTCGCCGCGCAGGGCGCACCCGATGGACAGAACGAGTCCAACGCCGTTGTCAGCGTGGCCAGTTCGTCGTCGGTGCCGCCCGCGTCCGGGCCGTAGACGGCGATGGCGTAGACGCGGTCGTCGCCCGCCACGAACCGCTCGTCGAAGACGTGCCACGTCCCGACGTCCGGCTCCCCGCGGATGCTGTCGGCGAGGTATTCGAGACGGGACCCGGTGAAGTCCCCCTGGTCGAGGTTGGTGAGGCTCAACTCCCGGAAACCGGGGGCCTTCGCGGTCCTGTCGGACAGGAACTCCCTGAACGAGTCGTCCGGGGTGGGCTCTTCGACCTGGTAGACCTGGATGCGGTGCCCGGCGTCCGGGCTGCGGAGGTTGACCACGCGCATGCCGAACGAGGACGCCGCCGTGGTGCGGGTCCAGCCCGCGGGGACCACCATCCGGAAGCCCTCGGCGTCGTCGTGCACCTCGAAGCCGGGCGGCACGGAATCGGCGGACGCCGAGGGCGAGTCGGAGGGCGACTCCACGGTGGGCGAGCTCGACGTGCCGGTGGGCGAACCGCCCCCGGTGCCGGGCGAGGAACGCGCGCTCGTCCCGCCGCCCGTCGCGACCTGCTTGTCGTCCTTCCCGTCGTCGGCGGTGCGGACCACCACCAGGCACACCGCCACGGCGACGACCGCCACCGCGGCGACCACCGCCCACATCACCCGCCGGTTCCTCCGCCCGTCCCGGGCGTCACCGCGCTCCGGGTCCCAGGGCGGTGCGCCGTCCCAACCGGGTGCGGGCTGCCGCCCGGTGTCGTCCGGGGCCGGGGACCACTGCGGGGGGTACGGGTACGGGTCTCCGTGGGCGGTGCCGCCCACGCTCCCGGTGCCGCCCGCACCGGCGTCGAAGCCGGCGGACCGTTCGGGGGCGGACCACGCGCTGTCGGACCACGTGCCGTCGGAACCACCGGGGTCGGCGTCCCGGTCGGGCCCGCCGCTGTGGTCGTGGTCGTCGGCGTTCGGGCGTCGCAGGCCGCTCCAGAAGGTCTCCGCCTCGGGGTCGACAGCCGGGCCCGCGCCCGGTCCGGGAACGGGAGTGCCGTCCGGTGCCGTCGGGGGGTGGGCCGGGGGCACGGCGGGCGGCGGCCCGACAGGGGCCGGGGGCGGTGTCGGCGTGGGCACCGACCCGGTCGCGCCGCTCTCCTCCCAGCGCTGGGTGTCCTCGTTCCAGTACTGCCGGCCCCCGCTCATCCCCACCCGCTCACATTCCGAGCAGGCCGGCCACGGCACCGGCCGACGCGAGCACGTTCAGCAGTGCCTGGGAGTCGGCGAGCAGCGCCCGCAGGCGCTCCCTGCGCGTCGGTCCCGCCTGCCCGGTGGCGGTGATCTCGCCCTCGGCGGCGGCCAGTTCGGCGTCCAGCGCGACGGTCTGGTCGGTGCCGCGCACCCGGGCCAGATCGGCGCGCAACTCTCTCACCGCGGCGAGGAGTTCCTCGGCGGCCGCGTCGCGGGCCGGGGCGTTGTGGTGGTGGCTCTCGGCGTGCGACCGGTTGCCGATGGCGAAGGTGCTGTGCGAGACGCCGCCGATGCTGACGTTGGGCTGACCGGGCTCATCGGGCTCATGGGGTTCCATCGGAGTCGGCTCCCTTCTGCGGCGCCGGGGCGCCGTGGTTCGTGGTGGTGGACGAGGCCGTGGCGTTGTCGCCGATGGCGAACGTGCTGCCGATCGCCTGATCGATGCTCACCGAGCTGACGTTGACGATCTTCTGGACGAACTCGCCGGTCTGGTAACCCGCTTCGGCGAGCGCGGACCGCACGCCGTGCGCGATGCGGTCCTGGATGCTGCGCAGGTAGCGCACCCCGTCCATCGACTGGAACTGCGACCCGTCGGGCGCCGACGCCAACTCCCGCACGGAGAGCGCCGGTCCGTCGGGCAGGGCTCCCGCGTAGCCGCCGGTGAGCCGGCGCCACGCCTGGAGTCCGGACCTGCCCAGGATGATCAGGGAGTGCGCGGCGGAGCGCGGGATGTGCGAGGCGGCCCAGGCGGCCTTGCCCAACGGGCTGTTGTGCAGGTGGCGGTGGGCGGCGCGGTCGGCCTCCTTGAAGTCCTCGCGGACCGGGCGCAGTACGTGCGGCGCCACTTCCAGCATGAGCATGCGGCCCTGCGTGTGCAGCCGCACGAACACCGTGACGACCAGCTCCTCCTCCCAGCCGCCGACCCGGACGCGCAGGAAGTGCCGCCGCTTCTCGCCGCCCTCCTCGACGGCGCGCGCCCGGTGCTCCTCGAAGGTCTCCCGGTGGTACGGGGCGTCCCCGCGGCGGGTGATCCCCTCGGCCGGGAGGAAGACGCACTCGTCGATCTCCAGCCAGCGCAGCCGGTCGCGCACGGTGTGGCCGGCGCTCTCCGAGGGCAGCCGGAGCTGTTCCAGCAGCGGGCGCACCTTTTCCAGCAGGATCCGGTTGCTGAGCGGGAGTTGACGCTTCTGCGTCTCGTCGGGCCGCAGCTCGACGGCGAGCACCCACGTCTCGTGGGCGTCCCCGGCACCGCAGAAGGGACGCGCCTCGTGGTACATGACCAGCGGGGCGTGCTGCTCGACCCGGATGCGGCCGGAGACCTCCCGGAAACGCGCGCCGTCGGCGTGCTCCGCGGGGTCGTTGCCGGCGTCCGGGAAGCCCCGCGGGGAGAGTTCACCGGCGATGACGCGGGCGATCTGGTCGCGCTGCGCCCCGACGCACAGGCCGGTCAGCGCCAGGACGGCGACCGCGATCCAGGCCTGCCACGGCCGGACGGAGCCGTCCCCGAACAACAGGGTGAAGAGGTGCTCGAAGGAGAAGCCGCTCGACGAGCTCATGCCGTAGGGGTCGTAGGACGCGCTCGAACTGTCGGGCGCGTCCACCATCCCGAAGGCGTAGACGAACACCGCGATCAGGGAGAGGAGGACCATGACGCGGCCCCACCAGCGCGCCAGGAAGGCGAAGGCCCGTCGGAACAGGGGCGGCCGAACGGCCCGGCCGCGCAGCCACGGTGCCACCGCGAGCAGCAGGCTCGCCACCACCAGCCCGGTGAGCAGCCCGTCGGTGAGCAGCACCCCCACCACCCACAGGCCGAGCACCGCCCACGCCCAGGCCAGTTCCAGGCGCCGCGCGCGCAGGGCGTGGGCGAGGACCCGGGCGGCGTCGAACCCCAACGAGGGCGCGACGATGCGCTGTTCGTTGACGTGCAGCTGCTCGATGACCTGTTCGCGGTAGACCACGTCCAGGTAGGTGCCCTGGCACAGCAGGCGGGTCGCCTCGCTGGCGTAGGGCGGGGTGGCGGGGTGCGGCGGGGCGGATCCCCCGGACGTCGCGGCTCCCCCGGACGTCGGCTGCTGTTGCTGCGGCACGTGTGCGGTGCTCACGCGATCCCCCGATGCGCTGAACAGTGCTCTTCCACCAGTTGTGTGATGGGGCATCAGCATAGGAGCCGCGCGGCGGCCCGCGACAGCGGATTGACGAACACCACCCGCCCGTTCTCGCACGGGAGGGGGACGGCGACGGGCCCGGCACCGGTGGAAGCCGGTGCCGGGCCCGTGGACGGACCGCGTGGTGCGGTGCCGTGCCGGATCAGATGAGGCCGAGGGCGCGGACCGCCTCGCGCTCCTCCTCGAGCTCCTTGACGGAGGCGTCGATGCGGGCGCGCGAGAAGTCGTTGATCTCCAGGCCCTGGACGATCTCGTACACGCCGTCCTTGGTGGTGACCGGGAAGGACGAGATGAGTCCCTCGGGGACGCCGTACGAGCCGTCCGAGGGGATGCCCATGGAGGTCCAGTCGCCGTCGGCGGTGCCGTTGACCCAGGTGTGCACGTGGTCGATGGCGGCGTTGGCGGCGGAGGCGGCCGACGAGGCACCGCGGGCCTCGATGATCGCCGCGCCGCGCTTGGCGACGGTCGGGATGAAGTCCTCGGCGAGCCACTTCTCGTCGTTGACGACCTCGGCCGCGTTCTTGCCGCCGACGGTCGCCTGGAAGATGTCGGGGTACTGGGTGGCCGAGTGGTTGCCCCAGATGGTCAGGCGCTTGATGTCGGCGACCGTCGAACCGGTCTTCTTCGCGAGCTGCGTCAGCGCGCGGTTGTGGTCCAGGCGCGTCATCGCGGTGAAGCGCTCGGCCGGTACGTCCGGGGCGGCGGCCTGGGCGATCAGCGCGTTCGTGTTCGCCGGGTTGCCGACGACCAGGATCTTGACGTCGTCCGCGGCGTTGTCGTTGATCGCCTTGCCCTGCGGCTTGAAGATGCCGCCGTTGGCGGAGAGCAGGTCGCCGCGCTCCATGCCCTTGGTGCGGGGGCGGGCGCCGACGAGCAGGCCGACGTTGGTGCCGGCGAAGGCGACGTTCGGGTCGTCCGTGATGTCGATGCCCTGGAGCAGCGGGAACGCGCAGTCGTCGAGTTCCATGGCGGTGCCCTCGGCGGCCTTGAGCGCCGGGGTGATCTCCAGGAGGCGGAGCTTGACCGGCACGTCCGCGCCGAGCAGCTGGCCGGAGGCGATGCGGAAGAGCAGGGCGTAACCGATCTGGCCGGCCGCGCCGGTGACGGTGACGTTCACGGGAGTGCGGGTCATGGCGTTCTCCGTATGACAGCTGGCGGTGGGGCGTCCCTGCCCCGGGGGTCCGGGGATCCCGAGCCGGGGTGGCCGGCGGCGCCTGGGAAGGTCGATCACCGGCACCAGTGGTCGGTCGCGGATACCGATGATCGATCTCTTGGCGTCAAGAGATCCACCGGTCAGGCTATCGCGCCTGTGCGCGCCCGGACTCCCGCAGTCGTGTGGCCCGTCCCACAGCACGGCGGGGCGGTGCGGGCGGCCGCCCGGCGCTCATGCCCGGCGGGCGAGGAACTCCTCGACCTCGTCCCGCGTCGCCAGGGAGGACTGCGCCCCCGCGCGCGTGGTGCTCAGGGCGGCGGCGGCCGAGGCCCAGCGGGCGGCCTCCTCCAGGGAGCGGCCCTCGGAGAGCCCGACCGCGAGGGCGCCGCAGAAGCAGTCGCCCGCGGCGGTGGTGTCCTTCGGCGTGACGCGGAAGGCGGGCAGGTGCAGATGCGCGGTGCCCTCCAGGAGCAGCACGCCGTCGCCGCCGAGGGTGACGACGACCGCGCCCGCGCCGCGCAGTTTGCGGGCCGCCGCGACGACCTCGTCCGTGGTGCGGGGGACGTCCGTCCCGGTGAGCGCGGCCAGTTCGGTGCGGTTGGGCACCAGCAGGTCGACGTGCGGCGGCGGGGCCGACTCCTGCGTCACCGGCGCCGGGTTGTACAGCACCGTCCCGCCGGCGAGCCGGGCGGCGGCGTGGTTGGCCTCGTCGGGGACCTCCTGCTGGAGGACGGTGACGGCGGCGCGGCCGAGCACGTCGGCGGCGGCCTCGCAGTCGGCGGCCGTGAGGCGGGAGTTGGCGCCGGGGCTGACGATGATGCTGTTCTCCCCGGCCGGGGAGACGGCGATCATCGCCCGGCCGGTGGGGGTGCCGGCGGTGGTGCGCAGGTGGGTGGTGTCGACGCCCTGGCCGCCCACCGCCTCCGCCATCAGCCGCCCGGCGTCGTCGTCCCCGACCCGGCCGACGAAGGCGACCCGGCCCCCGAGACGGGCCGCCGCGACGGCCTGGTTGGCGCCCTTCCCGCCGGGGTGCTGGGCGATGTCCCCGCCGAGCACGGTCTCCCCGGGCACGGGGTGCCGCGGCACCTGGGCGACGAGGTCGAGGTTCAGGCTTCCGACGACGGCGATCACTGCTTTTTCCTCACACTGTTGGGGCGTTGTGGTCTTGCGTGCGCGGCCCGGTCGCGGGCCGCTCCTCGCGGGGGTCCGGCACCCCGGACCCGCCGGACGGCGGCGGACGGCCGGCCGGACGGTCCGCGGGCGCGGCGGCGGGCGCCGGAACGCTGGAGGCGCGGACGGTCAGCCCCGGCGCGAGCCGCACCGTGCGCACCGCCCGGCCGCCGGCCGCCGCCCCCGGGCCCCGTTCCTTCTCCGCGCCCCGCTCCAGGCCCTTGTCCAGCAACGCGGCGGCCTCCGCGGCGAGTTCGCGGACCGGCTGGCGCACGGTGGTCAGGCCGGGCGCGGTGAGCGAGGCCATCGGCACGTCGTCGAACCCCGTCACCGCGACCTCGCCGGGCACGTCGGCGCCCAGCTCGCCGAGGCGTTGCAGCGCGCCGATGGCGATCAGGTCGTTGGCGCACACCACGGCGTCCGGGCGGTACGGCCACAGCCGGTCGACGGCGGCCCGGCCCCAGGCGACGGAGAAGTCACCGAGTTCGACCGGGGCGGTCCCTCCGGGGAAGAGGCCGCCCGCGCCCGCGTCGAAGGCGGCGCGGCGCTCGGCGGCGGCCGAGGCGGTGCCGGCCGCGCCGACGAAGCAGGGCCTGCGGCGGCCGGTGGCCACCAGGTGGTCCAGGATCAGGGAGACGCCGGCGGCGTTGTCGACCGCCACGAGGTCCGCGACCCCGGGGCCGCAGCCGCGGTCGAGCAGCACCAGCGGCACCCGCCCGGCCGCGTCGGCCACCGCGGGCCTGCTGAGCCGTTCGTCGACCGGCACCACCAGCAGCGCGTCGACCCGTCTGCCCAGCAGGTCGGCGATCCGGCCGGCCTCGACGTCGGGGTCGTCGTCGCTGTCGGCGAGCAGCGCGGCCCGTCCGTAGTCGTGCAGGACGTGGGTCAACTCCCGTACCAGCGACGGGTAGAACGGGTTGGTGATCTGCGGCAGCACGAGGCCGACGGTGCCCGTGGACCGGCTGCGCAGGGAACGCGCGACCTGGTTGGGCACGTAGCCGAGCGTCTCGGCGGCGGCCCGCACCCGGGTCGCGATCTCGCCGCCGACCGGCCGGGTCCCGGCGAGCACGCGGGAGACGGTGGACACGGAGCAGCCGGACAGCGACGCCACGTCCCTGAGGGTCACCTCGCCCATCGGGCAGCCTCCTTGCTCGCCGCGGGCCGCGCACGGCGGACCACGTCACCCTTGACGGCGGCAAACGTTATCACCACGAAACCGCCCCAAGGGAGGGGCTGCTGATGTGACTTCAGCGGCACAGAACGGGCGGGAACGGGCAGGTGCGTGACGTGCATCTCAAGTATTGACAACCCGGGATCCAGGTCCGCACTCTCTTCGGAGAACGATTTCCCACATCGTGATCACAGGGCACGCGACAGGCCTCTCGATGAGGCCCCCGCGGACCAGGGCGATCCGACTCCGGTCACGTGCCGAGCCCGCCGCGCGCATCCGCCAGGCCCGCCCGTCATGTGCTCCCACCTGTGGAAACCCGTCGACACCAGGCAACTGGCAGGACACCCCGCGCGTCCGGCACAGGAGCCGTTGGCGGGAGCCCCGGTACGCGTGCGTGCCGGGAATCGTTCCCAAGGTTCTGCCGTCGGCACCGCCCGGCGCGCACCCGCACACCGTCCCGGCCGAGCAAAGGGGCTCATGTTGACCAGGAAGATCATCCTCGACTGCGATCCCGGACACGACGACGCGATCGCCATGCTGCTGGCCCACGGCAGCCCCGGCGTGGAGCTGGTCGGCGTCACCACCGTGGTCGGCAACCAGACGCTGGAGAAGGTGACCCGCAACGCCCTGTCGGTGGCGCGGATCGCCGGCATCACCGGCGTCCCGTTCGCCGCGGGCAACCCCCGCCCCCTGGTGCGCGAGATCGAGACCGCCCCGGACATCCACGGCGAGTCCGGCCTGGACGGCCCGGTGCTGCCCGAACCGGTCATCGAGCTGGACCGCCGGCACGCGGTCGACCTGATCATCGACCTCGTGATGTCCCACGAGCCGGGCGAGATCACGATCGTGCCGACCGCCGGGCTGACCAACATCGCCATGGCGGTGCGCAAGGAACCGCGCATCGCCGAGCGGGTCCGCGAGGTCGTCCTGATGGGCGGCGGCTACCACGAGGGCAACTGGAGCGCGGTCGCCGAGTTCAACATCATCATCGACCCCGAGGCCGCGCACATCGTCTTCAACGCGGGCTGGCCGGTCACCATGGTCGGCCTCGACCTGACCCACCAGGCGCTGGCCACCCCGGAGGTGCGCGAGAAGATCGCCGCCGTCGGCACCCGCCCCGCCCGGTTCGTCGGCGACCTGCTGGACTTCTTCGGCGACATGTACCTGGAGGCGCAGGGCTTCGAGCACCCGCCGGTGCACGACCCGTGCGCCGTCGCCTACGTCATCGACCCCGACGTCATGACCACCCGCCGGGTCCCGGTCGACATCGAGCTGCACGGCTCGCTCACCCTCGGCATGACCGTCGCGGACTTCCGCCGGCCGGCCCCCGAGGACTGCCCCACCCAGGTCGCCGTCACGCTCGACCGCGACCGCTTCTGGGGCCTGGTCGTCGACGCGCTGGAACGCATCGGCGAGGGCGGCGACCCGGACGGCGACGGCACCGCGCACGCCCCGGAGGGTGAGCAGGCGTGAACTCCTCCCCCGCTTCCGCGTCGTTGAGCGCGCCCGGCGGCCCGGACACGGTCTCCGGCGGCCCCGGTCGCGCCGGCCGCCCGGCCCGCGTCGGCGCGCTCATGGCCGCGCTGCTGGTGGCGTGCTTCGCCTTCCAGCTCAACGCGAGCATGCTCAGCCCGGCCCTCGCGGACATGGCGACGTCGCTGCACACCACCTCGGTGTCCATCGGCAACACCCAGACCGCGTTCTTCACCTCCGCGGCCGTCTTCTCGCTGTTCCTGCCGCGCCTGGGCGACCTGATCGGCCGCCGCAAGGTGCTGACCGGCATGCTCGTGCTGATGGTCGTCGGCTGCGTCGTCTCGGCCCTGGCCGGGGACGTCCCGATGCTGTTCGTCGGCCGCGTGCTCCAGGGCGTCAGCGGGCCGGTCGTGCCGCTCTGCCTGATCATGCTGCGCAACGAGGTCTGCGAGCCGAAGACGTACGGCACCCTGCTCGGCGTCATCACCGCGGTCAACGGCGGCATCGCCGGCGTCGACTCGGTGGCCGGCGGCTCGCTCACCGACCACTTCGGCTTCGGCGCCGTCTTCTGGACGATGGCCGCCGTCGCCGCGATCGGCGCGGTCCTCGTCGCCACGTTCACCCCCGAGTCGCGGGCCGCCTCCGGCACCACCCGCATGGACTGGCTGGGCACGGTGTGCCTGGCGGTCTCGGTCGGCACCCTGCTGCTCGCCCTCGACGAGGCCGGCAAGCTCGGCGCCGCGAACTGGGCGTACGTCGCGGTCATGGCCGTCGTCGCGGTCGTCGCGTTCGCCCTGTTCTGGCGCACCGAGGGCCGGACCGCCCACCCGCTGGTCGCCCTGCACCACCTGCGGCGCCGCGCCACCTGGTCGCTGCTGGCCTGCACCCTGCTCACCATGACCGGCGTCTTCGCCATCATGAACGGCCTGGTGCCCGCCTTCGCCCAGGACGGCGACGCGGGCCTCGGGATGTCCGCCACCGGCTCCGCGTGGTGGACGCTGACCCCGTACGCGCTGGCCGGTTTCGCCATGGGCCCGCTGGCCGGCCGCGCCGCCGCGACCTGGGGCTACGGCCGCATGCTGCGCTTCGGCCTGACCGGCTCGATCGTCGCCGTCGCGGTCCTCGCGGCCACCCTGCACATGGACTCGCGCGCCTGGCTGCTGATCGGCTCGCTGCTGGTCGGCATCACCTACGCGGGCGTCGGCAACATCATCCTCAACGGGCTGGGCATCGTGCTCTCCCCGGACGACAACCCGGGCTTCCTGCCGGGCCTGAACGCGGGCGCGTTCAACCTCGGCGCGGGCGTCAGCTTCGTCATCCTGGACGCGGTCCAGAGCGCGGTGCACCCGTCCTCGTCCGGCTCGACGGCCGGGTACTCCACCGCGATGATCGCGGGCATGATCCTCATCGCGGTCGCGCTCGCGGTGTCGTTCCTGATCCCGAAGCCCACGAAGGCGGAGGTCGCCGGCTAACCGGCGCCATCCCGCGCCGGGAGGGCGAGTCCGGCCCGACCCGGGCCGGACTCTCGGGTCCCGTGGGGATGCTGACCGGGTGCCCGGCCGAAGGCGGGGCATTCCCACCGGGGCCGCCGCCCGCCCCCGCCGCAGTCCACGCCGTGCGGGCCGCTCACGCGGTTCCGCACGGCGTAGCTGTGTGCCCTCTGCGGGGCGGGGGCCCTGCGGCCCGAAAGCCGAGGGCCGCGTACGCATCGGCCGTCGGCGTCGGGGGCACTCAACGGTGCCGCCCGACACGGCCTCCGCCCCGCCCGCGGTCGGCTACCGGACCGCGCAGCCCTTCGGGCCGGAGGCGGGGGTCGCGCGCCGTCGCCTCCGACACGGCCCACGACGAGCCGCACACAACCGCGCCCCGCGCACAGCCGACCTCCGCACCGCGCAGCCCTTCGGGCCGGACGCGAGGGTCGCGCGCCATCGCCTCCGACACGGCCCACGACGAGCCGCACGCGGCCGCGCCCCGCGCACAGTCGGCAACCGCCCCGAGAGCCCGACGCGAACGGGCGCACACCATCGCCTCCGACACGACCCACAACGAGCCGCACACAACCGCGCCCCGCGCACAGTCGGCAACCGCCCCGAGAGCCCGACGCGAACGGGCACGCGCCATCGCCCCTGACACGGCCCACGCCGAGCCGCACGCAAGGGCGCCGCCCTGCGCACGGTCGGCTGCCGCACCGCATCAGGCCCACCTACGACCGGAACGCAACCGCCGCGCGTACGCCGTCACCCGGACACAACTGACGCCAGAGACCGCCGCGTCGGCGTCGGGTGCACGCAGCGGATCCGCCCGACACGGCCTCCGCCTCGCGCACGGCCGATCACCGCACCGCATCCCGCCCGCCTCGACCAGGACACAACAGGCGCGCACGCCGTCCCCCGGACACGGCTGACGCCCACAGACCGTCGGCGTCGGGTGCACGCAACGGCGCCGCCCGACACGGCCTCCGCCCCGCCCGCGGTCGCTACCGGACCGCGCAGCCCTTCGGGCCGGACGTGAGGGTGGCGCACACCGTTGCCTGCGACGGGTTCGACACCGCCAGCATCGGGGTGTACGCGATCGAGTCGCCCGCGGTGTCGACGGTTCCGGTCTCGCGGTGCTTGCCGACCGTGACGGTGACCTCGTCGCCGGGAGCCGCCCGCGTGACCCGGCCCCAGGCCGCCCCGCACGTCCGGCTGTAACGGACCTCCACGAGGACCGTGCCGACCGTGGCCGTGGCGGTGGTCGTCACCAGGTCGCCGCTGCACCCCATGGCCTCCGCGTCCCGGCCCGTGCAGTCGGCCCCCGAGCACTTCACCCCGGCGGGCAGGTCCGCGGGGGCGGCGGCGGTGGCCGTCGGCGAGGCGGCCGAGGCCCCGCCGCGCGCGCCGTCGCCGTGCTTGTCGTTGTCACCGGGCGCGAGGGTGAACACGACGGCGATCAGTACGAGGACGCCGACGAGGCCCGCGAGGAACATCGTCGTCCGCCGCCCGCGCCGACCGGCTCCGGCGGACTCCGGCGCGGCCGGCCCCGGTCCGCCGCCGGGCGGCACCGTCGGTGCCACGCCCGCCGGGCCCGCGACCCCCGGCGCGACGGCGGCGCGGCCGGTGGGGCTGCTCGGGCCGTTGCGCGGAGCGGGTTCGCCGGTCGCGGTGGTGCGGGGCGGCGGGCCGAACTCCCCGAGCGCCGCCCGCGCCTTGCTGATCCGCGCGGCCTCCATGGTCACGTCGTGCCGGGGCTGCGACCGGCTCCAGGCCCGTTCGGCCAGCTCCCACATGGTCGTCACGTGGGCCGGATCGACGCCGACCACCTCGGCCAGTGCGACGGCGGCACCCTTCGGCGCCAGCAGCCTGCCGTTGAGGTAGCGCTCCCAGGACGGCCGGCTGTATCCCGTGCGTTCGGCGACCGTGGCGACGCTCAGTCCGCCCCGGTCGACGAGCCGCCGCAACTGCTCGTTGAACTCCCGCAGTTGTGGATCGAGACCGTCCGGCAGGGCCTTCCACCGAGGCATGGCGTTCCCCTCTCCCCGTTCCCCCGACGCACCGGACCAGGGTCTCAGTTCCCCCGGCGGTTGGGGAACCGCCCTGCCTCGCAACGCACGTGCCGGCCGCCCCGGTGGGTCAGGTGCGGATGGTGAAGTGCAGGGCGTCGTCGAGCACGGGGATCTCCAGCCACGGCCGGGGCTGGACCATCATCGCCAACAGCACGATGGCGAAGCCCAGGACGCCGTAGGTGACGATGTCCGTGAAGCGCGAGCGCACGGCGAGCATGCCGACGTCCGGCACCACCCAGCGCATCACCGCACCGACCAGCAGGGCCAGGCCGATCAGCATCGTCCCGATCCGGAACAGGTCGAGCGCGGTGAGCAGCAGGCCGAGCGCGACCACGCCCAGCACCATGAGCACCGGCCACTGCCGTGCCGGGGCGGGCGCGTCCGACGGCGCCGCCCTGCCGCCGCCCTCGGGGCGCGCGGTGTCCCGCGTGAACAGGGGGAACCGGCGCGTGGCACGGCGGGGCCGTCCCTGGGCGTCGGGGGCGCTGACGGCGTCCCGGACCTCGATCTCGGGCTCGGCGTCGGCCTCGACGCCGTCGCCCCCGGTGTCGCCGGCGACCGAACCGGCTTCCGCAGCGGGGGACTTGGACACGGCGGACGCCGAGCCGGAACCCTGCCGGGACCGGGATTCCGACTCCGGACCGGAGTCGGAATCCGCACCGGAGCCCGACTCCGAGCCCGGCCCGGCCGCGGTCGCGGACTCCGCCGGCGCGCTCTCGGCCGCCGCGGACCCGGCAGCGTCAGCCTTCGGCGCGCCCGCCCGGGTCGCGCCCGTAGCGGCCGTACCGTCGCCGGTCGTCACGTCGCCCCGTTCCGACGCCCCCGTCGCCCTCTCCGCCTCCTCCGGCGCGTCAGGCGACACTGCGCTCCGCCGCCTCGACCACGTTCACGAGAAGCTGCGCGCGGGTCATCGGACCGACACCGCCGGGGTTCGGGGAGATCCAGGCCGCGACCTCGGCGACGCCGGGGTGGACGTCGCCCACGATCTTGCCCTCGGCGTTGCGCGAGACACCGACGTCGAGGACGGCGGCGCCCGGCTTCACGTCCTCGGGGCGGACCAGGTGCGGGGAGCCGGCGGCGGCGACGATGATGTCCGCGCGCCGCAGGTGCGCGGCGAGGTCGCGGGTGCCGGTGTGGCACTGGGTGACCGTGGCGTTCTCGCTGCGCCGGGTCAGCAGCAGCGGCATCGGGCGGCCGATGGTCACACCGCGGCCGACGACCACGACCTCCGCGCCCTTGATCTCCACGCCGTGGCGGCGCAGCAGGGTCAGAACGCCATTGGGGGTGCAGGGCAGCGGGGCCGGCTCGTTGAGGACGAGGCGGCCGAGGTTCATCGGGTGCAGGCCGTCGGCGTCCTTGTCCGGGTCCATCAGTTCGAGGATCCGGTTCTCGTCGATGCCCTTGGGCAGCGGCAGCTGGACGATGTAGCCGGTGCAGGCGGGGTCCTCGTTCAGCTCGCGGACGACCGCCTCGATCTCCTCCTGCGTGGCCGTGGCGGGCAGTTCGCGCTGGATGGAGGCGATGCCGACCTGGGCGCAGTCGCGGTGCTTGCCCGCGACGTACTTCTGGCTTCCGGGGTCTTCGCCGACGAGCACCGTGCCGAGGCCGGGCGTGACGCCCTTCTCCTTCAGCGCCGCCACGCGGGCGGTCAGATCGGACTTGATCGCGGCTGCGGTGGCCTTGCCATCGAGAATCTGGGCGGTCATGACCCCATCCTCCCGGATGACCGCCCCCGGGTTCCAATCCGGGGTGCCCGACGACCCCCGCACCGTCCATGATCAGTGATGTTGCACTTGGGCAACAGGTACAGACTTGCGCTGGACAGGTGTTCGTAGACGGGAAGACGATGTAGCGCGCATGCGGTCCGACGGGGGGACACCGCTTGATCCACGACGCTCCTCCACTGGGCCCGCTCAGTCCCCAGCAGCCCACGGAGGCACAGAAGATGAGCTTCGGCTCCCCGCCCGAACAGCCTTACGGCCAGCCTCAACAACCGCCGCAGCAGCCCCCGTACGGGTACCCGCAGCAGGGCCAGGACCAGGCCGGCTACGGCTACCCGCAGCAGCCGGGCGGTGTCCCGCCGCAGGGCTACGGCTACCCCCAGCAGCCCGGTTACCCGCAGCCCGGTTACCCGCAGCAGGGCTACCCGGGCTACGGCTACCCGGGCGGTCCGGGACCCCGGCTCGCCTCCATGGGGCGCAGGTTGGGGGCACGGGCGATCGACTGGGCGATCATCGGCATCGTGTACGGGGTGCTCCTCGTCGCGGGCCTCGCCGGATCGTCGTCCTTCGACAAGATCGGGGACTGCGACCCGAACTCGGTGGACTACGACACCTGCGTCAACAACGCCACGTCCGACATGATGGGCCCGATCATGACGGTCGCGGTCATCATCTTCGCCGTGTCGCTGCTCTACGAGTGGCTGATGGTCGGCCTGGTCGGCGGGACGCTCGGCAAACTCGCCGTGGGCATACGCGTGGTGAAGGCCGACACGGGCGGGAAGCCGGGGCTCGGTGGGGGCATTCTCCGCTTCATCATCGCCTACGTCGGCCAACTCGCCTGTGGCGTCGGCCAGATCCTGGTCTACCTGTCCCCGTTCTGGGACAAGTCGGGCCGCCGGCAGGGCTGGCACGACAAGGTCGCGGGCACACTCGTCCTCCAGCGCTGAACAGCCCCGACCGGCAACGGTCTTGGCGCCGTGAACCCCGAAGGGGCCGACTCCGCAACGGAGTCGGCCCCTTCGGCGTACTGCCGGACCGGTGGGAGAGATCAGTGGAAGAAGTGCCGCGTGCCGGTGAAGTACATGGTCACGCCGGCCTTCTCCGCGGCCTCCACGACGAGCTCGTCGCGGACCGAACCGCCGGGCTGGACAACGGCCTTGACGCCGGCCTCGGCCAGGACCTCGAAGCCGTCCGGGAACGGGAAGAACGCGTCGGAGGCGGCGAACGCCCCCTTGGCGCGCTCGGCCCCCGCCCGCTCGACGGCCAGCTTCGCGGAGTCGACGCGGTTGACCTGGCCCATGCCGACGCCGACCGAGGCGTTGTCCTTGGCGAGCAGGATGGCGTTGGACTTCACGGCCCGGCACGCCTTCCACGCGAAGGCCAGCTCGGCGAGGGCGGCGGCGTCGAGCGCTTCGCCCGTGGCGAGCGTCCAGTTGGCCGGGTCGTCGCCGTCGGCCTGGAGCCGGTCGGTGACCTGGAGCAGGGCGCCGCCGTCGATCGGCTTGACCTCGACCTCGTCGGACGGACCGTCCGGGGTGCGCAGGACGCGGATGTTCTTCTTCTTGGTGAGCGCTTCGAGGGCGCCGTCCTCGTAGCCGGGCGCCACGATGACCTCGGTGAAGATCTCGGCGACCTGCTCGGCGAGCTCCTTGCTGACCGGGCGGTTCACGGCGATCACGCCGCCGAACGCCGACAGCGGGTCGCACGCGTGCGCCTTGCGGTGCGCCTCGGCGACGTCCGCGCCGGTCGCGATGCCGCACGGGTTGGCGTGCTTGATGATCGCGACGCAGGGCTCGTCGTGGTCGTACGCGGCACGGCGCGCGGCGTCCGTGTCCGTGTAGTTGTTGTACGACATCTCCTTGCCGTGGAGCTGCTCGGCGCCCGCGAGGCCGCCGGTGCCCGAGGTGTAGAGCGCGGCGGGCTGGTGCGGGTTCTCGCCGTAGCGCAGGGTGTGCGCGCGCTCCCAGGTGGCGCCCAGGAAGTCGGGGAAGCGCGACTCGTCCACCGGCGCGTAGTCCGCGGCGAACCAGGAGGCCACCGCCACGTCGTAGGCGGCGGTGTGCTGGAACGCCTCGGCGGCCAGGCGCTTGCGGCTCGTGAGGTCGAACCCGCCCTCCCGCACGGCGGACAGCACGTCCGCGTACCGGACGGGGCTGGTGACCACCGCGACGGACGGGTGGTTCTTCGCGGCGGCGCGGACCATGGAGGGGCCGCCGATGTCGATCTGCTCCACGCACTCGTCGGCGGAGGCGCCCGAGGCGACCGTCTCGCGGAACGGGTACAGGTTGACGACGACCAGGTCGAACGGCTCCACGCCGAGTTCGGCGAGCTGCTCGCGGTGGCTGTCGAGCCGCAGGTCGGCGAGGATGCCCGCGTGCACCTTGGGGTGCAGGGTCTTGACCCGGCCGTCCAGGCACTCCGGGAAGCCGGTCAGCTCCTCGACCTTGGTGACGGGGACTCCCGCCGCGGCGATCCTCGACGCGGTGGAGCCGGTGGAGACGAGCTCGACGCCCGCCTCGTGCAGCCCGCGCGCCAGCTCTTCGAGGCCGGTCTTGTCGTAGACGCTGACCAGCGCGCGACGGATGGGCCGCTTGTTGCTCTCGGCGGTGGCGGTCACTGGATAACTACCTTTCGTCCCTCAATGCGGTAGCCGTTGCGGGCGAGCCGCCCCACGGCGTCGACGAGCAGCCTTCGCTCGACTTCCTTGATGCGTTCGTGCAGCGCGCTCTCGTCGTCCTCGTCCCGGACCTCCACCACGCCCTGCGCGATGACGGGTCCGGTGTCGACGCCGTCGTCGACGAAGTGGACGGTGCAGCCGGTGACCTTGGCGCCGTACGCGAGCGCGTCCCGCACACCGTGGGCCCCGGGAAAACTGGGGAGCAGGGCGGGATGCGTGTTGACGAACCGTCCGCCGAACCGCGCGAGGAACGCCTTCCCCACGATCTTCATGAACCCGGCCGACACGACCAGGTCGGGCTCGTGGGCGGCCACGGCCGCGGCGAGCGCCGCGTCCCAGGCGTCGCGGTCCGGGTGGTCCTTCACCCGGCACACGAACGTCGGCAGTCCGGCCCGCTCCGCGCGCGCGAGCCCCTCGATGCCGCTCCGGTCGGCGCCGACGGCCACGATCTCGGCGCCGTACGCCGCGCCGCCCTCCGCCGTGACGGCGTCGAGGAGTGCCTGGAGATTCGTACCGGAACCGGAAACCAGCACGACGAGGCGCTTGGCCTCGGGCTTGGCGGCCACCATGGGGGCCCTTTCTCGGGGGAGCGGGTGTGCGCGGCCGGCTCCCGCACGGCCGCGCGCGCACCGCCGGAACAGCGGGTCCGTGCGGCCGTTTGTGCGGTCCTACGAATGCTTCGCGCCCCGGGATACGGGGAAGTCTACGAAGCGGCCGACCGCCAGCAACGATACCGGCACGGCCCGAGGCCCCGGCGGGACGGGGGCGCGGCCGGAAGGTAGCGTCTGGGGAACGGTGCGAGGGCACGGGTTCACGGCACGGTTCGGGAACGCGGTCCGCGCACCGTGCGTTCACGGAACGAGGGGTCCCGGTGGCGGTCCCGGCGGCCACGGATCGGCTTCCGCCGTCCCGCACCCGGCTTCACCTACCGTTCCACCCGTTGATCAGCACCGCTAACGTTCGACCCGCCGGTCCCTCGGTTCCTCGACGGGGCCTCGACCGACTCATTCGTTCACCGCAAGGGGAAGACGCTCACTTGATGCCGGACCGCAGCCCGAGACTCCTCTCGCTCCCCCCGCGTTCGCCCCGGGGAGGGGAGCGCGTCGGTGTGCTGCTGCGGGAGCGCCCGACCTCGCCGCCCGACGCGTCGTCGGGCCGGCCCGACGGCGGACAGGGCGACGGGCCGAAGGACGACAACCCGTTCGCGCCGCCCCCGGAGGGCGCTCCCGACAAGCCGTGGCAGCCGCGCCGCCCCGCGGGCGACGACCCGCGGAGCTCCGCGGACTCCGGCGGTGACGGTCCCCCGCCCGCGTGGGGCAGCCAGTGGAGCGACCGGCAGCCCGGCCGTTCCCCGAGCGGCTTCGGCGAGCGTCCCGGGCAGGGCGGCGGCCAGAACGGCGGGAAGAACGGTCCGCAGGGCCCCGGCCCCGGCATGCGCTGGGACCCGACCGACCCGGCCCAGCGGCACGCGCGTTACGCACTGCTGTGCGGCATGTGGGGTTTCTTCTTCGCCCTGTTCGGCTGGACGTACGTGGCGCTGCTGCTCGGCGCGCTGTCGCTGTACTGGGGCATCAGCGCGCTGCGCGCCAAGCCCCGCGCCGTCGAGCAGGGTGCCCCGGACCCGGCGGGGGCCCCGTCCCGGCCGCGCGACGCGGCGCCCGGTGCGGGTCCCGCCGTTGCTCCCGCACCCGCGCGGCCCGCGGGTCCCGGCGGCGCCCCCGTCACGACCGGCCGGCCGCAGACCACGGCGGCGGTGACCGGCCTGGTCACCGCGGGCCTGGCCATCTTCCTGGTCGCCGCGCAGTTCACGGCCCACCTCGCCTACCGCGACTACTACTCCTGCACGAAGGACGCGCTCACGAGCCAGGCCCGCCAGTCCTGCGACCAGCACCTCCCGAGCCAGCTCCGGGACCTGCTGGGCACGGAGGGCTGATCCCCCCGCGCGCCGCGGGCGCACGCACCGCGCGAAGGGCCCCGGCCGGGGAACGGCCGGGGCCCTTCGCGAGCGGGCGGCCCGCCGGGTTGCTCAGGGCGTCCCGGGCGCCCGGGAAGAACCGTCCGGTTCCGCCGCGTCCGGAGCCTGCGGCACCGCCGGCGCCTCCGAACCACCGGGCGCGCCGGTCGGGTTGAGCGGTTCCGGCGCGTCCTGCGACTCCGGCGTCCGCACCGGTGCCGCAGCCGCGGCCGGTGCCGGTGCCGGTGCCGGTCGCGGCGCCTCGCGCGGTGCGGTCCAGCGGGACTCGCCGGACGGCTCGTCGGGCCAGGGCGACGCGACCGGCGGGTCGACGGGCAGGAAGTCGTACGGCTCGAAGTCCGCGTCGTCGCCGAACGGCCCCCGCGCCGCGAAGGCGTCCGGCTGCTCCCCGGCCGGGGTGCCCGGCGCTTCGTCCGCCCCGGCCGCCCGCCTCCGCAGCCCCGGCAGCAGGCGCCGCAGCCCGCGCCGCGCCCCGGCCTCCGGCGCCTCCGCCGGGGCGGCCGCGCCCTCCGCGCCGTCACCCGCGTCCGGGCCGCCCGCGGTACCAGGACCGGTCGAAGTACCCGCGTCCGTCGGCGCGTTCGCGCCCCGCGGCCTTCCGATGCCGAGCCACGACGTGCGTCCCGCCGTGCGCGCGCCGGCCTCGTCCGCACCGGAGCCGCGCTGTCCGCCCGGCGCTCCCGTCGGCCCCTCGGAACCGGCCGCCGCAGCCGCCGTCCCGGCACCGCGCCGCGTGCGCAGCAGCAGCGCCACCGGCACGGCGACCGCCGCCGTCCACACGGCCGCGGCCGGTCCCGTCTGCCACGCCACGGGGCCGAAGTCGGCGAGGGCGGACACCCCCATCGGGCCGCCGGACAGCGCGGCCAGCAGTGCCGCCCCCGTCCCGCACAGCAGTGCCGCGAGCCCGGCGGTGGCGGCGAGCCTGCCGCCCGGCCAGGCTTCCGCGCGCGGGGAGCCCCGGCGTGCGTCCCGTTCCTCGCGCAGCGCGGCCCGCACCGTGAACCAGCCGACCGTGGCCCCGGCGGCGAGGGGCACCGCGCAGGCCGCCCAGTTCGGCAGCGCGCCGGCGCCCGCGTCCGGTACCGCGGCCAGCAGCGGGAACGGCGGCAGCAGCGGGGCCGGGTCGGCGGACAGCGGGCCCACGACGTGTCCGACCCCGAGCGTGAAGCCGGGGCCGAGACCGTACGCGGACGCCCACACGGCCGCGTTGGGGGTCAGGGCCAGGCACAGCAGCAGGACGGCGAACCGGCCCGACCAGCCCTCGGTGAGCTGGACGAACGAGTGCTGCGCCGCGTCCCCGTGCGCCACCAGCGACACCGCCAGCAGCAGCGCGCCGCCACCGACCAGCACGGTGAGACCGGCCGCCGCGGCACGGGCCGCCACGGCGAGCCGGGTGCGGCCGTCGTGGCCGAGCACGAACCGGCGCACCGGGGCGGGCGCCCGCCGCAGCAGCCGCTCCGCCGGCGGGTGCGGGCGGCCGTAGGCGGTCCACACCCCCGCACCGGCGGCGACCGCGACGACGAGCGGCAGGCTCACCGCCGTCCAGTCCCACGCGGGGCGCAGCGCACCGCCGGAGGCGTAGAGGGCCGCGGCGGTGGCGACACCGAGGTAGCCGAGGACGACACCCGTCCAGGCGGTACGGGCGGGCACCGGGGGCGGGCTGTCGGCGTCGCCGCGGCCCCCGCCCCGGCCCTCGCCGCGGGCACCGCCGCGCCGGTCCGGGCCGCCGGTGCCGCCCTCGGGGGGCGCGTCCACCGCGTCGCGGGCCGCGCGGTGCAGCAGCCACACCGGCAGGGCCAGGAGGAGCAACGGGGTCACGCCGACCGGGGCGGGGACGCCGCTGAGGGTGTCCGTGCGCACCAGTTCGGTGCCGTGGGCGAGCAGCCACAACCCCGCGGCGACGTGCAGCGCCCCGGCGGGCCCGCTGTCCGGGTAGGGCGAGCTGATCCACATCACCATGACCAGCACGGCGGACGAACCGAGGCCGAGGCCGGCCGCGACGACACCGCCGAGCAGGCCCGCGGCCAGTCCGGGCGACCGGTCGCGCACACGGTTCAGCAAGGGCGACAGGGAGGGCCGGCGGGCTGTCATCTGCATCACGCCCGCCATGCTCCCAACGACACGCTCTTTACCGTCGTAACAGGCGAACCACCGATGTGTCGCTCAATATATGCTTATGTACTTTTTCGCGCGAAGGGGTGCCCTGTGAAGCAGAGTCCTGCCGGCCGGCTCCCACCGCCGAAGGAGCGCCGACGCCTGCGTGAGAACGCCTCGCTGACCCACGATCAGGTGGCCGCGCGGATCGGCGTCACCCCGGAGACCGTCCGCTCCTGGGAGGCGGGCCGCAGCACCCCGCGCGGCCGGAAGGGAGGCGCGTACCTCTCCCTGCTGGGCGAACTGGCCGAACCGGCCGTACCCGTGGAGGTGACGGTCTCTCAGGCACCGCTCTCCAGGGCCGACGTGACGGACTGTCCGCCGGCTGCGGACGAGGACGCCCCCGCCGCACCCGAACCCGTGCTCGCCGGGGTCGGCGCGGCCGTCGCGGGTGACCACGACACGGCGGAGATCCCGCGCGTACCGGCGGCCGACGGCCCGGCTCCGGCCACGGCGTCCGCCCCCGCCGCGGAGGACACAACCGAGGCCGGCGGGACCGGCCCCCTCGCCACCGCCGCGGCGCCGCTGACTCCCGCCCAGGCCTTCGACGCCCTCTACGGGTTCTGCTCGCCCGCCCTCGTCCGGCAGACCTACCTCCTCTGCGGGCGGCGCGAACTGGCCCGCGAGGCCGTGGAGCGGGCCTTCCAACTCGCCTGGCAGCGCTGGCCGGAGGTGGCCCGCGACCGCGACCCGGCGGGGTGGGTGCGGGCGAGCGCCTACGAGTACGCGCTCTCCCCCTGGCACCGCTTCCGGCCCCGCTACCGCAGCCCCGAGGCGCCGCCCGCCGACGCCTCGGACCGCGCGCTGCTCAACGTCCTGCTCAAGCTGCCGCCCACGTACCGCCGCACCCTCCTGCTGTACGACGGCGTCGGCCTCGACCTGCCGGAGACCGCCGCCGAGACGGAGGCGAGCACGCCGGCCGCCGCCAACCGGGTGCGGCACGCGCGCGAGGCGGTCGCCGAGCGGCTGCCCGACCTCGCCGACCCCGGCGAACTGCACCGGCGGCTCGCGGAACTCGCCTCCTCCGAACGGCTGCGCGCACCGAAGCCGACGGCGGTGCGGGAGGGCAGCGAGCGCCGCGCCCGCTTCTGGACCCGGGCGGCCATCGCGTTCACGGTCGCCATCGTCGGCGCCACCGCGCTCACCCTGCGCACCGCGCCCACGCACTACGAGTCGCCCGTCTCCCCCGGCGAGAACGTCCGCGGGGTGCCGCCGCGCACGGCGCCCGGACCGCTGTCCGACGGGGAACTGGAACTGCGCGCGAAGCTGCGCGCGGAGACGGTCAGCGGCCCGGAACGCCTTGTGCCGCTGACCCGTTGACCCCGCCGGGACGGCAGTGGGCCCGCACCCCCCGAGGGGTGCGGGCCCACTGCCGTGCGCTGTCGCCGCGTCAGCCGGCGAGGATCTCGCGGGCCAGCTTGGCCGTCTCGGTCGGCGTCTTGCCGACCTTGACGCCCGCGGCCTCCAGGGCCTCCTTCTTCGCCGCGGCGGTGCCGGACGAACCGGAGACGATGGCGCCGGCGTGGCCCATGGTCTTGCCCTCGGGCGCGGTGAAGCCCGCGACGTAGCCGACGACCGGCTTCGTCACGTTGGCCTTGATGAAGTCGGCCGCACGCTCCTCGGCGTCGCCGCCGATCTCACCGATCATCACGATCAGGTCGGTGTCGGGGTCGGCTTCGAACGCGGCGAGCGCGTCGATGTGCGTCGTACCGATGACCGGGTCGCCACCGATGCCGACGGCGGACGAGAAGCCGATGTCGCGCAGCTCGTACATCATCTGGTAGGTCAGCGTGCCGGACTTCGAGACCAGGCCGATGCGGCCCGGCTTCGTGATGTCGCCCGGGATGATGCCGGCGTTGGACTGGCCTGGCGTGATGAGACCGGGGCAGTTCGGGCCGATGATGCGGGTCTTGTCGCCCTTGGACTTCGCGTACGCGTAGAACGCGGCGGAGTCGTGGACGGCGATGCCCTCGGTGATGACGACGGCCAGCGGGATCTCGGCGTCGATCGCCTCGACCACGGCGGCCTTCGAGAAGGCCGGCGGCACGAAGAGGACGGACACGTTGGCGCCCGTCTTCTCGATCGCCTCGGCGACCGTGCCGAACACCGGGATCTCGGTGCCGTCGACGTCGACCGTCGTGCCGGCCTTGCGGGGGTTCACGCCACCGACGATGTCCGTGCCGTCCGCGAGCATGAGCTTGGTGTGCTTCATGCCCGTGGCGCCGGTCATGCCCTGGACGATGACCTTGCTGTCCTTGTTGAGGAAGATAGCCATGGCTGTCTTAGTCCCTCTTCCTTACTTCGCAGCCGCGAGCTCGGCGGCCTTGTCGGCCGCGCCGTCCATGGTGTCCACACGCTGCACGAGCGGGTGGTTGGCGTCCGACAGGATCTTGCGACCCAGCTCCGCGTTGTTGCCGTCGAGGCGGACGACCAGCGGCTTGCTGACGTCCTCACCGCGGTCGGCGAGAAGCTGGAGCGCCTGGACGATGCCGTTGGCGACCTCGTCGCAGGCGGTGATGCCGCCGAAGACGTTGACGAACACGGACTTGACGTCCGGGTCGCCGAGGATGATCTCCAGGCCGTTCGCCATGACCGCGGCGGAGGCGCCGCCGCCGATGTCGAGGAAGTTGGCGGGCTTGACGCCGCCGTGCTTCTCACCGGCGTACGCGACGACGTCGAGGGTGCTCATGACGAGACCCGCGCCGTTGCCGATGATGCCGACCTCACCGTCGAGCTTGACGTAGTTGAGGTTCTTCTCCTTGGCCGCCGCCTCCAGCGGGTTGGCCGCGTCCTTGTCGGCGAGCGCCTCGTGGTCCGCGTGGCGGAACTCGGCGTTCTCGTCGAGGGAGACCTTGCCGTCGAGGGCGAGGACGTCACCGGAGGCGACCTTGGCCAGCGGGTTGACCTCGACGAGGAGCGCGTCCTCGGCGACGAAGGTCTTCCACAGGGTGACCAGGACGTTGGCGACCTTGTCGGCCACCTCGGCCGGGAACTTCGCGGCCTCGACGATCTCGCGGGCCTTCTCCGGGGTGACGCCCTCGTTGGCGTCGATGGGGGTCTTGGCCACGGCGTCGGGACGCGTGGCGGCGACCTCCTCGATCTCCATGCCGCCCTCTACGGAGGCGATGGAGAGGAAGGTGCGGTTGGTGCGGTCGAGGAGGAAGGAGACGTAGTACTCCTCGACGATCTCGGGGGCCGTCTCGGCGATCATCACCTTGTGGACCGTGTGGCCCTTGATGTCCATGCCGAGGATGTCCGTCGCACGGGCGACGGCCTCGTCCGGGGTCGCGGCGAGCTTGACGCCACCGGCCTTGCCCCGGCCACCGACCTTCACCTGTGCCTTGACGACGGACTTGCCGCCGAGGCGCTCCGTGGCTGCGCGGGCCGCCTCAGGCGTGTCGATGACTTCACCGGCCAGCACCGGTACATCGTGCTTGGCGAAGAGGTCCCTCGCCTGGTACTCGAACAGGTCCACGCGCTTCCGTCCCTATCAGTGATCTCGCGGTTCGTTGGATGCGTGGGCGTGCCGCGAAGGGCAACGTGACGACGTCCGCATGTGTCACAAGGGGAGCGCACACGGTGACCGAGCGCGCGGCATGTCCGTCTCGCAGATTATCGCCGCTTGCCAGAAGCCCCTAAATCGCAGCTCACACCTGAGCGGTGATACCTGTCACATGATTGCCACGCGCAGCCTCCAGCGGCTGCGGAAGAGGCCCGAACGCGCCTTCCGAAACCGCCGAAACCGGCGCATGTCGGCCCGCTCGCGGTCCCTTTCCGGGGCGGCGGCGATCACTTGCGGAACACTCACTCTTTCCGTGCGCCGCACACACTTCCGACCGGCCCGTCCCGTCAGCCCCGGGCCGGGTCACCGGCGCCGCCGGACCCGGTCGCCGCGGGTGATCACCGCGGCCGCCCGGCCGCGTCCGCCCGGCCGCATCCGGTCAGCGTCCGCTCATCCGGGGTCCGGCACCGGCAGGGGCCGTCTCTCGATCGCCGCCGCCATGATCTCGGGGAACAGGTCGGGCGTGCAGGCGAACGCGGGGGCGTCCAGCGCGGCCAGGGCCGCCGCGTGCTCCCGGTCGTACGCCGGCGCCCCCTCGTCGGACAGCGCCAGCAACGTCACGAACTGCACCCCGGACGCCTTCATCGCCGCCACCCGCTTCAGCATCCCGTCGCGTATGCCGCCCTCGTACAGATCGCTGATCAGCACGACGACCGTGTCCGCCGGCCGGGTGATCCGCGACTGGCAGTACGCGAGCGCCCGGTTGATGTCCGTGCCGCCGCCGAGCCGCGTGCCGAACAGGACGTCGACCGGGTCGTCGAGCCGGTCGGTGAGATCGACGACGGCCGTGTCGAAGACGACGAGGCGCGTACTGATCGACCGCATCGACGCGAGCACCGCCCCGAACACCGAGGCGTACACCACCGACGCCGCCATCGACCCCGACTGGTCGACGCAGAGCACGACCTCCTTGCGCACGGAACGCGACGCCCGCCCGTGCCCGACGAGCCGCTCCGGGACGACCGTGCCGTGTTCCGGCAGGTAGTGCTTCAGGTTCGCGGCGATCGTGCGGTTCCAGTCGATGTCGCGGTGGCGCGGGCGGCTGACCTTCGCGCTGCGGTCCAGCGCGCCGGTGAGCGTGGCACGGGTGCGGGTGGCGAGCCGCTTCTCCAGGTCCTCGACGACCTTGCGGACGACCGCCCGCGCCGTCTCCCTCGTCGTCTCCGGCATCGCCTTGTTCAGCGACAGCAGCGTGCCGACCAGGTGCACGTCGGCCTCGACCGCCTCCAGCATCTCCGGTTCGAGCAGCAGGGCCGCCAGCCCCAGCCGGTCGATCGCGTCGCGCTGCATGACCTGGACGACGGAGGACGGGAAGTACGTACGGATGTCGCCGAGCCAGCGCGCCACGGACGGCGCCGACGCCCCGAGCCCGGCCGCACGGTCCCGGCTCCGGCGGCCCCCGTCGTCCTTGCCCGCGCCGTAGAGGGCGGCGAGCGTCCCGTCCATGGCGGCGTCCCTGCCCGACAGGGCGTGGCCCGTGCCGTCCGCGTCCCCGCCGCCGAGCACCAGCCGCCAGCGCCGCAGCCGCTCGGCGGCGGCCGCGTCGGGCTCCTCCGCGGGACCGTCCATCTCCGCCACCTCCGCCTCCTCCGCCCGTCCCGTCGCCCCCGTCCGTCGTGCGGTCAACTCGGCGCTCCCGTCAGGTCGTCGGCCGGGCGTCCCGGCCCGCGCGGGTGCCCGGCACGGTCCGGGTGCTCGGCGCGGGCCGTCGCGGCGGGCAGCCCCAGCAGCAGCCGCACCACCGGCACGACGGCGTCCGCCCGCGCGGTGTCGAGGACCGGTGCGAAGCCGGGAAGGCCGGACGCGGCCGCCCGGACACCGGCCGCCCGCGCGGGCCCGCGCCGCACCAGTTCGCCGAGCGACCTGCGCACCCCCGGCTCGTACGCCGAGAACGTGCGCCGCAGCAGCGGGAGCACGTCCGTGAACGCGGCGGCCGGGACACCCGTCAGCCACGTGTCGATCAGGCCCAGGAGGCGTTCGTCGTGGACGAGGAGCAGGCCGCCCGCCCCGCCCGCGAAGCCCTCGATCCAGGCCGCCGCGTCCGCGGGCGGCGTCCCCGGCGACAGCACGAGCCCCATGAGCCGGGCCGCCTCCGCCGGCTCCCACGCCCCCTCGTCCAGCAGCAGCCGCGCGGCCCGGCCCCGGATCACTCCGGGCACCCTGTCCCGTCCGGCCAGCGTCCGCAGGACCGTGAGCCAGCGGTCGCGCAGACCACCGCCGCGCCGGGCGGTTCCACCGGGTCCGGAGGCGGCGTCGGCGCCGTCCTCGGTGATGTCGGCCAGGAGCGCCACCGCGCCGTGCACCGCGTCGACATGGGCGCGCATCTCCAGGGCGGCGTCCGCGTCGAGTGCCGTGCACGCCGGAGGCAGCCCGACGAAGACCCGTCGGGCCAGCCCCTCCGCGACCTCCGCGAGCGCTCCCGTGCCCGTGCCGCGCACGTCGCCGTAGCGCAGCGAGCGGACCAGGGCCGGCAGGGCCTGCGCGAGGTGGCCCACGTCCGTGTCGAGCGCCGCCCGGTCGGCGAGCACCCGCATCACGACCGGCAGCGCGTCCGGCAGGTCCGCGAGCAGGCACCGCTCCGCGAGGCCGGTGACCTCCGCCAGGGTCCCCGCGGTGATGGCGTCCGCCCGTGCCTTCGCCGTCGCGGCCGCCGGCACCGTGGTGCCCCACACCCCCGCCTCGGCGACCCGGACCGACAGCTCCGGCTCCCAGCGCAGCCGCCACGCCTCGCGGAACGTGCCCGTACTGCCGCGCGCGGCGGCCGGTTCGCCCCACGGGACGCCCAGCAGCAGGAGCCGGTGCAGCAGTCCGCTGCGCGCCGCGTCCGTCTCCTTGCGCAGGTCGAACTCGGCCTCGCGCTCCGCCGCCTCCGGCTTGAGCCGCAGCCGCCGCTGGAGCCGGGTGAGGTCGCGTTGCAGCGGGACGGCGGGCGCCGACTCCGGCACCTCCCCGAGGACATCCCCGACCACGAGCCTGTCGTGCACCAGGGCGAGCGGGACGTCGGAGCCCTCGCACATCACCGCCCGGACGGCGTCCGTGGTCTCGCTCAGGCCCGCCAGGGGGCGGCCCCGCATCACCGCGAGCGTCCCGGCCAGCCGGACCGCCTCGATGACGTGGGCCGGGGACACGAGCCGGTCCTCCTCGCGCAGCAGCCCGGCGACCTTGGTCAGCCACCGCTCGACGGGCCGGTCGGGCGCGTCGAAAAGGTGCGCGTACCAGCCGGGCGAGTCGATGCCCGCGCCGTACCCGCCTGCCCGGGACAGCCGCCGGTTGGTCCACGGCACCCAGGTCATGTCGGCGCGCACCTTGGGCAGCCCCTTGAGCAGGGCCCGGTCGGCCGCCACGGGGGCCTTCCGCCGCAGCGCCGGCACGTGCCAGGCACCGCAGACCACGGCGACGCGCTCGCCGAACTCCCGTGCGGCGGAACGGATCCGGAGCCGCATGTGCGCCTCGCGCACGGGGTCGCGGTCCCGGTCCCGGGCGACGGCGGTCTCCCCCGCCCCGGCACCGTCGTCCTCGCGCAGGACCCCCATGGCCTCTTCGAGCGCGGCGAACGGGGCGAAGGCGTCCCCCGTCGCGCCCCGGTGCTCCACGACGTCCTCCCACCACCGCTCCGGGTCGTCGTACCCGGCGGTCCGCGCGAGCACGGCGAGCGGGTCGCTGCGGACCCGGGGGCCGGACGCCGGGGCGGGACCGTCCGCGGGGCCGTCGTCGGCGCCGGGGACCGTCGGCCCGTCCTCGGGCGGCAGCACCCGCGGAACGGCGCCCTCGCCGTCGTCGTCCTCCCCGCGGCCGTCCTCTCCGCCGAGGGCGAGCGTGTTGGCCGCCGGGAGGTCGATGAAGCGGACCGGAACGCCGTGTTCCAGGGACCACCGGATCGCGACCCACTCCGGCGAGAACTCGGCCATCGGCCAGAACGCCGAGCGTCCGGGCTCGTCGACGGCGTGGGCGAGCAGGGCGACCGGCGGACGCATCCCCTCCTCGGCGGCGAGCGGAACCAGGTCGTCGGCCTCCGGCGGCCCCTCGACGAGGACCACCGACGGGCGCGCGGCAGCCAGCGCCGCACGCACCGCACGCGCCGACCCGGGCCCGTGATGCCGCACGCCAAGGAGCAACGGCCATACGGGGGGCGGGAGTTGGACGGCCCCTGATTCCGGGGCGCCGTCCAGCGGACGCCGCCCCGTGTCGGCGGTCAAGCGCTCACCTCGCGGCAGGCCCGGTAGAAGTCCTTCCAGCCGTCGCGCTCACGCACGACCGTCTCCAGGTACTCCTGCCACACCACCCGGTCCGCCGCCGGGTCCCGCACGACCGCGCCGAGGATGCCGGCGGCGACGTCACCGGCGCGCAGCACGCCGTCACCGAAGTGCGCGGCGAGGGCGAGCCCGTTGGTGACGACGGAGATCGCCTCCGCCGTGGACAGGGTGCCGCTGGGCGACTTCACCTTCGTACGGCCGTCGGAGGTCACGCCGTCCCGCAGTTCCCGGAAGACCGTGACCACGCGGCGGATCTCGGCGATGCCGTCCGGCGCGGCGGGCAGGTCGAGGGAGCGGCCGATCTGCTCGACGCGGCGCGAGACGATGTCGACCTCCGCGTCCGCGCTCTCCGGCAGCGGCAGGACGACGGTGTTGAAGCGGCGGCGCAGCGCGCTGGAGAGGTCGTTGACCCCGCGGTCGCGGTCGTTGGCCGTGGCGATCAGGTTGAAGCCACGCACGGCCTGCACCTCGCCGCCCAACTCCGGTATCGGCAGCGTCTTCTCGGAGAGGATCGTGATGAGCGAGTCCTGGACGTCGGCCGGGATCCGCGTCAGTTCCTCCACGCGGGCCGTCATGCCCTCCGCCATCGCGCGCATGACGGGGCTGGGCACGAGGGCGGCGCGGCTCGGACCGTGGGCGAGGAGCTGGGCGTAGTTCCAGCCGTAGCGGACGGCCTCCTCCGGGGTGCCCGCGGTGCCCTGCACCAGCAGGGTCGAGTCCCCGCTGACGGCGGCGGCGAGGTGCTCGGAGACCCATGTCTTCGCGGTGCCGGGCACGCCCAGCAGAAGCAGCGCGCGGTCGGTGGCCAGCGTGGTGACGGCGACCTCGACGAGGCGGCGCGGACCGACGTACTTCGGGGTGATCACTGTGCCGTCGGGCAGGGTGCCGCCCTGGAGGTACAGGGCCACCGCCCACGGCGACAGCCTCCAGCGCTCGGGGCGCGGCCGGTCGTCCTGGGCGGCGAGGGCGGCGAGTTCACCGGCGAAGGCGTCCTCCGCGTGCGGCCGCAGCGGCGCGGGCGGCGGCACGCTCCCCGGCGCGCCGGACCCTGCCCCGACGGCCCCTTCAACGGTGGATCCCGGTGCGACGGACGCCGGTGCGACGGATGCCGATGCGGTGGACATCGGGTCTGCGGACGCTGTCATGGCTGAGGCCCCCTCCAGCTCGGCCGGTTCGGATCTGCCCACACCATGCACCACCCCACTGACAACCCGCCCCGGCCTGCGGGAACACCGTCGCGAGTGCGAATGTCAGTGGCGGGACCTACCGTCGTTGCCATGACTCAGCAGGGGGTGCGCCGGTCTGCCGACGACGTGTTGGCGCTGGCGCCTGACGACTCGTCACGCCGGGCAGGGAGCAGGCTCGGCGTGGTCGATCCGTGGACGGGGGTGGGCAGTTCGGCCGAGGGGGCGGTGTGGGGGCAGTGCGAGGGCAGCGGCGGCAGGCCGTACCTGACGGTCGTCGACGTCGCCGGCCCGGCGGGTCCCGCGTACAAGTGCAGTTGCCCCAGCCGCAAGTTCCCGTGCAAGCACGCGCTGGGACTGCTGCTGCTGTGGGCCGCCGGGGACGGGTCGGTGCCGACGGGGGCGGCGCCGGACTGGGCGGCGGAGTGGGTGGCGGGCCGGCGGCGGCGCGCGGAGTCGGAACAGGCGGCGGACGAGGTGGGTCCGGCGTCCGGTCCGGCCGATCCGGAGGCGGCCCGGCGCCGTGCGGAACGCCGGGCGGACCGGGTCACCGCGGGTGCGACGGAGCTGGAGCAGCGCCTGTGCGACCTGCTGCGCGGCGGCCTGGCCACGGCGGAGCAGTCCGGGTACGCGATGTGGGAGGAGACGGCGGCCCGCATGGTCGACGCGCAGGCTCCCGGACTGGCGTCGAAAGCACGGGAGTTGGGGGCGATACCGGGCTCCGGCGCCGGATGGCCGGTACGGCTGCTGGAGGAGTGCGCGCTGCTCCACCTGCTCGCCCGGGGCTGGCTGCACGGCGCGGACCTGCCCGCCGGCCTCTCGGCCGCGGTCCGGTCCCGGGTCGGACTGCCCACGTCGCCCGAGGGTCCGCCCGTCCGTGACCGCTGGCTGGTCCTGGCCCAGTACGACACGGCGGACAGCCGCCTCACCACCCGCCGCATCTGGCTGCACGGCACCGGTACCGGCCGCACGGCACTCGTCCTCTCCTACGGGCCGGTCGGGCGCGCCCCCGAACTCGCCCTGCCGGTAGGGCGGTTGGTAGACGCCGAGGTGACGCCGTACCCGGGAACCGGGCAGTTCCGGGTGGCGCTCGGCGAGCGGTTCGCCGCCCCGGAGCCCACCGCCGAGCGCCCGGCGGGCACGGGGACGGCGCGGGCGGCCGCGCGCTACGGCGAGGCCCTGCTCCACGACCCGTGGCTCGACGCGGTGCCGGTGACGCTGGGCGGCGTGGTCCCGGTCCCCGACGGCGACACCTGGCAACTGGCCGACAGCAAGGGCGACTTGGCGATACCGCTGTCGGCCGCCGCACGGGCCGGGGCCGGACTGTGGCGGCTGGTCGCGCTGTCGGGCGGTGCCCCGGTCACCGTCTTCGGCGAGTGCGGGCACCGGGGCTTCACCCCGCTGACGGCGTGGCCGGAGGGGCCTGGCGCGGCGGTCCCCCTGTGCTGAGAACCACCGGCCGCACCGCGCGCCGCAGCTCGGGCAGCCGCACCCCGCGGAGGCGCCACGAGCACAGGAACGCCGAGAACACAGGAGCGCACGGGCACAGGAACGCAAGGAGCACCGGGAGCCGGGCGGAACGAGCCGGGGCGCCGGAACGGACGAGAGCACCGGAACGGACGAGACGAGAGGTCGAGAGGCGGTCACGTGAACACCCCTTCCAGTGAAGCTGCTTCACCCCCACCCGGTTCGTGGGAGGACCTGGTCACGACGGCCCTGCTCGGCACGGACCGCCGTCCCCCGCGTGCGGCGGCACAGGACGCGAGCGGCCCCGGCGAGCGGGTGCCCGCCTCCATGGCCGCACCGGTCGCGCTCCTCGACGCCGCCGCCGTGGAGACCGTGCGGCGGCGGGCGGGGCTGCGTCCGGCGCGGGCGGCGGAGCGGCTGGAGCGGGCACCGCACGATCCGCGCCCGGCGCTGCCGGACGCGGCGGCCCGCAGACTCGCCCTGCTGCTGGCCGACCGGCCCGGCGCCGCGGGCGGCGGTCGCCGGGGCGCCGCCCCCGACTTGATGGAGCTGCTCCCCCAGTGGCTGGCCACGGCGAACTCCCTCGGTTACGCGGCTCCCCCGCAGGCGTTGCCGGCGCTGCTCGACGCGGCCCGGGGCCGTACCGACCTGCGGCCCGCCGCGCTCGCGTTCGCCGGGTCGCGGGCCCTGTGGCTGGCCCGGCTGAATCCCGAGTGGCGGTTCGCGCTGCGGGCCGCCCCGGGTGGCGGCTCCTCGCTGCCGGGTCCCGAAGAACCGCAGAAGATGCGGGAGTTGTGGGAGGAGGGCCTGTTCGCCGAACGGGTCGCGCTGCTCACGGCGGTCCGCTCCCGGCACCCGGCCGCCGCGCGGGAACTGCTCGCGACGACGTGGGCGGCCGAACGGGCCGAGGACAGGCTGATGTTCCTCGACTCGCTGCGGACCGGTCTCGATCCGGCGGACGAGCCGTTCCTCGAACTGGCGCTGGCCGACCGCAGCCGCAACGTCCGCGCGACGGCGGCGGAGCTGCTGTCCGCGCTGCCGGGATCGGCGCTCGCCGGCCGGATGGCGGCGCGGGCCCGCGCGTGCGTCGCCCTGGACCGCACGCAGGGGGCGGCGACCATCGTCGTCGAGGCACCGCACGAGTGCGACCCCGGCATGGAGCGCGACGGAATCGTCCCGAAGGCCCCTGCGGGACGGGGCGAACGGGCCTGGTGGCTCGGCCAGTTGGTGGAGGCGTCCCCGCTGGACGCCTGGCCGGGACGGCTGGGCGGGCGCGGCCCGGAGGAGATCGTGGCACTGCCGGTCGCGGACGACTGGCAGGACGAGTTGCACGCCGCCTGGTGCCGGGCGGCCGCCCGGCAGCGGGACCCGCAGTGGTCGCGGGCGCTGCTCGGCGCACCGGCGGCACCCGAGGCCGGCGGTCCGGGCGCGGTGTCCCTCGCCGAGCGGTCCCGGCTGCTCGGCACCCTGGACCCGGACGAACGTGCCGACTGGGTGGCGGGGTTCATAGCGACGCACGGGCTGTCCGAGGCGTTCCAGCTGCTCGGCGTGTGCGCGGTGCCGTGGGCGGCACCGCTCGGACGGGCGGTCGTGGACGCGCTGAACATCGCCCGGGACGCGGGCAGTTACCCGTGGAGCTTCAGCGGTGTGATGGGCCTCGCGGAGCGCTGTCTGCAACCGTCGGAGGCGGGCCGGTTCGACGGCCTGATGGCGGTGCCCGACGAGTCCGAGAACTCGGCGCCGGGGGCCGGGAGTTACTGGGCGGAGGCATTCCAGCGCATGGTCACGACGCTGCGCCTGCGGGCGGCGATGCACGAGGAACTGACCGCTGCCGGGACGGGGACGGGCGCGGGGGACGCTCTCGCGCCGGACCCGCGGCCGGGACCGGGACCGGGACCGGCGGGGACGGCCGGCGGCTCCTGACCCGGACCCCCGGCCGGTCCGCGCGTCGGCCCCGGCCGGCCCACCGGGCCGCTCGGCTCAGACCTCCGCCGACTGCCGGACGTTCGCCCGCACCCAGTCCACGATGGAGGCGGTGGTCGCCCCGGGCGTGAAGATCGCCGCGACGCCCTTCTCCTTCAGCGGCGGGATGTCCCCCTCGGGGATGATGCCGCCGCCGAACACCTTGATGTCCTCGGCGTCCCGTTCCCTGAGCAGGTCGATAACGGCGGCGAACAGCGTGTTGTGCGCGCCGGAGAGGATGGACAGACCGATCGCGTCGGCGTCCTCCTGGATCGCCGTGTCGACGATCTGCTCCGGCGTCTGGTGCAGGCCCGTGTAGATGACCTCCATACCGGCGTCGCGCAGCGCCCGCGCGATCACCTTGGCCCCGCGATCGTGACCGTCGAGCCCCGGCTTGGCCACCACCACGCGGATCGGACCGGCTGCCACACCCATCACTGCCTCCTGAAGCGACTACATCCATCCGTACCGAGCTGTACAGCGCGTGTCGAGCCCGCCGGCCGTGTCCGGCGCACCGCACGCGCCGCGCGCGTGCCGTACTCCGAGCATGTCCGGTGCGCCGACCGCGCGCACCCTCCGCGCACGACCGCGCACCCGGCGCGGCCGACTCTTCCGTGGCCCGTCGCGGCTCGGGCACCCGCCGTGACGGCCGGAGAAGTGAACGCACGTTATCGCCAGCATCGCGCAAGCGGCCGTTTCGCGGGGTGGAGCGAGGGGGAAATCACATAAAGGACACGCACCCGGAGCACGGTGGTGTCCGAGCGGTCCCCACGCCGAGAGGCGCCGGTGCGCCGCAGCGGGAGCAAGTACAAGCGGGAGCCGCACGGAGGACGCCGCGACCGGACCACCGCGAGCCGCGCGGGTGGACGGCGGGGCGTACCGACGACGACACGGAGGGTGGCAGGGCCGGAGGGCACGACAGCGGTGAATCGCGTCGCCCGGCGGCGGGATTCTTCGGTCCCTCCGTCGACGTCGCGTCCGTTCCCGGCGTCGTTCGCCTCCCCGGTGGCCAGGACGCCCCCTCCCCATCGTCGTCCGTCACCCCCGGTCAGTGACTTCCGACGGGCGTGCCCGAGGACAGAGCCGTCCTCCGGCGCGCGAACTGGAGGTGGACCATGCTGCTGGCAGGACTCACCAGGGCGGGATGCGCGAGGACGGGACTGACGAAACTCGTCGGATCGACACCGCTCCGCCCCCTCCTCACCTCGTTGAACTCCCTGACGCCCTGGCCGTACCTGGCCCCGCTGACCTCCCTCCCCTACCTCGCGTCCCTGCCGCTGCCCTGCCTGTCCTCCCTGCTCACCGCGCCGGAACCGGCCCCTCCCGCCGCGGCGGCGCCGAAGCGGGAGGGCTCCGGGCCGGCGGACGGGCCGGAGCCGCCCTGCGCGGCGCCGAGCCTGTTCGCCTCCTGTCGGGCGGCCGTGGCCCGGCTGGCCGGTCTCCAGGTGGATCTGGTGAAGGCGACCACCCTGGAGGCCGTCATCCTGGCCGGGCACGTCCTGCTCTACCCCTCCGGCATGCTCCGGGAGCGCCCGATGACCGTCCCCGCGCCGCCCCCGCCGGACGCCGCCACCTCCCTGCCGGCCGGGATCCGGCCGCCGGTGGTGCTGCTGCACGGCTTCATCGACAACCGTTCCGTGTTCGTCCTGCTGCGCCGCAGCCTCTCCGAGCACGGCAGCCGTCCGGTCGCCTCGCTCAACTACTCCCCGCTGACCTGCGACGTCCGCACCTCCGCCGAACTGCTCGGGCGGCACGTCGAGGAGATCTGCGAGCGCACCGGCAGCCGCCGGGTCGACATCGTCGGGCACAGCCTGGGCGGTCTGATCGCGCGCTACTACGTGCAGCGCCTCGGCGGTGACCTGCGGGTCCGCACGCTGGTCACGCTCGGTACACCGCACTCCGGCACCCGGGTCGCGCCGCTGGCCAACGCGCACCCGATCGTGCGGCAGATGCGCCCCGGCTCGGACGTCGTGGAGGAGCTGACCCGTCCGGCACCCGGCTGCCGCACGCGTTTCGTGAGCTTCTGGAGCGACCTGGACCATCTGATGGACCCGCTGGAGTCGGCACGGGTGGAGCACCCCGACCTGCTGGCGCGCAACGTGCGGGTCAGCGGTGTCGGACACCTCGCCCTGCCGGTGCACCCCGCCGTCGCGGCGGGCATCCGCGAGGCCCTCGACACGCCCGGACCGGACGCCGGGGCCGTGCCCCGGACCGAAGGTTTGACCGTCGCCTGACCCTCGGAGGGGCCGCGGACGCCGAGGACATGCCTCCCCGGCCTGCCGCCGCCAGCCGTGTGCACGGCGCACACCCTCTCCCGGCCCGCGGCCGCGTGTGCGCGGACGTGGGCGGAAGCGAATCGGCGGGGCGGACCGGGCGGGTGCGCCGCAGCCCCGCTCCACACCGCACGGACAGGGACCTGACAGCCGTCGCACGTCGAACACTTGTCGAACGCAAAGCCAAGCCAGAGCCGCCGGGGAGCCGAAACCGCGCCGATTGCCCCTTTCCTGCACCCGTGAAACCCGCCGACGATTGTCGCGCCCTCATACCGCCGGGTACAGTCGCCGCACTGCTCTGCCGGCCCCTGTTGTCGAGGCGAAAGAGAAGTTGGTGAATGAACGTCACCCGTCGGGGATCGTGACCTCCCCGGCCGAGGCTTCCGAAGCCGCCGCGGCGCACTACGCGCCGCACGGCGAACAGGGGGCCTCGTACGACGCCTTCACCTCGCACGATCCCTACGCCACCGGCGCCTTCGACTCCGGTGCGTTCGCGACGGACGGCACGGGTACCGCGACCTTCGCGACCGACCCCCTCTTCGGCGACATGGCCGCCAACGGGCAGGCGCCGAACGGCGGTTACGGCACCACGACCGAGGTCCGGTTCGACGCCGCGCAGGCGACCGGGACGTACGACACAGGCCGGTGGCCGCAGTCCGGTCACGGGTCCGGGTACGAGACGGGCGCGTACGGCACCGGTGTCCACGACACGGGCGCGTACGACACGACCTCCTGGACCAACGGCTACCCGCACCTGTCCGCCGTGCCGCCGCAGTCGACGGGCGGCGACGCCACCGGGCAGTGGGACGCGGGCACATGGGCCCAGCCGGGCGGCGCGGGCGGGTCCGCCGCCGACGGAACCCAGCAGTGGACGTGGGGCACGCAGACCTTCGAGACGGGGACCTTCGAAACGGGGACCTTCGAGCCGGGCGCCTTCGCGTCGGGCCCGTTCGACTCCGGCTCCTACGGCACGGCCGGCCACGACTCCGGTGTGTACGACGCCACGCAGTGGAACGCGGACGGCCGTGACGGCGCGCCGATGGCCGCTCCCGCCGCCGAACACCCGGATCACAGCGCCGCGTTCGCCGCGCACCTCGACGGATTCCCCTCCCCGGCGGAGGAGTTCGGCGGGCACGCGCAGTCGCCCGACGCGCCCCGGCCGGAGATGTTCGACCAGCGGTCCGAGCCCTACGACCGGCAGCCGGAGCCCCCGGCCGACCGCCTCGCCGGACAACTGGACAACGGACAACTGGACAACTTTGAGCACGAGTTGGCGTCCACGGGTGAGATGCCCGTGGTCCCGGTGCTGCTCGACGACCAGGAGGAGATCGTCCCGGCCGCGACCGCCGCGCGGTCCGACGGCCGCAACGCCGGTCGCTCCCGGCGCCGTTCGCCCGCCAAGCGGTCCGCACTGCTCACCGTGGCGGTGCCCTCGGTCTGCGTGATGGGCGTGGCGGGGATCGCGGCGGCCTCCATCGGCGGGACGCACGGCGACGGCGGAAGCGCCACCGACACCACGGCGTCGGCGTCCGACGCGCACGCGGTGCGGCCGTCGGCCGCCAACAACAAGCTGGACACCCAGCTCGCGAGCCTGTCGGCCGGTGCCGACGACTTCGCCGGGCGGGCCAGCCGCACGCAGGAACGTATCGACCTCAAGGCCGAGCAGGCCGCCGAGAAGAAGAAGGCGGCGGAGGAGGCGGCCCGCAAGGAGCGGCTGCGTCCGAAGTTCGTCCTGCCGGTGACGCAGAAGGGGCTGAGCGCCTACTTCGGCCAGGCGGGCGTCAACTGGATGTCCGTGCACACCGGCATCGACTTCCCCGTGTCGTACGGGACGACGGTGATGTCCGCGACGGACGGCACGGTCCGCACGCAGTGGAACAGCGCCTACGGCAACATGGCGATAGTGACCGCGAAGGACGGGACGGAGACGTGGTACTGCCACCTCTCCAGCTACCGCGTCGCGTCGGGCACGACGGTGAAGGCCGGCGACCCCATCGCCTACTCGGGCAACTCGGGCAACTCCACCGGCCCGCACCTGCACTTCGAGGTGCGCCCGGCCGGCGGCGCGGCGATCGACCCGCTGCCGTGGCTGCGCAGCCACGGCCTCGACCCGACGTAGGACGCGGGAAGCGCGGGGCCCCGGGGACCGGGACCCCCGCCTGCTACAGCTTCTCGACCGGCGCGTACCGCAGCAGCAGCCGCTTCGGCTTGGGCTCGCCGAAGTCGATCGTCGCCTCGGCGTTCGTGCCCGTGCCCTTCACCGCGACGACCGTGCCCAGGCCGAACTGGTCGTGCGTGACCCGGTCGCCGACCGCCAGCGACGGCACGGCCTTCTCCGACGTCCGGCGCGTGGCGAAGCCCGCCGCAGCCCCGTTGCGGGAGCGGGAGGACGACAGCGAGCCCGCGACGTTGGACACGCTGACGGCGGACGCCGCCGGGCTGCCGCCGGTGCGCTTCCAGTCGACGTGCGTGGCCGGGATCTCCTCCAGGAAGCGCGACGGCGGGTTGTACGAGGGCTGCCCCCAGGCGCTGCGCATCGCGGAGCGGGTCAGGTAGAGGCGTTCGCGGGCGCGGGTGATACCGACGTACGCGAGACGCCGCTCCTCCTCCAGCTCCTTCGTCTGGCCCAGCGACCGCATGTGCGGGAAGACGCCGTCCTCCATGCCGGTCAGGAAGACCACGGGGAATTCGAGGCCCTTGGCGGTGTGCAGGGTCATCAGGGTGATGACACCGGAGCCGTCGTCGTCCTCGTCGGGGATCTGGTCCGAGTCCGCGACGAGGGCGACGCGTTCGAGGAACTCGGCCAGCGTGCCCGTCTCGCCCTCGGCGTTCTCCTGCTCGAACTCCAGGGCCACGGAGGCGAGTTCCTGGAGGTTCTCGATCCGGGTCTCGTCCTGCGGATCGGTGGACGCCTGCAACTCGGCCAGGTAGCCGGTGCGTTCGAGCACGGCCTCCAGGACGGTGGCCGGTCCGGCGCCGGACTCGACGATCGTCCGGAGGTCTTCGAGCAGGGTGTTGAACCGCTTGACCGCGTTGGTGGAGCGGGCCGCCATGCCGTACGCCTCGTCGACGCGACGCAGCGCCTGCGGGAAGCTGATCTTCTCGCGCTGCGCGAGCGCGTCGATCATCGCCTCGGCGCGGTCGCCGATGCCGCGCTTGGGGACGTTGAGGACACGGCGCAGCGGCACGGAGTCCTCCGGGTTCGACAGCACGCGCAGGTAGGCGAGGACGTCCCGGACCTCCTTGCGCTCGTAGAAGCGGACACCGCCGACGACCTTGTAGGGCAGGCCGACGCGGATGAAGATCTCCTCGAAGACACGGGACTGGGCGTTGGTGCGGTAGAAGACGGCGATGTCGCCGGCCTTCGCGTCGCCCGCGTCCGTCAGCCGGTCTATCTCCTCGGCGACGAACTGCGCCTCGTCGTGCTCGGTGTCCGCGACGTAGCCGGTGATGCGGGCGCCCTCGCCCGCGTTGGTCCACAGGTTCTTCGGGCGGCGCGACTCGTTGCGCTCGATGACCGCGTTGGCGGCGGTGAGGATCGTCTGCGTGGAGCGGTAGTTCTGCTCCAGCAGGATCGTCGTCGCGTTCGGGTAGTCCTCCTCGAACTGGAGGATGTTGCGGATCGTCGCGCCGCGGAACGCGTAGATCGACTGGTCGGCGTCACCCACCACGCACAGTTCGGCCGGCGGCAGGTCGTCCGCGCGCGGCGGCTCGTCCTCGTCGCGGCCCGCGTCCGCGGAACCGACGAGTTCCCGGACGAGGGCGTACTGGGCGTGGTTGGTGTCCTGGTACTCGTCGACGAGGACGTGCCGGAAGCGGCGGCGGTAGTGCTCGGCGACGTCGGGGAAGGCGCGCAGCAGGTTGACCGTCGTCATGATCAGGTCGTCGAAGTCGAGGGCGTTCGCCTCGCGCAGCCGGGACTGGTAGAGGGCGTACGCCTGGGCGACCGACTTCTCGAAGCCGTCGGCGGCCTGCGCGGCGAAGTCCTCCTCGTCGATCAGCTCGTTCTTCAGGTTGGAGACCTTGGCGCTGAAGGACTTCGGCGGGAAGCGCTTCGGGTCGAGGTCCAGGTCCCGGCAGACCAGCGCCATCAGGCGCTTGGAGTCGGCGGCGTCGTAGATCGAGAAGCTGGACGTGAAGCCGAGCTTCTTGCTCTCGCGGCGCAGGATGCGCACGCACGCGCTGTGGAAGGTCATCACCCACATCGCGTTGGCGCGCGGGCCGACGAGCTGCTCGACGCGCTCCTTCATCTCGCCCGCGGCCTTGTTGGTGAAGGTGATCGCGAGGATCTGCCCGGGGTGCACGTGCCGCTCGCCGAGGAGGTACGCGATGCGGTGCGTGAGCACCCGGGTCTTGCCGGAACCGGCCCCGGCCACGATGAGCAGGGGGGTGTCCGCGTGCACGACGGCGGCGCGCTGGTTCTCGTTCAGCCCGTCGAGCAGGGCCGCCGCGTCCAGCACCGGGCGCGGGGCGCCGTCCCGGTAGTGGGTGTCGCGGTCCGGCGGCGCGTCGAACTTCCCGCCGAACAGATCGTCCGGGACCTGCTCCGGAGCGTGTTCGTCCTCGGGCGGGGGCGGGGGCTCCTCGTCGCGCGGGCTCGGGGCCCGGAGGTTCGCCAGGAAGTTGTCGTCAAAGAGGCTGCTCATCGCTCTCCGAGTCTAGGGCGCCCCACCGACAGCCGGTGCCCGCCCCGGAAAGTCGGGGCCCCGCGGTCCGCGGCCCTGCCCTCAGCGGGGAACGTCCATGCGCTGCGTGCCGACGACGGACAGCAGCCGCAGCGCCTCCTCGGACGGTGAGCCCGGGTCTGCCGTGTAGATCACGAGCCGCTGGTCGCGGTCGGCGATGTCGAGGACGTCGCAGTTGACGGTGACCGGGCCGACCACCGGGTGCGCGAACGTCTTGCGCAGGGTGTGCTCGTCGCACACGTCGTGGGAGTTCCACAGCCGGACGAAGTCGTCGCTCCCGGCGAGCAGGCCGTCCACGAGTTCCCGGACCCCGGGGTCCTCGGGGTAGCGGGCCGCCGCGGCGCGCAGCCGCCGGGCGGCGGTACGGGCGAACGCGTCCGCGTCGGACACCCCGTACAGCCGGAGGCCGTCCCGGTGCGGACCGAGGAGGACGCGCCGCAGGAAGTTGCGGTCGCGGGGCACGAGGGCGGAGAAGTCCTCCATGAGGGCGGCGGCGAGGTCGTTCCAGGCCAGTACCTCGTACGTCGCCGACATCACTGTGGCGGCGGCGTTCGGGAGGCGGTCCATCAGGTCGAGGATGCTCTGCCGCACCTCGCGCGGCGGGCCGGGCGGCGGGCCCGGGGGCGCGCCGGCCAGGTGGTGCAGGTGGGCGCGCTCGGCGTCCGTCAGGCGCAGGGCGCGCGCGAGACCGGCCAGCACCTCGCGCGAGGGATGCGCCCCGCGCGCCTGTTCGAGACGGGTGTAGTGCTCGGTGGAGATGTACGCGAGCTGCGCCACCTCCTCGCGGCGCAGCCCCGGGGTGTGGCGCCGGGGCCCGGCAGGGAGCCCGACGTCGGCGGGGGTGATCCGCTCGCGCCGGGTGCGCAGGAAGGCCGCCAGCTCTCGTCTGTCCACATCTCCAGTGTGCGCGGGGCCGTGCGCGTCCTCCAGGTACGGCCTGTACCTGGAAAGCCCGGGGCCACCGGCGCACGCTCGGTCCCATGAACAGCACACCGGCAACCACACCCACGACCACACCCGCGACCACACCCGGACCCGCGCCCGCCGCCGGGCTGCTGGCCGGCAAGGTCGCCCTCGTCACCGGCGCCGGGCGGGGCATCGGCGCCGCCGCGGCACGCCTCTTCGCGCGGGAGGGCGCCCGGGTCCTGCTCGCGGCCCGGACCGAGGAGCAGCTCGCGGCGGTCACGGCGGAGATCCGCTCGGCGGGCGGCACCGCGGACCACGTCCGGTGCGACCTGGCGGAACCGGACGGCGTGCGGGCCGCCGTGGACCGTGCCGCGGAGCTGTACGGCAGGCTCGACGTGGCCTTCAACAACGGTGCCGCCTTCACCCCGCCCCGCCCGCTGGACGAGGTGACGGAGGCCGACTTCGACCACCTCTACGCCGTGAACCTGAAGGGCGTCTGGCTGGCGATGTCCGCCCAGGTCGCCGTGATGCGGGCCACCGCCGGACAGGGGGCGATCGTCAACAACTCCAGCGTCGGCAGCCTGGGGGCGAACCCCCGGCTGCCCGCCTACGGAGCGATGAAGCGGGCGGTCAACAGCCTCACCGAGTCGGCGGCCGTGACCTACGGTCCCGAGGGCATCCGCGTCAACGCGGTCGCCCCGGGCAACACGCGGACGCGGATGATCCGCACGTGGGAGGAGTCGGACCCGGGGCTGAGCGACCGGCTCGCCGCCCGGAACCCGCTGCGCCGGGCCGCCGAACCGGCCGAGATCGCCGAGGCCGCCCTCTGGCTCCTGAGCGACCGCGCCTCCTACGTGACGGGCACGGTGCTCCGGGTGGACGGCGGCGCGAGGGCCTGAGCGACGGGCCGGCGCCGGGCGGTGCGCCGGCGGCAACGGGTGCGCGCGAGAGACCGGTTGGCCGCTTCACCCGACCCGGCCTCCCAACCCGGCCTCCCGTCCCGGGCGTTGAAAGATCCGCAAAGTGGGCGCGAACGCCGATTCCCCCCTTCGGCGGACCAACCGGGTTCATCGCGACAGGAGTTGGACACACCCTGTGACCAGGCGGTTTCAGGTCACGAAAATGTATCGGGCATATCGCCTACCGACCTTCACAGCGGCCGCACGCGTTGGTTACCGTTCGGTCGGGCCGTACGACCCCCACCGGCGAACGTCGCCGGGCCGCACGGCCCCCGCCGAGTCCGCGCGTCCCAGGGGCCGTTCACGCCCCCGTGCCGCCGGAGCCGGGGACCCACCGCGAACCTGGGGTGAATCGGTCCGCCTCCGCCGAGGCGCCGGCCGTAGGGCAGCCTTCCGGATCCATCCGCCCGAACCCGACAGCTAACCCGGTAGGCGGAACACGGAAGGAGTCGCCCTCGTGGCGTCGCACCGCAAGCCGCGCCCGACGGGAACGCGCGTAGGCATACGCACCCCCGTGCTGGCCACGGCCGCCCTCACCTCGGTGGCCCTGTTCTCCCAGACCGCGCAGGCCGCCCCCGTCACCGCCGACAAGCCGAGCGTCGAGGAAGTGCAGAAGAAGGTCGACGCCCTCTACCGGCAGGCCGAGTCGGCGACGGAGAAGTACAACGCGGCCAAGGAGAAGACGACCACCCAGCGCAAGCAGGTGGACAAGCTCCTGGACGACGTCGCCAGGCGCACGCAGAAGCTCAACGACGCGCGCGACGAGCTGGGTTCGTTCGCCGCGGCCCAGTACCGCTCGGGCACGGCCACGGACACCACCACGTTCCTGCTCGCGGACACCCCCCAGGGCTATTTCGACCAGGACCAGTTGATGAACCGGCTCACCAGCCGCCAGAAGAGCGCGGTCGACGACTACGTCACCGAGCAGGCCGCGACGATGAAGAAGCGCGCGGAGGCGGCCAAGAGCCTGGAGTCGCTGACCACGACGCAGACGAACCTGAAGACGGCCAAGACGACCGTCCAGACGAAGCTGGGCGACGCGCGCGAACTGCTGTCGAAGCTGAACGCCGAGGAGAAGGCACGGCTCGCGCAGATCGAGAAGGAGAAGCAGGAGAAGGCCGACGCGGAGGCCGCGGCGCTCGCGAAGAAGCAGGCCACCGAGCAGACGGCCGCGCAGGGCTCCGGGTCGTCGTCCACGGCCGCCGCCCCGGCGGACTCCTCGCGGGCCGCGCAGGTCATCGCCTTCGCCCGCGCCCAGATCGGCAAGCCGTACGTCTGGGGCGCCACCGGCCCCGGCTCCTACGACTGCTCCGGGCTCACCCAGGCCGCCTACCGGTCCGCCGGCGTCACCCTGCCGCGCGTCACCACCGACCAGGTCAACGCCGGCACGACGGTCTCGCTGGCCGACGCGCAGCCCGGGGACCTGATCTTCTTCTACAGCGACGTCAGCCACGTCGGCATCTACATCGGCGACGGCATGATGATCCACGCCCCGAAGCCCGGCGCGTACGTGCGCGAGGAGTCCATCTACTACGGCGGCTCGTCGATCATCCACAGCGTGGTGCGGCCGGCCTGACCCGGTCGCGCGGCGGGCCCGGTCGCCTGCGGGTGACCGGCCCGCGTGATCAGGTCCAGAGGACGGCGATGAAGATGTTGGCCACGGTGAGCGCGCCCACCGCCGCGAACAGCCCCTTCTCCACCGTCTCGTCGTCCCGCTTCACGTAGACGAGGCCCAGGATCACGATCAGCACGGCCAGCTTGATGCCGATCTTGACGTTGTTGACGGGGTGGTCGTCGGCCTGGCTGAGGCCGACGAGGACCGCCCCGGTCACCAGCATGGTGAGGGCGCCGTGCAGCATCGCCGGGACGAAGCGGGCGGTGCCGCGGCCCATCGCCTTCATCTGGGTCAGGAAGCCCCCGAGCAGGGCCGCGATACCGATGATGTGCAGGGCGACGAAGAGATGGATGAGTACGTCCATGGTCCGGAGCCTAGTGAGGGGGCTCCCGGGGTCCGCACACCGCCCCGGTGCCCGGACGCCGTCGCGTGGCGCGTATATGCGCCCGCCATATCAATCCGCCGCTCCCGCCGGGTCCGGATCGGCGCATCGGTCATCACCCCGCGTGGAGTCGACAGGCGCGCCGGACACCGGCGATCACATACGGTCACGTTCCGGACCTCTGCCGCCACTTCCGCACAGTCCGTCGCCGGGCCGAGATTCCCCGGTCTAGCGTCCTGCCCCAGGTGACCGGCTCCTCACCGCCGCCCCACCCGGGGCGACAGCCGGACACCACCGCCGAGAAGGTCCGGCGGCGGCCCGCTCCCCTGCACTTGCCGTCGCCGGACGCGGGCCCGCCACCGCGGCCCGTGGGGGCTGATCGGCCGGTCGAGTCGAGTGGGACGGGAAAGGACGTGGACTCCACGTGGCAGCGCACCGCAAGCCCCGACGGCGGTCAGCGAACGGCAGCACGATCCGCAGGGCGGCGACCATCGCCCTCGCGGGAGCGGCGACCGCGACGGCCTTCGACGGTTCGGCACAGGCGGAGCCCCAGGTGACGGCGGCCCAGGTCAAGGCCAAGGTGGACAAGCTGTACCAGGACGCGGAGGCCGCGACCGAGAAGTACAACGGCGCGAAGGAGAAGGCCGACCACGCGTCGGGCCGCCTGCGCACCCTGCACGACGAGGCCGCGCGCAAGACCATGAAGCTCAACTCGGCACGCAAGCAACTGGGTTGGGTCGCGGCGTCCCAGTACCGGGAGGGCGGTCTCGACCCCGCCGTGCAACTCGCGCTCTCCGACGACCCCGCCGCGTACCTGCGGGGCGCGGAGTTCGCGGAGCGCGCCGGCCACCAGCAGTCCACGGCGATCGCGAACGTCCGCAAGGAACTGCGGGAGATCAAGCAGATCCGGGACGCGGCCGACGTCGAGGTCACCACGCTCAAGTCCCGCCAGGCGGAGCTGAAGAAGCGCAAGAAGACCATCAACGGCAAGCTGGAGCAGGCGAAACGGCTGCTGGACCGGCTGTCGGCACCCGAACGCGCGGCGGTCGTCGCCGACGGCACGGGCACCGGCGCCGCGAGCCGTGCCTCCCGGTCGTCCTCCGCCGCGCGCACCGCCCTGCCCGCGACGGGCTCGCCGGGATCGTCGACGGCGGCGGCAACTCCCGTACCGGCCACGGACTCCCGTGCCGCCGCGGCCGTCGCGTACGCGTACAGCAAGCTCGGCAGCCCGTACGTGTGGGGCGCGACGGGGCCGAACGCCTTCGACTGCTCGGGGCTCGTCCAGGCCGCGTACCGCTCCGCGGGAGTGGCCCTGCCGCGCACGACCTACGCCCAGATCAACGCGGGCACCCGCGTCTCCCGCTCCCAACTCCAGCCGGGCGACCTGGTGTTCTTCTACTCGGGCATCAGCCACGTCGGCATCTACGTGGGCAACGGCCGGATGGTCCACGCCCCCAACCCGTCGGCGCCGGTACGGGTGGCCCCGGTCGACGAGATGCCGTTCGCGGGGGCGACACGGGTGGCGTGAGATCGGCGTGTGCGGTCGGCCGGCCTCACGCGGGCTTGCGCCACACGGAGACGTGCTTCCCGGCGTCCTCGCCGAACGGCGTCCCGTCCCAGTCGGCGACCCGCCGCTCCAGCTCCAGCCCGGCGATCCGTGCCATCAGGTCGAGTTCGGCCGGCCAGGCGTACCGGTGCCGGGAGTTGGCCCGACGGTAGCGGCCGTCGTCGCCGTCACGGACGAAGTGATGGGAGACGAGGGTCTGTTCGACCAGGTCGAAGGTGTCGAAGCCGAGATGCCGATCGGAGACGTCGAACGGCACCGCGACCTGTCCGGGCGGCAGGAACCGCAGCGGCGGCACGCCCAGCTCGATGACGAAGCGCCCGCCGGGCGCCAGATGACGGGCGGCGTTGCGGAAGCACTCGACCTGCTCGTCCTGGGTGAGCAGGTTCCCGATGGTGTTGTAGACGAGGTAGACCAGCGTGAACTCGCCGGGGACGACGGTGGTCGCCATGTCCCCGATGACCACCGGGAGCGTGCTCGCGTCGATCTTCCGCCGCAGCACCGCCGCCATGTGCTCGGACAGTTCGACACCGGTGACCGGCACGCCGCGCTCCCGGAGCGGGACGCCGACACGCCCGGTCCCGATGGCGAACTCCAGCGCGGGGCCGTCTCCGGCGAGCCCGGCGAGGAAGTCGAGGGTCGGCCCGAGAACCGCGTCCGAGGACGTCTCGACCTCCCCGGCGTCGTAACGCTCGGCCATCTCACGAGTCCACAGCTCACTGCTCGTCATGGGCACCCACCCTGCCGGTGAACGAGGTCCGCTGTCGAAGCAATTACCTCCGCGAGGGCGCGGCGGGAAGACAGGCGTAGGCGAGAAGCGCGGCCCATGCCTCGCCGGCCACGGCGGCCATGGCGGCCATGGCGATCCGGGGGCTGTGGGAGCCAGCGCGGAGTCCCGAGCGTGGACGGTGTGGGGGCGGAGGGCGATGTCCACGCAATTGCCGCCCCCACACGACGAGTTGACGGTCAGACCAAGCGACGCGCCGTCGCCCAGCGGGTGAGTTCGTGGCGGTTGGAGAGCTGGAGCTTGCGCAGGACCGCCGAGACGTGGGACTCGACCGTCTTCACGGAGATGAACAACTGCTTCGCGATCTCCTTGTACGCGTACCCCCGGGCGATGAGCCGCAGCACCTCGCGCTCGCGCTGGGTGAGGCGGTCCAGGTCCTCGTCGACCGGCGGGGCGTCGGTCGACGCGAACGCGTCGAGGACGAAACCGGCCAGGCGGGGCGAGAAGACCGCGTCGCCGTCCTGGACGCGGAAGATCGAGTCGACCAGGTCGGCGCCGGTGATCGTCTTGGTGACGTAGCCGCGCGCACCGCCGCGGATCACGCCGATGACGTCCTCGGCGGCGTCGGACACGGACAGCGCGAGGAAGCGGACGGGCCGCTCGGGGTCGGCGCTCAACGGGGCGCAGCGGCGCAGCACTTCGACGCCGCCGCCGCCCGGCAGGTGGACGTCGAGGAGGACGACCTCGGGCCGGGTCGCGTGGATGACGGTGACCGCCTGGTCGACGTCCGCCGCCTCCCCGACGACCTCGACCCCGGTCTGCTCGGTCTCTCCGATCTCGGCCTGCACGCCGGTGCGGAACATCCTGTGGTCGTCGACGAGCACGACCCGCACCCGGCGCTCCCCGGCACCGCCCGTACCGTCCGTGCCCGCGCCCGTGTTCTCGGTCTGGTCGCTCATGACGTCCTCTCCGTCCTCTCCATCTCCAGCTCGACCTCCGTGCCGCCGCCCGGTACCGAACGCAGGCGCGCCGTACCGCCGTTGCGTTCCATGCGGCCGATGATCGACTCCCGGACGCCCATGCGGTCGGCGGGGATCGAGTCGAGGTCGAACCCGGGTCCGCGGTCCCGGACGGACACGAAGACCTTGCCGTCCTCGACCTCCGCGAAGACCTGGACGGCCCCGCCCTCGCCACCGTACTTGGCGGCGTTCACCATTGCCTCGCGCGCGGCCTGCATCTGTGCCCCGACGCGGTCGTCGAGGGGGCAGTCGCCGACGACGACCACCTCGATGGGCACGCCGTGCTTGTCCTCGACCTCGGCCGCGTGTCTTCGTACCGCCTCGGCGACCGCCGTGGGCTCGTCGGCCTCGTCCTTGCCGGTGCCCTCGGGCTTGTAGAGCCAGGTGCGCAGGTCGCGTTCCTGGGCACGGGCCAGGCGGCGCACCTCGCCGGGGTTCTCCGCGTTGCGCTGGATCAGGGTCAGGGTGTGCAGCACCGAGTCGTGGACGTGGGCCGCGACCTCGGCGCGCTCCTGCGCGCGGATGCGCATCAGCCGTTCCTCGGAGAGGTCCTGCGTGATGCGTACGAGGTACGGACCTGCGAGCAGCAGGACGCCGACCAGGACCACGACGGCGGACTCCAGCACCGACGCGAGGTGGGAGGCGGAACCCTGGAGGACGAAGATGCCGGTGACGCCGGTGGTGACGAGCAGGATGCCGCCGATGGCACGCACGATGGTGAGCGTGCGGCGCCGGCGGCCGACCTCGACCCAGCGGGCGCGGCGGGCGTTGTCCGCCTGGCGCCAGACGAGGGCGACACCGGCGCCGACCAGGACCGTCGGCCAGAGGTAGGCCTTGGTGCCGGTGTTGACGTCGACCTTGCTGACGAAGATCAGGGCGACGACGACCATGAGCAGCAGGGCGAGGATCTGGCCCTTGTCGGGCCGGATGGCGACGAGTCTGCGGCGGCCGTCGGGCGCCGGTTCGGTGACGAGGGGGGACGCGGAACGCCGGCCGTCCACCCCGCCGAGGCCGAGCGGGACGAAGAACCAGAAGGCCGCGTAGAGGAGGGCGCCGAGTCCGTCGGCGGTGAACAGGCCCACGAAGACCAGCCGGACCCAGATGACGGGCAGCCCCAGGTGCCCCGCGAGACCCCGCGCCGCTCCGCCGAGCCAGCGTCCGTCGCTGCTGCGGTAGAGCTTGCGCGGCGGCCTCGGGTCGGCGGCGAGTGGCGCTGCTGCGGCTTCCGGCATGCCAACGATGGTCACACGACCCGGGAGCGCGGGCATCAGGGTCCGGCCCGGAGACTCCCCTGATCTTCGTCCCCGGGACGGGTCGAACAGTTCCCGTTGGCGGTCTCGGGGGAGATATCAGGGGTCAGCCAGGGTCGTTCCGGCTCCCGATGCGGCGGCTCGGCAGTCACCATGGACGCATGAGCGATCAGCAGCACGCCGCGACGGGCCGGGGGCCCGGCCCCGGCCCCGGGCGGTCCGGGCCGGGGCCGGAGCCGGACGCGTCCGGCCGCGGCGGCCCGTATCCGGGCGGCCGGTCCGCGCGTGGAGATGTCACGGACGGGCCTGCGGCGAGCGGGAGTTCGGGCGGCTCCGAAGCGCGGGACCCGGGCGCGGCCGGCGGGCCCTCGCGTACCGGCGGTGGCGGTGGCGGCGACGACGTCCCCGGCTCCGGCTCCGACTCCGGCTCCGGCTCCGGCTCCGGCTCCGGCGGCGACGTCCCCGGCGGCGACGCGTCCGCTCCCCCGGCCGGGCGCCTGCGGCGGGACCGGGAGCACCAGATGCTCGGCGGGGTCTGCGCGGGACTCGGCCGGCAGTACGACATGGACCCGGTGATCTTCCGGATCGCCCTGAGCGTGCTCGCCGTGGCGGGCGGGTTCGGCCTCATCTTCTACGGGTTCGCCTGGCTGTTCGTCACCTACGACGACGAGGACGAGAACGAGGTGCGCCGGCTGCTCACCGGCCGCGTCGACGGACCGGCGCTCGCCGCCGTGGTGTTCGCGCTGGCGGGCTGCGGCGTCTTCCTGACCCTGGTGCGCAACGGCGGGGTGATGGCCTTCGCGGTGATCCTTTCCGCCCTGCTCGCGGGCGCGGGCTACTGGTCGCGGCAGCGCGGCGCCCCCGACCCCGATCCGCTCGCCGCGCAGGCCGCCGCCGACGCGCCGCCCGAGGCACAGGCGCCGCCCGCCCCCGCCGGGCAGCCGTCGTGGTGGCGCGACCCGATCGTCAAGGACGGCACCCACGTCGGCGGCACGGGTTATCTGTGGGGCCCGCGTGACGCGCGCGACCGTGACGTCGCCGCCGCCGTCAACATCAGCCTCGGGACCGTCCGCGAGGACACCCGCGGCGGCACCGGGGACCCCCGGGACCCCCGCGGGTCCGGCGACGTGCGCCCCGGCCCGCGCCGCTCGCGGTTCATCGACGGCTGGATCGTGCTCGTGGCCGCCGCCGCGGGCTTCGCCGGGGCGCGGGCGATGTGGGACGACCACCCGCTGGGCACGAGCCTGCAGACGGGCTTCGCCGCGGCGCTGATCGTGTTCGGCGCGGGCATCGCGTTCAGCGCGTTCCGGGGCCGCACCAGCGGGGGGACATTCTTCCTCGCGGTGCTCACGGCGGGACTGCTGGCGTGCTCGGCGGCGCTGCCCTCGAACATCGACACCGACTGGCGGACACCGACCTGGCGGCCCGTGGCGGCGTCGCAGGTGCGGCCGTCGTACGAGGTGGGCACGGGCAGGGGCGTGCTCGACCTGTCCGGGCTGGAAGTGCCGGGCGGACGGACCGTGGCGTCGCGCGCGGAGGTGGGTCTGGGCCGGCTGGTGGTGATCGTGCCCGACGACGTGACGGTACGGCTGACGATCGACGTGGGCCTGGGCGACATCCAGCTCCCCGGGGACGACCAGGACGACGTGGACGTGGCACCCGGCAAGTACGAGGAGAAGACACTGCACCCGACACGCGTCACCGCCGACGGCGGCAGGCTCGACCTGGATCTGCACGTGTCGCTCGGACAGGTGGAGGTGCGCCGTGCCGCGTCATGAGTTCCAGCCGGGGCGGCTGGTGACGGGTCTCTTCCTGACGCTGACGGGTGTCCTCTACGTCGGTGACGCGGGCGGCCTGTGGAAGACACCGTGGTTCGCGGTGGTCCCGCTCGTCGGGATCGGCCTCTGGCTGGCCGGGGCGGCGGCTATCACGACCCGGACGGTACGAAGACGACGGCGCCGGCGGGCGTCGTCCGGGCAGTCCGCGGGGGTGGGCTCGGCCACCGGCAGCGGCCCCCCGCAGGGCTCTTGAGGCACTGAGCGGCACGGCGGAGGGGCGGCCGGGCCCAGGGCCGCCACCGCCCCGGGGGCTCCCGGCCGGGCCACCGCGACGACGGCGGCCCGGCCGTACGCACCCACTCGGGGCGCGTCAGAACGAGATGCCGGACCCCCTGCGGCGCCTGTCCCGCAGTGCCGCGTCGACCGAGAAGACGCCCGCGCCCGCGAGGATCAGCGGGAGCCAGGCCATCAGGTACGGGAGGTCGTTGCCGTAGTAGTACGGGTCGGCCGACCAGCTCACCGTCAGCCACAGCGAGAGGGAGATCAGGGCGCCGCCGACCGCGGCGACCCGGGCGAAGAGGCCGATGAGGATGCCGATGCCGACGGCGAGTTCACCGAAGGCGATGGCGTAGCCGAACCCGGTGGGGCTCTTGAGCGCGAGGTCGACGAGGGCGGGGATCGCCGAGGAGTCCCGCACCGAGCGCATGAGGTCGCCGACCGACCCGGCCCCGGAGTCCTTCAGGAAACTGCTGCTCGTCAGCTTGTCGATGCCGGCGTAGACGAAGGTCACGCCGAGGAAGACCCGCAGGGGCAACAGGGCGTACCGGGAAGCGGATTCCCGTCGGCTCCGGCCCCCGCCCGTTGAGCTGTGCGTGTCCGTACGCATGCCGTAAGTCATCGCTTCTGGCCGCCTCTCGCCGTGAAATGACTCTCATCAGACCATACGTAGCCAGGAGACCGACCGCTCAGCCCCACCCCCGACTCGTCCCCGGCACCGCCGGGTCAGTCGGTCACGTCGATGGCGTACCGGTTCGTCTCCACGCCCGCCGCGGTGACGACCTGGACCTCCACCCGGCCCGGCTCGACGTCCGCGGGGACCGGGACCGTGAGGACGGAGTCGGCGGGGTTGCTGAAGCCGCCGGTCACGGGGACCAGCGGAACGTGGACGTTCACCGGGCCGATGCGCACGACCATGCGGGACAGCCGGTCGGCGCCCTGCGCGCCCACGGGGACGAACCCGGCCCCGCGGATCTCGATGTCGTCACCGGTGCGGATCGGGCCGTCGAGGTCGCCCGCCTCGCGGGAGCGCACCACGGAGAGGATCACGGGGCGGCTGCCCTCGGCGTACTTGCCGGCGAGGTAGGTCGCCGCGGACACCAGGACCACGACCGCGAGTCCCCAGGGCAGGTCGGGCAGTTGGTCGGGGCGGCGGGCGAGCCGCACGGCGGCGAACACCACGGCGACGGCACTGATCACGACGTACTGGATGTCGGCGAACGTGCCGCGCCCCGCGTCGTCGGTCAGCAGGTCGGCGGCGCGCGGCCGGTCCGCGGGCACCTTCTGCAACCGCTGCTCGAACACCCGCACACCGACCACGCGGCGGACGAGGACGGCGATGGCGCACACCACCGCGAGAACGGTCACCACGCCCGCGCCGCGCGCGAGTTCGAGGCCGTCGATGAGCCCGTCGCGCTCGGTGTGGTCGGAGGCGGCGGCCAGCCGGCCCGCGAGGACCAGCACGGCGAACGCGACGAACAGCACCCAGACCGCGGCGACGGACCGGGAGGTGGAGAGCCGGTTGTCCTCGCCGATGACGGGCGCGAGCGCTCCGCCGCGCGCCCGGTGGAACCAGGAGGCGCAGGTCAGCGCGGCGGCGACGAGGACGGCCGCGAGCAGCCCCGCGGTGCGGGCCGCGGTCCAGCCGGCCCCGATCGCGGTCAGCGACTGGACCAGGAGCAGCACGACGACGGCTCCCCACACGGCGAGGGCCGTGCGGCGCCACAGGTGGGCGAGCCAGGCGTCGCCCTCGGCGCGGCCCCGTTCGGCCACGACCGCAGCGGACTGGGTCAGTTCGTCGGAGACCCACTGCCGGGAGGCCGACGCGGAGTGCGCGACGCCGGGCGGCAGGCCCTGTCCGGCGGCGAAGCCGTCCCGTTTGACGAGGAACTCGGCGACCGCCCGCCGGTGGCCCGCACGCGCGCCGTGCGGGCAGTCGCCGCAGGTGCAGCCGCCCTCGTGGGCGCCCGCGTGCGCGCCCTGTCTCGCTTCCTGCACCGCCACGTCCGACGCCCGCCTTCCGCTCGGCCCGCACGCCGCGACCCGTTCGACTCGGCCGCGCGGCGCACGTACTCCGGCACGTTCCGCCGGGTTCCGCAGTGCCGCGCAACTCCCCTTTGATGGAAGCGAATTGTGCCCTACTCGACACGGTCCGCGTCCGGCAGGCCCAGGAGTGGCGAGGGGGCGTGCCGGGCGACGGCGCGAAAGGGAGGAGGGCAGTGGTGACCCGGCTGCGAGAATTCCCCCATGGCCGAGATCATCCAGCGGGACGGGACCTGGGCCTTCGACGGCAGCACCGTCAGGATCACGCCGGGCCTGCACCGGTCGGTGCCGCTGTTCCGGCAGACCTACGGCGAGATCGGGGTGCCCCTCGAAGCCATCTCGGGCGTCACGCACGAACCGGACCGCAGGCGCGGCCGGTTGCGGCTCCGGCTGCGCGAGGGCGCCGACCCGCTGCTCCAGGCGACCGGGGGCCGGCTGCCGGACGCGGCCGACCCGTACCGGCTGACCGTGGACCTGGACCGCACCGGGGTCGCCGAGTACGTGGTGGAGGAGATCCGCAGGGCGCTGCTCCTCGACCAGGTGCCCAAGGACCCCACCAGGGCCTATCTGCTGCCCGGTCCGCCGGTGCCGGTGTCGGTGCGCTCCAGCGACGGGACGGTCTCCTTCGACGGCGGCCAGGTGCGCATCGACTGGGCCGACACCTCCGACCGGGTCAAGCGCGCCACCGGTTCGCGGGTCATCGGCGTGGGCGACCTGGTCCAGGTGGAGTGGCTGCCCAACACCGGTCACGAGGAGGGGTTCCTGCGCTTCGTGACGCACGAGGGGGCGTTCTCGAAGCTGCCGCCGGAGAAGGACCCGTACGCCCTGGACCTGTGGGGCAGCGCGCGGCGCGACCTGCTGACCGCCCTGGTGGCGACCGCGGTCGTCGCACGGCTGCCGCACCCCTCGGTGCGGACGGTGCCGCCGCCCGCGGAGCGGCGCCCGTTCGCGGTGTCGGCGCATCCGCCCCGGGCCGACCACCACGACGTACTGCTGCGCAGACTGCGGGAGTTGGGCGAGCTGTACCGGGACGGGGTGCTGACGGAGGAGGAGTTCACCCGGACGAAGGCCGCGGTGCTGCGGGGGTTCTGAGCCGGACGCCCACCACCCTTGCCCCGCACATCAGTTCAGCAGGTCCGGTTCCCGTCGGGTGATGTCCCGCCACATCGGCTGGTAGTTGATCCACGCGACCAGGTCGCCGCCGAGCTGTTCGCGGGTCGCGACGGCCATGCGGTGCTCGATCAGCACCGGCCGGCCCGCGGCCCGCGCGGTCAACTGGACCTGCGCGGAACGCTCCAGGGAGACGAACCACCAGGCCGCCGCGTCCACCGAGTCCCCGACGGTGAGCAGGCCGTGGTTGCGCAGGACCATCGCCTTGCGGGTGCCGAGCGCGCCGGCGATCCGGCGCCCTTCGTCGGCGTCGACCGTGACGCCGGAGTAGGAGTCGTAGCGGGCGAGGTCCTCGTAGAACGCGCAACTCTCCTGGCTGATCGGGTCGATGACGTCACCGAGGGCGGCGAGCGCGCGCCCGCCCAGCGAGTGGCAGTGGGCGACGGCGACGACGTCCGGGCGGGCCGCGTGCACCTGGGCGTGCACGGTGAACGCCGCCTGGTTGACGTGGTAGCGGCCCTCGACCACCTGACCGTCCTGGTTGGCCAGCACCAGGTCACTCACGGTGACCTGGCTGAACGGGATGCCGAACGGATTGACCCAGCAGCAGTCGGTGAACTCCGGGTCCCGCGCGGTGATGTGGCCGGAGACGCCGTCCTCGAAACCGAGCCGCCCGAAGATCCGCAGGGCGCCCGCGAGCCGCTCCTTGCGGTAGCGGCGCTCGTCGTCGAGGGAGTCGTGCATCGGCGGCATCGCGAACCGGAGCCGGTCCAGGGGCAGGGGCGCGGGCGGTGCGGGCCCGTCCGTACGGGCTGAGGTTCTGGGTTCGGTCACGGGGCGGAAGTTACCGTCGGTGAGGCCGGGAGAACAGCGCGGTTGCGTAAAGATGCGGTGCGCGCGGGCGGCGGGGGGCACGGGCGCCCCGTGGGGCGACGCCGCGTGCAACCCTCCGGGGGGTTCGGTGGTCCGTCATGCGGCAACAGAAGTCCGACGTCGGCGCGGTGGCCCAGCTGCCCGCACGCACGTCCCCGTTTTCCCCGGAGCACGACATGAGCATCGCCGAACGCCACATCACCTCCCTCGTCCGGCAGTTGGCCACCCAGGACGTCGTGGAACTGGTCCATCCGTTCGCCGAACTGCCCACCTTCAGCGCGCAGGTGTACATCGCGGAGTGCTTCGGCTTCCAGTACTCGGGGGTGCGGCTGGTCGGAAAGCAGCGCGTGCTGCACGTGCTGCTGACCCGCGACCCGTCCCCCTGGGCGCAGCAGCGGGCCGCCGCCAACGTCGCCGCGTTCCCGCAGGCGGGCTCGGGCGGGCCGGTGCCGGGCATGCACCAGGGCTCCCTGGTGCCGGTGCCCGAGGTGCTGCCGGAGGTCGACCTGATCACGAAGCTCATCAGGTACGACGCGCTCGTCGTCGCCGGCAACCGCAAGCTGCTGCTCGGGATGGCCTGGGGCTGCGGCGTCTTCTTCCTGCTGATGGCCCTGCTGACCGGCGCCTACGTGGTGCTGGTGCCGCTCGCCGTCCTGATGCCGGCGATGCTGCTGGTCTCCCTGCGGATCAACACCGCCCGCGTCGCGAAGCTGGCCCGGCAGCTCGCGGCGGCGGGCTGCACCCCGGTGCGGGACCCGCAGGGCCGCGAGCGCTACGTGCGGCCGGTGCCGTACACGACCGTCTGAGGCCCCGGGCGCGGGCCGCGGCCCCGGACACCGCGCCCGGCGGCCGTCCGGTATCCCGGTGGAAGACGGCCCGCGCCGGCGGCAGACTCTGTGCCATGACTGTGAACTGGGCGGCACTGGCCGCGGCCGAACCCGATTTCGCGAGGACCGTGCAGGAGCGCTTCGGCGCGTTCACCCACCATGTTCTCGCGACCCTCCGCAAGGACGGCTCGCCCCGCACGTCGGGCGTCGAAGTCCAGTTCGTGCGGGGGGAGTTGTGCGTGGGGATGATGCCCGAGTCGATGAAGGCGCTCGATCTGCGGCGGGACGGCCGCTTCGCGCTCCAGGCCAACCCCGGTCCCGGCACCGGGATGGGTGGCGGCGACGTGCGGATCGGCGGGCGGGCCGTCGAGGTGACCGACGAGCGGGCGAAGGCCGGATACGTCGAAGAGGTGGAACCGCCGGAGCCGTTCCACCTCTTCCGCGCCGAACTGACCGAGGTCGTGCGGACCTTCGTCGAGGACGAGAAGTACCTCGTCGTGCAGATCTGGCACCCGGGGGCGCCGGTGCGCACGGTCAGGCGCGTCTGACCGCGACGCTGCCGGGGGTCACTCCCACTCGATGGTGCCCGGCGGCTTGCTCGTGACGTCGAGGACGACGCGGTTGACGTCGGCGACCTCGTTGGTGATGCGGGTCGAGATGCGGGCCAGCACCTCGTAGGGCAGCCGGGTCCAGTCGGCCGTCATGGCGTCCTCGCTGGAGACGGGGCGCAGCACGATCGGGTGACCGTAGGTGCGGCCGTCGCCCTGGACGCCAACGCTGCGGACGTCCGCGAGCAGGACCACCGGGCACTGCCAGATCTCACGGTCCAGGCCGGCCGCGGTCAGCTCCTCGCGGGCGATGGCGTCGGCCTCGCGCAGCAGGTCCAGGCGCTCGCGGGTGACCTCGCCGACGATGCGGATGCCGAGGCCGGGGCCCGGGAAGGGCTGGCGCTGGACGATCTCCTCCGGCAGGCCCAGTTCCTGGCCGACCATGCGGACCTCGTCCTTGAACAGCTTGCGCAGCGGTTCGACGAGCTGGAACTCCAGGTCCTCGGGGAGGCCGCCCACGTTGTGGTGGGACTTGATGTTCGCCGCGCCGGTGCCGCCGCCGGACTCGACGACGTCCGGGTAGAGGGTGCCCTGCACGAGGAACTCGACGGGCTGGTCGCCGGGCGCCTCGGCCACGATCTCGGCCTGGGCCTGCTCGAAGACGCGGATGAACTCGCGGCCGATGATCTTCCGCTTCTGCTCCGGATCGCTGACGCCCTTGAGCGCGTCGATGAACCGCTCGCTGGCGTCGACGACCTTGAGCTGCACGCCGGTGGCGGCCACGAAGTCCTTCTCGACCTGCTCGGTCTCGCCCTGGCGCATCAGGCCGTGGTCGACGTACACGCAGGTGAGCTGGGAGCCGATGGCCTTCTGCACGAGGGCCGCGGCGACCGCGGAGTCCACGCCGCCGGACAGGCCGCAGATGGCGCGGCTGGAGCCGACCTGCTCGCGGATGAGGGCGACCTGCTCGTCGATCACGTTGCCCGTGGTCCAGGAGGGGGTCAGGCCCGCGCCCCGGTACAGGAAGTGTTCGAGCACCTGCTGGCCGTGCGTGGAGTGCATCACCTCGGGGTGGTACTGGACCCCGTACAGCTTCTTCTCGTCGTTCTCGAAGGCGGCGACGGGGACGACCGCGGTGGACGCCGTGACCGTGAAGCCCTCGGGGGCGGCGGAGCAGGCGTCGCCGTGCGACATCCACACCGACTGCTCGGCGGGGGTGCCCTCGAAGAGGGTGGACGACGGCCGGGACACGGTCAGCGGGGTGCCGCCGTACTCGCGGGAGCCGGTGTTGTCGACGGTGCCGCCGAGGGCCTGCGCCATGAGCTGGAAGCCGTAGCACATGCCGAAGACGGGCACGCCCGCCTCGAACAGGGCGGGGTCCACGGACGGGGCGCCGTCGGCGTAGACCGACGAGGGTCCGCCGGACAGGACGATGGCCGCCGGGTTCTTGGCGAGCATCTCCGGGACCGGCATGGTGCTCGGCACGATCTCGCTGTAGACCCGGGCCTCACGGACGCGACGGGCGATGAGCTGGGCGTACTGCGCGCCGAAGTCGACGACCAGGACGGTGTCGGGGGCGGCGGCAGCGGGAGTCGCTGATGACACGGGTTGCCTTCCGGCGGCTGGGCGGGGTATACGCCAGCAAGTCTAACGGGGCCGACGTGCGCACCCTCCCGCCGAGCGCCCGGCCCGCCCCCTCGCCGGGGCCCCGCCCCCGGGCCTGGACGGCCCGAGAGGGGTCCCCAATGGCTCGTCCCGGGCGGTCTCAGGATGCGAAACGGCTTGGCCGTCCGCCCGGCGCGCGCCATACTGGCCGCATGTTCACGCCCACGACCTTCGTCTTTACCTATGGCAGCCGGCCCGCCGGATGCCATGGTCGTGCCGCTTGAACCACTGACAAGCGACCTACCGGGCGCCCCGGGCCGACAAGGCCCGGGGCGTCTGTCGTTTTCCTCACCCCGGGTCCTGTCGCCGCCGGGCACCCCGTTCGCCCCCGCCGACACCGAGGAGACCCGACATGACCACCACCCCCGCAGAGGCCGACCGCACCGGCGCCCGTACCGACGCCGCCGCGGGCCTGATCACGGACGCCCGCGAACGCGTCGACGCCCTCGACGACCGCATTCTGGGTCTGGTCCAGGAACGGATGGCCGTCTCGGCGGTGATCCAGGAGGCCCGCATCGGCTCGGGCGGCCGGCGGGTGAACCTCGCCCGCGAGACGGAGATCCTCGGCCGCTACCGCGAGGCCCTCGGCAGGCCCGGCACGGCGCTCGCCATGACGCTGCTGGAGCTGTGCCGCGGCCGGGTCTGAACTCGCCGACGCGGCAACGCCGTCCGGGTCCGTACGTGCGCGCCACCTCTCACCCGTACGGCGCGTGACCGCCTCGCTCACCCCTTCGTTGTCCCGGTGTCCGTGCCAGCCAGGGGCGGGCCCGAACGAACCACGCGTGGCTCGCCGGGGCGATGAGACGAACGGGTCGTGCCGTACGTCGTGGGACCTCGCCCCGGACAAGTGACCGGACGGCAGGGGACAGCAGCCCGGTCACCCAAGAGAACGGCCGGCCCCGGGGACGCCCGGGGCCGACCGGCGGAAAATCGCACAAGGCCGGGTCCAACGGTTGCGGAGGCCGGGCCCATCGAGCACGATGCCTGGAAAGCCCCAAGTCCCCATTGCAGGCAACTGTGTTGACCAGATCCCCATCGACCCACCGCCAGAGGTCGAGACCACCCGCGCGCCCGGCGCGCGCCGGGGCGGCGACCGACGGCGTTCCGGGCAGGCGGCGCACCCCCCGGCGCCGCCCCCAGGCACCGGCGCTGCCCTGACGCCGGTGCTGACGAAGGAGGGCCCCGCGGCTCCGTCCCGCGGGGCCCTTCCCCTGTCCGGCACCCGCGCCCGCCGGCCATGCCCCGTACCGCGCGTCCGTCCGTCGCCGGCAGACCGGCCGGAATGTGACCCACACCACAGCCAATTGACGCGGATTCAGTGCAACCCTTCGCACCCCTCCCTGGTCACACCTCTCGAACCCAGCGCCAACCCGCGCCCCACAGCGGTGTTCTTCCGGCCGGGCCCCCGGGCCCGGCGACGACGGAGAGCGTCACGTGGTGCGCCGGCCGAAGCGCCGGGGCGTCGCGAGGGCGAGCTCGACCGCCCGGCGCGAAGAGGTGAGGGACCTGCGCGCGGAGGGGGGCGCAGGTCCTTCCTCCTTTCCCGGCCGCCCCTTTCGCGGCCGGCTCCTCTACTCCCCCGGCGTCCCGCCCCCGGTCAGCCCTTGGGCGGCACCGCGGGCATCCCCAGGAACGGCAGCCGCAGGGCGCCGAACGCGTCCTCGGGAACGGCGGGCCGGTGCGGTTCGACCGCCGAGACCCGCTCGTAGTCGGCACCCTGGCGCGGACGCGGGTCCGCCTCGCCCTTGTTGGGCCAGTACGACATGGCGCGCTCGGCCTGCGCGGTGATGGTGAGCGAGGGGTTCACACCGAGGTTCGCCGAGACCGCCGCACCGTCCACGACCGAGATCCCGGGGTGCCCGTACAGCCGGTGGTACGGGTCGATCACGCCGGTCTCCCGGGTGGCGCCGATCGGGCAGCCGCCCAGGAAGTGCGCGGTGAGCGGAGTGCCCATCAGCTCGCCCACGTTGGACCCGGCGAAGCCGTTGATCTCCTCGGCGATGGCGGACGCGTACTGCGAAGCCGCCTTGATCTGGACCGGGTTGGGCTCGCCGTGGCCCTGCCGCGCCGTCAGCAGTCCGCGTCCGACGCCCTTCGGTTTCAGGTACGTGGTCAGGGAGTTGTCGAGCGACTGCATGACCAGGCCGATGATGGTCCGCTCCGACCAGCGGCGCTGGGAGACCGAGCGCAGCGTGAGGACCGGGTGGCGGGCGCTGTGGGCCAGCCAGGCGAGGAACCTCGACGAGCCCTCCGCGTACGGGACTTGAAGGATGGACAGTCCGCCCATCGAGTTGGAGCCCCGGCCGTAGCGGACCGGCTCGATGTGGGTGCTGCCGTCCGGGTGGATCGACGAGGTGATCGCGACGCCGCGCGTGAAGTCGACCCGCTTCTCGCCCGTCGCCTTGCGGTAGTGCCGGTTGTCGGTCTGCGCGCCCACCAGCGCCTCGGAGTTGGTCCGGGTCAGGTCGCCCAACCGGTCCGATATGTAGGGCAGTTGACCACCCTGCTTCATGCGGTGCAGCAGGGTCTGGGTGCCGTACGTGCCGGCCGCGACGACGACGTGGCGGGCGGTGAAGGTGCGCCCCTTCGCGTTCCTGCGGTCGTCCGTGGGCAGTGTCGCCACCGCGAAGCCGCCCCGCGAGTCCTCCTGGACCGACACGACGGTGGTCATCGGATGCACGGTCGCGCCCGCCTTCTCGGCGAGGTAGAGGTAGTTCTCGTTGAGGGTGTTCTTCGCCCCGTGCCGGCAGCCGGTCATGCACTCGCCGCACTCCAGGCACGCCTTGCGTCCGGGCCCCGCGCCGCCGAAGTACGGGTCGGGGACCTCCGTGCCGGGCGCCACCTTCGCCTCGCCGGACGCGTCCTCCCCGTCCCCGAAGAACACGCCGACCGGCGCGAGATGGAACGAGTCGCCCACCCCCATCCGCTCGGCCGCCGCCTTCAGGTGCACGTCGGAGGGCGTCATCGTGGGGTTGAGCCGCACGCCGAGCATGCGCCGCGCCTGGTCGTAGTACGGCTCCAACTCCTCCTGCCAGTCGGTGATGTCACGCCACTGCGGGTCCTCGAAGAAGGGACGCGGCGGTACGTAGAGGGTGTTGGCGTAGTTGAGGGAGCCCCCGCCGACGCCCGCGCCGGCCAGCACCATGACGTTGCCCAGCAGATGGATGCGCTGGATGCCGTACATGCCGAGGCGGGGCGCCCACAGGTAGTTCTTCACGTCCCAGGAGTTCTTCGGCAGGGACGCGCGCGTGAAGCGGCGGCCGGCCTCCAGGACGCCGACGCGGTACCCCTTCTCGGTCAGCCGCAGCGCGGTGACCGAACCGCCGAAGCCGGAGCCCACCACGAGGACGTCGAAGTCGTACTCCCCCTTGTCGCCGTGCTCCCCGCTCTCCCGCGGGACCGCGCCGGTCGCCGCCGCGGGGTCCGGGGCGGGGGCCGCCGCACCGAGCGGGTCGGGGTCGGGCTCGGATGAGTCTGCCGCGACCACGGGCGGTTCGTCCCGTTCCGCGTCTTCTGTGCCCGGTTTCCGGGCGGCGTCGTCCTGGGACATGGCTCTCCCTCAGCTCGTGCGGCTCACATGACGGAAGGGAACGGAAGCGAAAAAGCGAAAAGAAAGGGGGGACGCGGCGGCTGTCAGCGCAGGCGCAGCACCTTCATCACACGCAGGCTGCGGCTCATGAACGCCGCGTACTTCTCGTCGTCCATGCCCAGTGACGGGGCCATGGGCAGCAGTCGCTGCTGGGCGACGGTCTGCGCCTCGGTGTACTTGAGGATGCCCTCCGACCCGTGGCGCCGCCCGAGGCCGGAGTCCTTCATGCCGCCCATCGGGGACTGCACGCTGCCGTAGGCGGGCGCGTAGCCCTCGTTGACGTTGACCGTGCCGGTGCGCAGCCGGGCGGCGACCGCGCGGCCGCGGGCGCCGTTCTTGGTCCACACGGACGAATTGAGGCCGTACGGCGTGGAGTTGGCGAGGTCGACCGCCTCGTCCTCGTCGCGGAAGCGGTACAGGGAGACGACCGGGCCGAACGTCTCCTCCGTGCACACGGCCATGGGTGCCTCGACGCCGTCGAGGATGGTCGGCTCGTAGAAGTACGGGCCGATGTCGGGGCGGGCCACGCCGCCCGCGACCACGCGGGCGCCCTTGGCGACCGCCTCGTCGACGTGCCGCGTCACGGTTTCGAGCTGGCGCGGGCCCACCAGCGAGCCCATGTCCGCCCCGTACGCGAGCGACCGGCCCAGCCGCATCGCGCGGGTGCGGGCGGCGAACCGCTCCAGGAAGACGTCCGCGACGGCCTCGTGGACGTACAACCGCTCGATGGAGATGCAGAGTTGGCCGGCGGACGAGAAGCACGCGCGGACCGCGCCCGCGGCCGCCTTCTCGATGTCGGCGTCCTCCAGCACGATCATGGCGTTCTTGCCGCCCAGTTCGAGCGAGACGCCGATCAGCCGGGCCGCCGCGCCCTGCGCGACCTCGCGGCCGGTGCGGGTGGAACCGGTGAACGAGACGTAGTCGGCGTGCTTGACCAACTCCGGCCCCACGACCGGGCCTTCACCGAGGACGACCTGGAACACCCCGGCGGGCAGTCCCGCCTCGATCAGCAGGTCGCGCGCCCACAGCGCGGTCAGGCACGTCTCCGTGTCGGGCTTCATGACGACGGCGTTGCCCGCGACGAACGCGGGCAGGGCGTCGCCGACCGACAGCTCCAGGGGGTAGTTCCAGGGCGCGATCTGGCCCACCACACCGCGCGGGTGCCGGAGTTCGGTGACCCGGGTCAGGGTGGGCATCGCGCCGGCGTGCCGCTTCGGCCGCAGGTACGCGGGCGCCCGGCGGCCGTAGTGCCGCGCGGCCACGACGACCGCCTGCACCTCCTCGTGGGCGTGCAGGCGCGCCTTTCCGGTCTCCAGCTGGACGAGGTCGAGCACCTCGGCCTGCCGCGCGAGCACCAGGTCGTGGAAGCGCAGCAGTACCGCGGCCCGCTCCCGCACCGGAACCCTGGCCCAGACCTCCTGTGCCGCACGGGCCGCCTCGAAGGCGCGCGCCACGTCCTCGGGGGTGGACTCGGGCAGGTCCGCGAGCTTGTCCCCGGTGAACGGGCTGTGGTTCGCGGTCCGGCCGGAGCCGGTCACCCCCTTGGTGAGCTGCGCGACCAGCTCGGGCGTGACCACGTCCGCGGCGGTCCGGACGCCCGCGGGCGCGGGGGCGAGCGGGTTGGTGCCCGCCCCGTCACCGGTACCGGCGGGAGTGCCGGTGCCGTCCGTGGTCGCGGTTGCGGGCGCGTCCACGTCCGCGTCCGCCGCGGTGGTGTCGTTGCCGGTCTGCTCCGGGGCCTGCGAGTCCGTCATGAGCGGCAGGGTATGCCGGTCCGGAAGCTTTTGGTACCCGCCGGTAATCGGATTCACCGACTGCTCACACAACGCCAGTGATCACTGGCAACGAACGTGCTGATCAGGGGGTTGTCGGCCCCGCCGGGACTCGTCGGCGCCGCCGGGACCGTCGCCCCCCTCCGCGCCCCGGCTACCGCCGGTCCGCCCACGGTCCGAGCGCGAAGCCGCCGCCCGGCGCGTGCCGCACCTCCACCGCGCCCGCGCCGCCGAAGTGCGCCGGGACCACCAGTTCCGAACGGTCGGCCGCCCGGCCGAGGACCCGGCGGCGGCCGGCCGCGGCCCGGACCGGGTCGAGGCAGAAGCAGCTGGCCGCCCCGGGGTGGAGGATCTGCACGGGACTGTGCAGCAGGTCGCCCACGAAGACGGCGCGGTCACCGCCGGACTCGACCCGCAGCACCGACGAGCCCGGCGTGTGCCCGGGGACGGACTCCAGGGTCAGGCCGTCCGCGAAGCGGTGCACGCCCTCCCACAGCCTGACCCGGCCGGCCCGGTGCAGGGGCGCGACGCTGTCCTCGTGGACGAGCCGGTCGACCGGGTGCGCCCCGCCGCCGTACCCGCCCGCCGGACCGAAGTACGCGTCGTCGGCGGCCGGGAGCAGGTACCGGGCATTCGGGAAGGTGGGCACCCACTCCCCGTCCACGTCGTGCGTGTTCCAGCCGACGTGGTCCGCGTGCAGGTGGGTGTTGACCACGACGTCCACGTCCTCCGGACGCACCCCGGCCCGTGCCAGCCGCCCCGGCAGGTCGCCCTCGCGCATGTGGAACAGGGGGTTGCCCGGCCGCTCCCGCCCGTTGCCCACGCCGGGGTCGATCAGCACGGTCATGCCTCCGGTCCGCAGCACCCAGGTCTGGAGCGCCACCACCGCCAGGTCGCCGACGGGGTCCCAGTGGTCGGGGGCCAGCGCGTCGCGGTGGTCCGCCCAGACCCCGGGCGCCACGTCCGGGACGAGGTCACCGGCGGGCAGGAAGGCGCCCCGCCACTCGACGACGCGAAGGATCTCGACGTCGCCGAGCACCATCGCGGGGGCGGGGCGGGGATCCGCTTCGGGGGCGGGCGCGGGGGTGGGGGCAGGGGCGGGGAGGGGATCCGGGGTGCGGTTCCGGGTAGGGGTGTTGTCGGCGCGTGAGTCCATGTGCCGAAGCTAGAACGGGGCGGCGAGCGGCCCAATGCCCCTGCCGCTCAACTGAATACGCGTACCGCTCACCGCCGCGACGCCCGGCGCGCCCCCTCTCGCTACGCTCGTCGCATGGACGTGGTGAGCGACGCGATCTCCGCCGTGCGGACCGGGCGGCCCTCCTCCAACCGGCTGCGGGTGAGCGGTCGTTGGTCCACCCGGCTCGCCCCGTACGGGGGTGCGGGGTTCCACGTCGTGCTGTCGGGCGGCTGCCGGCTGCTGACCGACGACGGGAACGCGGTGCCACTGGGCCCCGGTGACGCCGTACTGCTGCCGCACGGCGCCGGGCACGTGCTCGCGGGCGGGCAGCCGGACGGCTTCACCGACGCCGAGGCGGTGCGGCGGGCGGTGCCGTTCGAGGACGTACGGGACCGGATCCCGCAGCCGCGTCCGGCCGGGGAGGCCGCCCAGGCCGAGCTGCTGTGCGGCAAGTACCGCCTGGAGCGCAGCCGCACGCACCCCCTGATGGCGGAGCTCCCGCAGGTCGTCCACCTGCCGAACCGGGTCGGCGCGCACCCCGAACTCCGTTCCGCCATCGACCTGTTGGCGCGGGAGATCGACGGCTCGCGGCCCGGCGGCTGCCTCGCCCTGCCGAGCCTGCTCGACCTGCTCCTCGTGTACATGGTGCGCGCCTGGCTGGCCGACGCCGCCACGGGCACCTGGCCGGCCGTCCTCAACGACCCGGTGACGACGGCGGCGTTGCGCGCCGTGCACTCCGACCCGGCCGCACCGTGGACCGCCGAACGGCTGGCCGCCGAGGCCGGCGTCTCGCGCGCCACCCTCGCGCGCCGCTTCACCGCGCTCGTCGGGCGTCCCCCGATGGGGTACCTGACGTGGTGGCGGCTGACGCTGGCGGCGACCCGGCTGCGGGACCCGGACGCGTCCCTCGCGCGGGTCGCCCGCGAGACGGGATACAGCAGCCCGTACGCCCTCTCCCACGCCTTCAGCCGGGAGTTCGGCACGACTCCCGGACGCTACCGGGAAAGCGCCGCCGCGGCGGCCCGTCCGCCCCGCTAGAGCGACGGCGCATTAATTCGCACACCAGAACCCTTATTAACGGAGCGCGAATTCATGGCCATGAATCAAGAATTCAGAAACGGGAACCGCACAGGCGGCCCATGGTATCTTCACAGTCCGATCGGCGGCCCTCGCAAATAGGCTGCACTGTCGGCGAGTTCGGATATCAGCCGCCTCACCCCCAGCGAATTCCGCCGAAAGTCGAACCGAAGCCGAAGCCGAATTCAACGGAATTCACCGCGCGGGCGCGCCCCGTACTCCCAGGAGCGCAAGACGGTGACCGTGACCGGCCCCCTCATCTCGGTGATCATCGCCGCCTACAACGCGATGCCCTATCTCACTCGGTGCGTGGAGTCCGTCGCCGCGCAGAGCATCGGGAAGGCCGCCCTGGAGGTCATCGTCGTCGACGACGGCTCGACCGACGGCACCCCCGCCGAACTGAAGCGCCTCGGCGCCGCCCATCCCGGTCTCCTGCGCGTCGTGACCCAGGAGAACTCCGGCGGCCCGGCCGGTCCGCGCAATCACGGACTCGACCTGGCGCGGGGCGAGTTCGTGTTCTTCCTCGACGCCGACGACCACCTCGGACCCGAGGCCCTGGAACGCATGGCGGTCATGGCGGAGAAGAACGGCACCGACGTCGTGCTCGGCAAAATGGTCGGCGAGGGCGGACGGCGGCCCCCGCAATCCATGTTCCGGCGCAACCAGCCGCGCACGGACGTCTTCGACTCCCGCGTCTACTGGACGCTCAGCCCCATGAAACTGTTCCGCCGCAGCCTTGTCGAGGAACACCACCTGCGGTTCCCGACCGACCTGCCGACCGGCGAGGACCAGCCCTTCGTCGCCCGCGCCTACCTGCACGCGTCGGGCATCTCCGTCGTCGCCGACTACGACTGCGTGTACTGGGTGCTGCGTGCGGACGAGGGCAACATCACGCTGCGCACGCCGGGTTCGGAACCACGGCTGCGGTTCCTGTCGCGCATGGTCGACCTGCTCGTCGACCGGGTGCCGCCCGGTCCGGGGCGCGACCACCTCGCCCACCGCCATCTCACCGTCGAGGTGGGGTCGTTGATCCGCTGCCACCTCGTGCACGAACCCCGCGACGAGCAGCACAAGACCCTCGCCCGCCTCGCGGAGACCCTGGCCCCGCTCTGGCACGACGGCCTGCACGACGTACTGCCCCCGCTGGCCCGGCTGCGGATGCACCTGGTGCGCCACACCATGCTCGACGAACTCCTCGAACTCGACCGCTACGAACGGGAGTTGGCGGAGAGCGGGGTGTCCGCACCGCTGCTCGTCGAGGACGGCCGCGCCTACGTCAGGCACCCGTTCCTGCGCGACCCCGGACGCGGCGTGCCCGACGCCTGCTACGACGTCACCGCACTGCTCTCCGCCCGCCACCACCTCACCCGCGCCGAGCTGCGCGGCACCACGCTGCACCTGGCCGGCCACGCGTACCTGCACCGCGTGGCCACCCACGACGTCGCCACGGAACTCGTCCTGCGCGAACGCGGCACGGGCACCGAGTTCCGGCTGCCCGTCACCCACACCGACACCCCGGGCCTCGGTGACGACGAGGACAAGGGTCGGTATCCCTACGAACGGGCCGGGTTCGAGGCCTCCGTGGACGTCACGACCGCCGCCGAGGGCGGTCCGCTCGACGACGGCCTGTGGGACGTCTCCCTGGACGTCGCCGCACAGGGCCTCAGCAAGGAGGTGCGGATCGGCTGCAAGCGGGCCGACGACGTCGACGCCGAGCCGTGCGTGCGCGTGGTCGACACCCCGGCGGGCCCGCGCGCCCTCGCGCTCTACACCACCAAGCCGTACGGCAACTTCACCCTCGACCTCGGCGAGAACAAGCACCGCGTGACGCCCCGGCTCCTCGTGGACGGCGTCCGTTGGGCGCGGGACGTTCCGAACAGGCTTGAGTTCAGCGGGCGTTGCTCCCTCGCCTCGTACCCGGACGACGCGCTGCGGATCGTCCTGAGCGAGGAGGGCGGACGGACCGCCGCGTTCCCGGTGCCGCGCGGCGAAGAGGGCCGCACCGGCGGTCCGTTCACCGTGGGGGTACCGGTCGAGCGGCTCGGGGCCGGCGTGTGGACCGGTGAACTGAGGCTCGGCGCATGGGGGTTGCCGCTGCCGCAGCTGCCCCCGTCGACCGCGCCGGTGAAGTGGCGCCGCCTCGGACTGCCCTGGTACGCCAAACCGGCGCAGCGGAAGGGCCGTTGCTTCGCGCTCCACGTCGCGCGGACCGACCTGGTGAAGGCGTTCACCCGGCGGCTGGGGCTCTGAGCGGGACGGGCGGGCGACGGGCGGCGGGCGGACGGGGCGGAGGGGCGGACGGGGCGCGGACGGCTGCTCGTCGGCCGCGCGCCTGCCCGCCCGTCCGTCCGCCCGTCCGCCCGTCCGTCCGCCGGTCCGTGTCCGCCGGCCGTTCCTCAGAGCTTGTCGATGTCCAGGTTGTCGACGGCCTCCCGCGCCACCTCGCGTCCCCTGGCCACGAAGTCGCCCTTGCCCGGGTAGGAGACCGTCAGCTTGTACATGTCGCTGCCGGTGGTCCGGTAGTAGAAGATCACGACCTCCCGGGGGCGGGGATGGTCGCTGTCGGTGGTCGTGTACGTGATCGTGTTCTCGGCCGCGCCCCTGCTCTTGTACGTGACCGGACGGGTCCGCGTCTTCGCCGGCTTCTCCGGCATGCTCAGGTCGTAACTGCCGCTCGCCTGGAAGCCTGCGTTGTCCTTGTACATCTCCGCGGGGGCGGACGACTGGATCTGGTGGTTCTCGTCCTCGGACGCCTTCAGCCGGACCAGCGTCATCCAGACACTGCCGCTCGGGTCCGCGTACTCGACCCAGTGCCCCTTGTCGGACTTCCGGTCCGGCAGCGTCCGCGTGTATCCGGCGGGGAACGCGAGCGTCGCCGCGACGTCCTTGCTGTGCTGCTTCTTCCAACCGTCCGGCAGCGGCCCCGCGAAGGGGTCCGCGAGCAGCAGGTACGCCGCCACCGCCGCCGCGACGACGACCGAGCCGGCCGCGAGCCAGGCCCCGCGGCCCAGCCGTACCGCCGTGCCGCGCCGGCCGCCGGTCTCCGCCGGGGCCGGGAGCGGCGCGAGGGCGGTCGGCGCCGGGGCGGGCGGATGAGCCGCCGCGTCGAGGAGCGCGCGTACCCGGGCGGCGTCGGGACGGCGGGCCGGGTCCTTCTGGAGCAGTGCGGTGATGACCTCCGCGAGCGGCCCGGCGGCCGAGGCGGGAGCGGCCGGCGTGGCGTTGAGGACCGACTGGAGGGTGGCCGGCGTGTTGCTGCGCCGGAACGGGGACACGCCCTCCGTGGCCGCGTACAGCGAGACGCCGAGCGACCACAGGTCGGACGCGGGGCCCGGCCGCTGCCCCAGCACCCGCTCGGGAGCGATGTACTCGGGCGAGCCGACGAAGCCCCCGGTGTCCGTCAGGTTCGTCTCGCCCTCGATCTGCGCGATCCCGAAGTCCGTGAGCACGACCCGGCCGTACCGGCCCAGCAGGATGTTGTCCGGCTTCACGTCGCGGTGCAGGACGCCGCCCGCGTGCGCGGCCTCCAGGGCACCGAGCACCTCCAGGCCGATCCGCGCGGCGTCCGCGCCGCCGAGGGTGCCCTCCTGGAGCACGTCGCCGAGCGACCGGCCGTGCACCAGCTCCATCACGATCCACGGCCGCCCGTCGACGACCGCGACGTCGTGCACGTTCACCACCGAGGGGTGGTCCAGGCGGGCGGCGGCGCGTGCCTCCCGCCGCATCCGCTCGAAGGCGTTGGCCCGCTCCCGTTCGGGCAGGTGGTCGGGCACACGGGGTTCCTTGACCGCCACCTCGCGGTCCATCGTCTCGTCCTTCGCCCGCCACACGGTGCCCATGCCGCCGTGCCCGAGCTTGGCGAGCAGCCGGTACCGCCCGGCGATCAGCCGCCCGGCCCCCTCCTCGGGGCGGGCGGACGGCGCGGTCGCGGCGGAGTCCGGCGCACCCGGGGGCGACGGGGACGAGTCCGGCGTGGACGAGTCCGGCGGGGCGGCGGGGTGCGGGGCCGGCGCGGGTGTGCCGTTGGGCGAACCCGGGGCGCCGGGCGACCGCACCGCGTCCGGCGACGGCGGCGTGTCCGGCGACGGCGGTGCGGGCGGCCCCTGCTGGGGCACGGCCGCGGCCGGTACGGCGTACGGATTGTCCGGCAGCGGGCCGGACCGGGGCCGTGGTGGCTGAAGACCGAAACTCGTTGGCTCGTCGGACCCGTACCGGGCTCCCCCGTCGCTGCTCATGCAGTCATCCATATCGCGGCGGGCGCCCCGGTATCCACAGGACGGCGTCGCGGTCACAGACCCGTGACCGCACCGGCACGCGCGCATGGCCGAAAAACCCCGCATCCAGGGCGACTTGTCCGGTGGCAGCGGATTCGTCCGCGTTGCCGGGGACGAGCCTCAGCCGGTGACCTTGTACGTCGACGACGCCTGCTCGTACACCTTCGTCACCTCGTCGCGCTGGCTGTCCGGTCCGCGGACCTGGACCACGTGGTAGTGCTGGCCGACCAGGATCGCCAGGTTGCGCACGAACAGGTCGCTGCCGTTGTCACCGGTCCACGTGAACTGCCCCTCGGCCATGGTCAGTCCGCCGACCTGGATGGTGCGCAGCCCGCTGGAGGTGGCCCAGCTGGACGAGCGGTAGGGCTGCAACTCCGGTTCCTTGTCCCGCTGGTAGACCATCGGGTCGCTGCCGCCCGTCGAGGTGCTGTCCCGGCCGGGCACGACGATGAGCTTGAAGTCGCCCTTGGAGTACACGACTTGGCCCTGACTGTTCTTCCCCGCGCGCGTCCAGCCCTTGGGCACCGCGACCTGGAAGCCCTCCGGGTCCTTGCGCAGGGTGAACCCCGCGGCGGCATCGGGCGTGGCGCCCTGCGTCTTCGTCGCGGACGGCGAGGGCGTCTTCTCCTTCGTCGGCGTCGGGCTCGCGGACGGGCTCGTCGAGGCACCGTCGGAGGAACCGGCGCTCGGTCCGGACGGCGACGGTGTCGCGCCGGCGTCGCCGGACACACCGGTGGACCGGTGGGCCCCGGTGTCGTCCGCCTTGGGCAGGAAGAACATCGCGTACGCGACCCCCGCGACCAGCACCAGCAGGATCGTCAGCAGCAGCCTGCGCCCGAGCTTGCCGGGCGAGCCCGCCTCCTGACGGTCGCGCTTGTGCCGTCCGTGCGCCGACGTCGCGGGCAGACCGGCCCTGCGCCTGCGCACCAGCTCGCCGCGGCGGCGCACGACCGGCAGCCGCGCGGGGTCCGCGGGCGGCGCGGGCACCACGTGCGCACCGGCCTCCGGCTCGGGCGCGGAGCGCACCAACGACCGCAGCCAGCCCCGGAGTTCCTCGAAGCTCAGCCGCTCGGTCGGGTCCTGGCGCAGCAGCGACTCGACGACCGGGCGCAGCGGCCCGCACTCCTCCGCGAACGCGGGCGGCTCGGCGCACACCATCTGCACCAGTTCGGCGGTCGAGTCCTCCGGGTACGGGGCGTGGCCCTGCACCGCCCTGAACAGCAGGGCACCCAGCGCCCACAGGTCCGTCGCGGGACCGATCGGCGCGGCGAGCTGCCAGTTCTCGTGCACCGGACCGGCCTGCTCCGGCGCCCACCGCTCGGTGACCGGGCCGACGACGGTCATCCGGGCCTGCCGGGCCCGCTCGGCCGCCAGCGCGGTGGCCGGACCGCGCCGCTGCTCCGGCGCGTGCGCGACGAGCTGGTCCCACCGCGCGGGCTCCCGCGAGACCCCCGCCCCGACGGGAAGGGGAACGGGCCCGGCGGGATGCGCGGGATTGTGCGCCCCAGGGCTGTGGACGGCGGGGCCGTGGCCGGAGGGGTCGTGGACGACGGGGTCGTGGGCGCCCGGGTGGGTGGGCGAGCCGGTGCCGGGGGCGCCCGGAAGCGCCGGGGCGTGTCCGCCGCCGGGGCCGGTGGCCGGACCGTTGCCGGGGCCGTAGGGCCCGTTCCCCTGCGCGGGCCGGGCGCCTCGCTGCTGCTCCAGGTAGGAACCCGTGGGGTACTGGCCCGCCGGGTACTGGCCACCCGGCCGGGGCTCCGGCTGGTGGGACGGGCGGGGTTGGTGCGGCGGCTGCGACGGGTGCAGGCCCGTGCCGGGTGCGGGCCGGAGGGCGGCGCGTCCCTGCCCGGTGCCGCCCGGCAGGGGCGAGGACGCACCGGGGTCGGCCGGCCGCGGAACCCCGCCGCGCCAGGTGGTGCCGGTGCCGCGCACCCCGTACGGGTCGGCGATCTGCCCCGGCGGAGGCGCCTGCTCGTCCGGACCGGCGGCACCGGCGCGACCGGCGTCCTCCCGGCCACCGGGACCGGACTCCTGCGCACCGCCGCCGTACGGTCCGCCCTGCGGTCCGTCCGGGCCGGTGCCCGCGCCGTTGGGCGGGTGCTGCTGCCCCCGGTCGTCGGGGCGGGCCCCAGCGGCGCCGCCCTCCGCGGGCTGCCGCGGCGGGGACAGTGCGGGCCTGCCGCCCTGCTGGGACTCCTGCACACGGGCCGCCGCACGCGCACCCGCCCGGTACGCGGCGATCGCGCCCGCGCGTGCCGCCCGGATGTCGTTGCCGGGGTCGTCCGTGCGGCGGGCGGGCACACCGGCCGCGCCGCCCTCACCGGCCGGCCTGCCGGGTGCCCCTGGGGCCTGCTGCTGTCCGGGCCCGGCCGCACGGGCCTCGATCGCGGCACGCCGCGCCGCCTCGGGGTCGCTGCGGCGCATCGGGTCGGGGATGCCGCCCATGCCCTGACCGGGGCCGGAACCCGCACGGCCCCCCGGGTACGCGGCACCTCCCGGACCCTGCAACTGCCCCGGGCCGTAAGCCTGTTCCGTACCGGTGCCAGTGCCGGGGCCGGGGCCGATGCCGGGGGCTCCGGTGGGGGCGCCGCCCTGGCCCGGGTGCGTGCCGGGGTGCGCGCCGGGTCCGGGGCCCACGGCCGGACGGAGTTCGCCGGGGGCCGGGTGGTTCGGTGCCGGGGCGCCGCCGGGTGCCGGGGGCGAGGGCGGCTGCGGGGCGGGGGCGCCGAACGGGGTGCCCAGGTCCGGCACCGGGTCGTACCCGCACAGGGCCTCCTCCGCGGCGCCGACCGCGAGGCCGGTCAGCATGACCCGGCCGTCGTCCCCTATGAGCACGGTGCGCGCGGTGATGTTGCGGTGGACCCAGCCGTGGGCGTGCAGCACGCGCAGCGCCATGAGCAGGTCGGCGGCGACCTCCGCCGCCCGGTACGGCGTCAGCGGCTGCTCCGCGAGGAGGGCCGCGAGGGGCCGCGCGGGCACCAACTCGCTGACTATCCACAGCGAACCGCCGTCGGCGAACACGTCGAAGACCTGGTCGAGCCGCGGGTGGTCGGGGATGCGCGCCGCCGCCTGGGCGGCCTCGACCGCGCGCCGCACGGCGGGGTCGGCCGGACGCCGGGTGGCCGTCCGCGCGGGGGCGCGCCGCGTGCCGCGGTCACGGGCGGTGAACCCGTCCGGCAGCCCCTCGGCGTCGAGCACCTCCGCCTCGACCACTTCGGGCAACGGCACCTGGCGGACGAGGACTTCCTGACCGCTGTAGGTGTCGAAGGCCCGTGTCTCGGTGAGTTCGTACTCGTCGGAGGGCGGCAGGGGCAGGCGGTAGCGGTCGGCGAGAACTCGTCCCGCGTACTCGTCCACGATGCCTCCCCCGGTCGCTCGGCCTGTCAATTCCGTTCGCCCTGCGGCCCGTTATGGATGCCTACGGTCCGCAACCACTCACGATACGTGCCGGAGGCAACCCGCAACGACGGGATACAACATCTTGCGCCGCAAACCCCGCCCGCTCACCTCAACCCTTCGGTTCGAAGGAGGCGGTCAGTGTCTGCCATGTTCCCTTACGGAGGCCGGTGTCCCAGTTCGCGGCCTTCGCCGAGTACATCAGGGCCGACCCGAGATGGTCGTTGACGACGAACCCGCGGTCGATGGTCCGCATCTTCGTTCCGCCGTCCACGGAGGTGAACTCCCAGTCGGCCGTGTTCCAGCCGCGGTAGCTCACCTTGGCTATTCGGATCCGCTGGTACTGCGAGCGCGTCATGTAGCGCTCCTGGTTCTTCCAGTCCGCGACCGGGTCGCTCTTCGGCGTGGACGTGGGGGCGGCCACGAGCAGGTGCTGCCCGGAGGGACCGGTGAAGCGGGTGCCCGCCGAGTCGGAGCTGCTGTACTTCCAGCCCGCGGGCAGCCCGATGCTGAACCAGCTCCCGTGGTACGTCGACGCGACTGCCGCCCCGCCGGAGCTCGAACCCGAACCGCCGCTCGACGACGCGGACGCCGACGCCGACGTCTTCGCGCTCGGCGTGGACGTCGCGGACGGCGAGGTGCTCGCCGACGCGGACGCCGAGGCCGACGCGTCGGAGTCGCCGCCCGTGGTGTTCTGCTTGTCGTCGCCGCCGGCACTCGCGCTCGCCGCCGAACCGCCCTTGTCCTTCGCGCCGTTGGCGGAGTCGTCGCCGCCGCCGAGCGTGAGGGCCAGCACGATCGCCGTCACCACCAGCACCACGACCACCGCGATGATCACCAGGGTGCGGCGGGGCACCACGTCGGTCAGCGACGCCTTGGGCGCGGGCCTCGGCGGCAGGTCGGGTGCCGGCATCGCGGGCCATCCCGAACCGCTCTGCCCACCTCCGGCCCCCTCCCGGGGACCGGGCACCTTCTCCGAACGCCCACCCGACACCGGCGCCGAGGCCGACGCGGCAACGGCCGAGGCCCCGCCCCGCGACGCCGACCGCGCCCCGGACTTGGCGGAGCCCTTCGAGCCGGCCACGCCCCCCGACGCGGAAGACGACTGCCCGGACGGGGACTGCGCCGACGGGGACTTCCCGGACGGCGACTGCGCCGACGGGGACCCCGTCACCGCATCCGCGCCCGACGTCCCGCCCGACGCCGCTCCCCCGGAGCCCGGTCCGCCGGCGGTGCCGGTGGAACCCGGGGCGGGCTTGCTGCGAGCGGCAGCGGCCGCGGTGGCGGCTCCGGCGGCCGTGGCCGCCTTGCGCACGGAACGCAGCGCGCCGCGCAGCCGGTCGCCCGACTCCTCGCGGCGCCCGGTGCCGACGGCCGCGTCGCCGGACGTCCGCCCGTCCGACTGCGCGGGCAGCGGCACGACCTTCGTCGCGTCCAGCGGCACGTCCGCACGGGCCGCGCCGGGCTCGGGCGCGCTGATCACCGCGTTGAGCATCTTGCGGGCGCCCGCGTCGTCTAGGCGCTGGTCGGGGTCCTTGGTGAGCAGCCCGTAGATGACGTCCCGCAGGGGTCCCGCGTTCTTCGGCTCCTCCAGCGGCTCCGTCATCACCGCGGTCAGCGTCGCGATCGCCGAGCCCTTGTCGTACGGGGGCATGCCCTCGACCGCCGCGTACAGCAGACCGCCGAGCGACCACAGGTCCGCCGCCGGCCCCGGCTTGTGCCCGCGGGCACGCTCCGGGGAGATGTACGAGGGGGCGCCGACGAGCATGCCGGTGGAGGTGATCGACGGGTCGCCCTCGACCTGCGCGATGCCGAAGTCGGTGAGGACGACCCGGCCGTCCTCGGAGATCAGCACGTTCGACGGCTTCACGTCGCGGTGCAGGATGCCCTCACGGTGCGCGGACCGCAGCACGTCGAGCACCGCGAGCCCGACCTCGGCGGCGCGCCGGGGTTCGAGCAGACCGTCCTCGCGGATGACCTCGGCGAGCGACTTGCCCTCGACGAGCTCCATCACGATCCACGGCCGGTCGTCCTCGTCGACCACGTCGAAGACGGTCACCGCGCTGGTGTTGCGGATCCGCGCGATCGCCTTGGCCTCGCGCAGCGTCCGCGTGATCAGCCGGCGCTTCTCGTCCTCGTCGATGTTCGTCGGGAACCGCAGTTCCTTGACGGCGACCGTGCGGCCCAGGGTCTCGTCCTCGGCCCGCCACACCGTCCCCATGCCGCCGCGGCCGAGCACGTCCCCCAGCCGGTACCGCCCGGCGAGGAGACGTGCGCTCTTGTCCTGACGGGATGTCCCCGCCCGCTCCGCCTCCGACATGCGTCCCCTCATACAACCCGCCCTGACAGAGCCTTCATTGTCCCTCACCCGACAAGTGCCCCTCGCCCCGGGTGTCTCCGGTGCGCGGGGTGCCCGCGAGTGCCCGCGGAGCCTGTGAAAGGCCCGTCGTACGGCCCTGGATGACGGACCGTGACAAGGGGAGGAACTGCGATGCCACTGCTTCGCACCCTACTGGCCGTGCCGGTGGTGTTGATCCTCGTGGGCTTCGCTCCGTACAGCGCGCGTTCCCTCATACCCGGGTCCGACACGGTTCTCGCCCAAATGGTCTTGGGCGGTGACGCCCGCGCCACGACCGCCCGCGCGGCCGCGCGCCTCGTCGCGGCAAAGATCCCGTACGCGAACGCCGGGCCGGTGCCCTGCCGACCGGCGGGTTCCCCGGCCGCCGGGACGCCAACTGGCCGTCGCGGGGCGGCTTTCCCGCCCCGGCGCCGTGAAGCGGCGTCTGCCGGGCCGGTGCGGGGCGGGGGTGGCAACGCCGGGCGCGCTCCGGCCCTGCCGTCTCCCGCTGCCCCGCACCGAGGCCCGTGCGACCTCGCCGAGGGCACCCGGGGCGCCTGTCCCGGTCACGCCTCATCAGGCCGCCGTACGTATCGCACTCACCCTTCACCACCCGCCCTCCTGGCCGCCGCGTCCGCAGCCGCGGCCTCTCGCACCCGAACCACCGGTCCCGTGTCCACGCTCTTGCCTCTGCCTGATGGTCACCTCCCCTTTCTCCCGTCGTCCTCCCGGCCTTCCTCGCCCCTTGCGCCTCGCCGCTCCCGGCCGACGGTGTCCCACTCCCCGCGCGCCGGCTGCGCGGGATGCTGGACACCGGTGACGGCCAGGGGCTCACGGCGCCTTGGGGCGCCCGGGGTGCCGTGGAGGCCGAGCGCGGATCCCTGCCCCGAACCGGCGCCGTCCGCGGCCGAGTTCCGCCCTCGCACTTCCTAGAACGAGCCGGTTCCGAACGAAGATCCCGGATCGGCTCACACGTTCGGGTGACACTCTGTCCCCGCCCTCACCACACCGGCCTCACGGCCCCCACCGCACACACCGCCCCCACCGCCCGCACGGCTCCACCGCGCCCGCGCCCGCGGCGGCAAACGGACCCGGGCCGGCGCCCCGCACCGGGGGCACCGACCCGCCCGCCCAACTCCCCTCCCCCGCCCGCTACAGCGGCACGATGTCCGGCGCCCCCAGCCGTGCCGCGTCCGCCGTCAGGTCGTCGGGCTGGCGCTGCGACTCCCGCTCCGCCTCGACCCGCTTCTCGTAGTGCTCCACCTCGCGCTCGATCTGGTCCTTGTCCCAGCCCAGCACGGGTGCCATGAGCTCCGCGGCCTCCCGGGCGCTGCGCGTGCCCCGGTCGAAGGTCTCGATGGAGATACGGGTGCGGCGCGTCAGCACGTCGTCGAGGTGGCGGGCGCCCTCGTGCGAGGCCGCGTACACCACCTCGGCGCGCAGGTAGTCGTCGGCGGCCTGGAGCGGCTCGCCCAACGAGGCGTCGGCCGCGATCAGTTCGAGGAGTTCCTCCGCCGCGGAGCCGTACCGGTTCAGCAGGTGCTCGACGCGCACCACGTGCAGGCCGGTGCGTTCGGCGATGCGCGCCCGCGCGTTCCACAGCGCCTGGTAGCCCTCGGCGCCGAGCAGCGGGGTCTCCTCGGTGACGCACTCGGCGACCCGCTGGTCGAGCCCGTGCACCGCCTCGTCGACGGCGTCCTTCGCCATCACCCGGTACGTCGTGTACTTGCCGCCCGCCACGACCACGAGGCCGGGGACGGGGTGCGCCACGGTGTGCTCGCGGGACAGCTTGCTGGTGGCGTCGGACTCGCCCGCGAGGAGGGGCCGCAGTCCCGCGTACACGCCCTGGACGTCGTCGCGGGTGAGCGGGACGGAGAGGACGGAGTTGACGTGCTCCAGGAGGTAGTCGATGTCGGCGCTGGAGGCCGCCGGGTGGGCCTTGTCGAGGTCCCAGCCGGTGTCGGTGGTGCCGACGATCCAGTGCCTCCCCCAGGGGATGACGAACAGGACGGACTTCTCCGTGCGCAGGATGAGGCCGGTGGTGGAGTTGATGCGGTCCTTCGGGACGACCAGGTGGATGCCCTTGGACGCGCGGACGTGGAACTGGCCGCGCTCGCCCACCAGGGCCTGGGTGTCGTCGGTCCACACACCGGTCGCGTTGACGACCTGTTTGGCACGGATCTCGTACTCGCCGCCCGCCTCCACGTCCTCCACGCGCGCGCCCACGACGCGTTCGCCCTCGCGAAGGAACCCGGTGACACGCGCCCGGTTGGCCACCTTCGCGCCGTACGACGCCGCCGTGCGCACCAGGGTCGCCACGTACCGCGCGTCGTCCATCTGCGCGTCGTAGTACTGGAGGGCGCCCACCAGGGCGTCGCGCTTCAGGCAGGGGGCCACCCGCAGGGCATGGCGGCGGGTCAGGTGGCGGTGCACCGGCAGGCCGCGGCCGTGTCCGCGGGCCATCGACATGCCGTCGTAGAGCGCGACGCCCGATCCTGCGTACAGGCGCTCCCAGCCCTTGTGCTGCAAGGGGTAGAGGAACGGGACGGGCTTCACGAGGTGCGGCGCGAGCCGTTCGAGCAGCAGTCCCCGCTCCTTCAACGCCTCCCGCACCAGGGTGAAGTCGAGCATCTCCAGGTACCGCAGCCCGCCGTGGATCAGCTTGCTGGACCTGCTCGACGTGCCCGAGGCGTAGTCCCGGGCCTCCACCAGGCCGGTGGACAGGCCGCGGGTCACCGCGTCGAGCGCGGTGCCCGCACCGACCACTCCGCCGCCCACCACCAGTACGTCCAGCTCACGCTCGGCCATCGCCGCCAGAGCCTGGGCGCGCTGCTCCGGTCCCAGTGCCGCTGTCCTCATGCTGCCTCCAGCTGTCGGTCGCGTCGGCCGCACCTCTGGGGCGAAGCCCGGCTCCGTACCCCCTGCCCAAATTCTGACCGTGATGCCCCGTTCCAGCCACCACGGAGCCAGGGCTGTGGAAAACCCGGATCGGCCGACGGCTCCCGCGGCGGGAGGACCCGCGGATCCGCACGTCAACACTCCGGAGACTCGACCGACCAATCCCGCATATCGGTCATATTTACTCCTAGTCTGACATTGCGCTCGCCCATCCTGTCCACCGGGCTTGCGCACCTGTCCCGCTTCGGTTACTGGGAAGGACGGCCCACGCCATGCCCGCAGATCTCGCCGTGATCGGACTCGGCCCGCTCGGCCTGCCGCTGGCCCAGGCCGCCGTCGCCGCCGGCATCTCCACCCTCGGCTACCGCACCGGCGCCGAGGCCGGGTCCGAGGCGGGCTCGCTGAGTCCCGCCGAACTGCGCCGGATGCTCTCGGGGGGCTTCCGGCCGACCGCGAACCCCGCCGAACTCGGCCGGGTGCGCACGGCGGTCATCTGTGCGCCGACGCCCCGGGGCGCGGACGGCGGGATCGACCTCGGCCAGGTGGAGGCGGCCGCGCGCACCCTGGCCGCGCGGCTTCGCCCGCACACCACGGTGATCCTGGAGTCGCCCGTGCACCCGGGCACGACGGACAGGTTCCTGCGGCCGATCCTGGAGGAGGGTTCCGGGCTGCGCGCGGGGCGCGACTTCCACCTCGCGTACTCCCCGAGCCGCGTCGACCCGGGCAACCGCGACTTCACCCCCGCCAACACCCCCAAGGTGATCGGCGGCCTGACTCCCGCCTGCACGGAGTCCGCGGCGGCCTTCTACGGACGGCTCACGGACCGCGTCGTACGCGCGCGTGGTCTGCGCGAGGCGGAGACCGTGCAGGTCCTGGAGACGAACTTCCGGCACGTCAACATCGCCCTGGTCAACGAAATGGCCGTGCTCTGCCACGAGTTGAGCGTCGACCTGTGGGACGTCATCCGGTGCGCCGAGACCAAGCCGTTCGGCTTCCAGGCGTTCCGGCCCGGCCCCGGCGTCGGCGGCCACGGCCTGCCGCAGGACCTGACCGGCCACGCCGTGCGCACCCTGCGCATGGTGGAGCTCGCCCAGCAGGTCAACGGCCGCATGCCGCGCTACGTGGTGCAGCGCGCGGCCACCCTCCTGAACGAGCACGGCAAGTCGGCCCGCGGCGCGCGCGTGCTGCTGCTCGGCGTCAGCTACAAGGCCGACCTCGGCGACCAACAGGGCACCCCCGCCCACGAGATCGCGATCCGGCTGATGGAGCTGGGGGCCTCGGTCAGCTACCACGACCCGCACGTGCCGTCCTGGAGCGTCCTCGACCGGCCCGTGCCGCGAGCGGAGTCGCTCTACGAGGCCGCCGCCGACGCCGACCTGACGATCCTGCTCCAGCAGCACCGCACGTACGACCTCCAGGGCCTGTCGGTGAAGGCCCAGCTCCTGCTGGACACACGGGGGGCGACCCCGACGGGCGCGGCACACCGTCTCTGACGGTCCCGGAGCCCTCCAGCCGCACAAACTCGCTGGTGGCAGGGGGGCACCGGCCTGCTAGTCTCCTGCCACTCGTCGCACATCGGTGCGCACACGAGCCTGCCGCAGCACCCCCGCGCACTCCGGGGCCGTGCTGCGGCAATCTGCTTGCGCCTGTTCGTTCCGTTCGCCTTGCCGTCCCGTGGGGGGATTCCTGTCATGAGCCAGTCAGTGCCGCCGCCGCAGTCGCCGCAGCCCGCCGAGGGCACCGCACCCGGGCGGCCCGCCGACGCCGTTCCCGCGCCGCAGCCCGGGGCCGTGCCCGTACCGGCCGCGGCGCCCCAGGCCGCTCCGGCCGCCGGGGCCCCCGCCACCGCGCCCGGCGCGGTCCCGCCGCCCGCCCCGGCGGCCGGGACGGTGCCGAGCCGGCTGCCCCCGCCGGGATTCGGCGCCGCACCCGCGTACCCGGCGGTACCCGCGATTCCGGTACCGCCCGCGCGTCCCGCGAACGTCGGGCTCGGCCTGCTGTCCGCCGTGGTCGCCGCCGTCGTCGCCGCCGCGCTCTACGGCGTGATCATCGGCCTGACCAAGCACGAGATCGGCTACGCGGCGGTCGGCGTCGGTTTCGTCGTGGGCCTCGCGGCCGGCAGGGTCGGCGGCCGCAACCCGGTACTGCCCGTGGTGAGCGCGGTGCTCGCTCTCGCCTCGGTCTACCTGGGCCAGCTCGTCGGCGAGGCGATGATCGGCGCGGACGCGGTCGGCGTGAGCTTCACCGAGGTCTTCTTCCACCACTTCGGCATCGTCCAGGACGCCTGGAAGGCGGACGCGGACCCGCTGACGTTCCTCTTCTTCGCGCTCGCCGCGTTCGCCGCCGTCTCCGGCGCGAAGAAGAGCGCCGTCTGAGCGACGCCCCCCGGCATGCCCGCAACGCACGCGTAGGGCCCGTTCTCCCAGTGATGCCACTGGGAGAACGGGCCCTACGCGTGCGTGCGTACTGTTCGCTGCCGGCCGGCCGTCAGCGCTTGTGCTGCGAGTCCGCGACGGTGACCTCGACGCGCTGGAACTCCTTGAGCTCGCTGTAGCCGGTGGTGGCCATCGCGCGGCGGAGGGCGCCGAAGAAGTTCATCGAACCGTCGGGGATGCGCGAGGGGCCGGTGAGGACCTCCTCCAGCGTGCCGACGGTGCCGAGGTCGACCTTCTTGCCGCGCGGCAGCTCCTCGTTGACGGCCTCCATGCCCCAGTGGTGGCCGCGGCCGGGGCCGTCGCTGGCACGGGCGAGCGGGGAGCCGACCATCACCGAGTCGGCGCCGCAGGCGATGGCCTTGGGCAGGTCGCCGGACCAGCCGACACCGCCGTCGGCGATCACGTGCACGTACCGGCCGCCGGACTCGTCCATGTAGTCGCGCCGGGCCGCCGCCACGTCCGCGACCGCGGTCGCCATGGGCACCTGGATGCCGAGGACGTTGCGCGTGGTGTGCGCGGCGCCGCCGCCGAAGCCGACCAGCACGCCCGCCGCGCCGGTGCGCATCAGGTGCAGGGCGGCGGTGTAGGTGGCGCAGCCGCCGACGATCACCGGGACGTCGAGCTCGTAGATGAACTGCTTGAGGTTCAGCGGTTCGTGCGACCCGGAGACGTGCTCGGCGGACACGGTGGTTCCGCGGATGACGAAGATGTCGACGCCCGCGTCCACGACGGCCTTGGAGAACTGGGCCGTGCGCTGCGGGGAGAGCGCGGCGGCGGTGACGACACCGGAGTCGCGCACCTCCTTGATGCGCGCGCCGATCAGCTCTTCCTTGATGGGCGCCGCGTAGATCTCCTGGAGCCTGCGGGTCGCCGCCTCGTCGGGGAGCCCGACGATCTCGTCGAGCAGCGGCTGCGGGTCCTCGTAGCGGGTCCAGAGGCCTTCGAGGTTCAGCACCCCGAGGCCGCCCAGCTCGCCGATACGGATCGCGGTGGCCGGGGAGACGACCGAGTCCATGGGGGCGGCCAGGAAGGGCAGTTCGAAGCGGTACGCGTCGATCTGCCAGGCGATCGAGACCTCCTTCGGGTCCCGCGTACGGCGGCTCGGGACGACGGCGATGTCGTCGAAGGCGTACGCCCGGCGGCCGCGCTTGCCGCGCCCGATCTCGATCTCAGTCACGTCTGTGGCCTTTCCCTCTGCGTTTCAGCGCCTCCCAGTATCCCCGACGCGCGCGTACCGGGCCGCCCCGCGGGCACGCCGAGGGCGGTCCCGGAGACCCCGGGACCGCCCTCGGCACCACTCGGACCGTGCGTCACGCGCGCGTACGGCTCACTTTCGGCGGCTCACTTGCGGCTGTAGTTGGGCGCCTCGACCGTCATCTGGATGTCGTGCGGGTGGCTCTCCTTGAGGCCCGCCGACGTGATGCGCACGAAGCGTCCGTTGTCCTGGAGTTCGGGGACCGTGCGGCCGCCGACGTAGAACATCGACTGGCGCAGGCCGCCGACGAGCTGGTGCACGACGGAGGCGAGCGGGCCGCGGTAGGGCACCTGGCCCTCGATGCCCTCGGGGATCAGCTGCTCGTCGGAGGCGACGCCCTCCTGGAAGTAGCGGTCCTTGGAGAACGACTTGCGGTCGCCGCGCGTCTGCATGGCGCCCAGCGAGCCCATGCCGCGGTACGACTTGAACTGCTTGCCGTTGATGAAGAGCAGCTCGCCGGGCGACTCCTCGCAGCCGGCCAGCAGCGAGCCCAGCATCACGGTGTCCGCGCCCGCGACCAGGGCCTTCGCGATGTCGCCCGAGTACTGCAGGCCGCCGTCGCCGATGACCGGCACGCCGGCCTCTTTGGCGGCGAGGGACGCCTCGTAGATCGCGGTGACCTGGGGGACGCCGATGCCGGCGACCACGCGGGTGGTGCAGATGGAGCCCGGTCCGACACCGACCTTGATGCCGTCCGCGCCCGCGTCCACGAGCGCCTTGGCACCGTCACGGGTGGCGATGTTGCCGCCGATGACGTCGACGCCGGTGGAGTTCGACTTGATCTTGGCGACCATGTCGCCGACCAGCCGGGAGTGACCGTGCGCGGTGTCGACGACGATGAAGTCGGCGCCGGCGGCGACCAGCGCCTGGGCGCGCTCGAAGGCGTCGCCTGCCACACCGACCGCGGCACCGACGAGCAGCCTGCCCTCGGCGTCCTTGGCGGCGTTCGGGTACTTCTCGGCCTTGACGAAGTCCTTGACCGTGATCAGGCCCTTGAGGATGCCCGCGTCGTCGACCAGCGGCAGCTTCTCGATCTTGTGACGGCGCAGCAGCTCCATGGCCTCGGCGCCGGAGATGCCGACCTTGCCGGTGACCAGCGGCATCGGCGTCATGACCTCGCGCACGCGGCGCGCACGGTCGTTCTCGAAGGCCATGTCACGGTTGGTGACGATGCCGAGCAGCTTGCCCGCGGGGTCGGTGACCGGGACGCCGCTGATGCGGAACTTGGCGCACAGCGCGTCGGCCTCGCCGAGGGTGGCGTCCGGGTGGATGGTGATCGGGTCCGCGACCATGCCGGACTCGGAGCGCTTCACCAGGTCGACCTGGTTGGCCTGGTCCTCGATGGACAGGTTGCGGTGCAGGACTCCGACACCGCCCTGGCGGGCCATCGCGATCGCGAGACGCGACTCGGTGACCTTGTCCATGGCGGCGGAGAGCAGCGGAATCTTCACCCGGACGTTCTTGGAGACGTACGAGGCGGTGTCGATATCGTCGGGCGCCATGTCCGACAATCCCGGCAACAGCAGCACGTCGTCGTAGGTCAGCCCGAGGGTCGCGAATTTGGCGGGCACTCCGTCGACGTTGGCAGTCATGACACCTTCCCCATATGGCCTTGCTCGGTGCGGATGTCCATGCTAACGGGAACCGGGGGTCGGCCATTCCACCGATCGGGAGGGCGACTTCTTCGTATGTTCGTACGGATGCCGTGAGCTGGCCGTTCACCCGGACGGGCGTACGGGTGGGGACGTGGAACGGCTGAGTCGTTCTTCACAAAGGCGACGCGCGAAGACCAGCCGACCGGCGGCGCGTGCCGCATCGCGGACGGGCCGCCGCGGGACGGCCGACTACTGCTCCGCCAGCGCCCTGAGCCTGCTCAGCGCCCTGTGCTGCGCCACCCGGACCGCGCCGGGCGACATGCCGAGCATCTGGCCCGTCTCCTCCGCCGTGAGCCCCACCGCGATGCGCAGCAGCAGGAGTTCGCGCTGGTTGTCGGGGAGGTTGGCGAGCAGCTTCTTGGCCCATTCGGCGTCGCTGCTGAGCAGGGCGCGCTCCTCGGGGCCGAGGGAGTCGTCGGGGCGCTCGGGCATCTCGTCGGAGGGCACGGCGGTGGAGCCGGGGTGCCGCATCGCGGCCCGTTGCAGGTCGGCGACCTTGTGGCCGGCGATGGCGAAGACGAACGCCTCGAAGGGGCGGCCGGTGTCCTTGTAGCGGGGCAGTGCGAGAAGGACGGCGACGCAGACCTCCTGCGCCAGGTCCTCGACGAAGTGGCGCGCGTCGCCGGGCAGCCGGGACAGCCGGGTGCGGCAGTAGCGGAGCGCGAGAGGGTGGACCCGGGCGAGCAGATCGTGTGTGGCCTGCTCGTCGCCGTCGACCGCGCGACGGACGAGCGCACCGATCACCGTCGTCTCGTCGTCGCGCATCGGTCCATGGTGCCCTGGCGTCGTCGAATCCGTGGCACCGCGTCCGTTGTTGTGCACCGAAGCGTTATGAGCAGGTGCGCCGGAACTCATCCCCTGCGCCCTCCCCTTCCGCTCGACCGACTCGTCCCCGAGGAACTCCACACCTCAAGGATGCGGCATCCGCGGCGAAACGAGCAGCGGGCGTCCGACGGGTCTCGTCCACATCCCCGTCCACGTGCGGGAACGGGACTTCGCTTCGTCCTCGTGACCGGGTTCGAGGGCCCGGAGGACCACGGCCCGGCCGCTGCGGCGACCGGACGCGGGTCCGCCGGCCGGAGTACCCGGTGGCCGCCGTCGGCCCACCGCCCCGTACACCGTCCGCCGGGGACGGACGCGAGCGGCCGGGATCCGACGACGGGCCGGGGCGCTTCTGATGGACCTCCGCGGGAGGACGCGGACGGCGACGCGGCACGGGCGACCGCGGCCGGCGCACCGTGCGGGAGTGCCGGACACCGCGCACCACGGGGGTCCATCGGAGGCGCCCCTCTGCCCGATGCCCTAGCGCACCAGACCCCACCGGAAGCCGAGCGCCACGGCGTGCGCGCGGTCCGATGCGCCGAGCTTCTTGAACAGGCGGCGCGCGTGGGTCTTGACCGTGTCCTCGGAGAGGAACAACTCCCGGCCGATCTCCGCGTTGGAGCGGCCGTGGCTCATGCCCTCCAGCACCTGGATCTCGCGCGCGGTGAGGGTGGGCGCCGCACCCATCTCGGCCGAGCGCAGTCTGCGCGGCGCGAGCCGCCAGGTCGGGTCGGCCAGGGCCTGCGTCACCGTCGCGCGCAGTTCGGCGCGGGAGGCGTCCTTGTGCAGGTACCCGCGGGCCCCGGCGGCGACCGCGAGGGCCACACCGTCGAGGTCCTCGGCGACCGTGAGCATGATGATGCGCGCACCGGGATCGGCGGAGAGCAGCCGCCGCACGGTCTCGACACCGCCCAGTCCGGGCATGCGCACGTCCATCAGAATGAGGTCCGAACGGTCGGCACCCCAGCGGCGGAGGACTTCCTCGCCGTTGGCCGCCGTCGTCACGCGCTCGACACCGGGCACGGTCGCGACCGCGCGGCGGAGCGCCTCTCGGGCAAGCGGGGAGTCGTCACAGACGAGGACGGATGTCATGGCTGTCCTCCGCGGCTCTCACAGCTGCTGCGCGTCACCTTGAGCCTCCAGGCTGGTACGAAATCGTCACCTGTGCGGTCGACCGCCTCGGACGCCTGCCCGAGCGCTTGTGTTCTCAACCGCCACCGCACTACCAACGACGGTCACTCGAAAGAGTTACGGGGGCACATGCCGTCTTCGGCACTCTACGTGAGGGGGCGGACACACCACAGGAAGCAGCGGCGGACCCTCGTCTTTTCACCACAACCCATGCCCCGTTCAGACCCTTTTCTTCCCTTTTGTCAGTGTCTGAGGCTAGATTCGCAATGAGTCATATTTTCATCTCCTTAGATCGGAGATGTACGGTCGTTGGCACCGTATCCGCCCAGAACCGCTACAAGGGGTCACGTAATGGCAGATTTCTCCCGCCTTCCCGGACCGAACGCGGACCTGTGGGACTGGCAACTCCTTGCCGCCTGCCGGGGGGTCGACAGCTCGCTCTTCTTCCACCCGGAAGGTGAGCGCGGGGCGGCTCGCAGCGCACGCGAGAACTCGGCCAAGGAGGTCTGCATGAGGTGCCCGGTCCGCGCGCAGTGCGCGGCGCACGCACTGGCGGTGCGCGAGCCGTACGGCGTGTGGGGCGGCCTGACCGAGGACGAACGCGAGGAACTCATGGGACGCGCGCGCAACCGCCTGGTCACGGCGTCGGCCGCGGGCGCGGACAGATCCTCCGACGACTGAGGGGCGCGCACGGAACGACGACTGAAGGAACGTTTCTCTCTACAGCTCTGCCCGGATCCGTCCGCGACGCACGCGCGTGCGTCGCGGTGCTGCGCGGTGCAAGGGGGTGCGCGGCGCGCGGTGCGGGCGGGTCGTGCCGTGCCGTCAGGCGGCGGGTGAGGCCGCCCGCGCCAGGTGGTCGAGCATCGCGGCGACCGCGGGCACGCGGGCCAGGTCCGGCAGGGTGAGCGCGACGATCTCGCGCCGCACCGCCGGTTCCAGCGCCACCGTGCGGGTGCCGCGCGGGCGGACGGAGTCCACGGCGAGCTGCGGCAGGACGGCGACGCCGAGTCCCGCGCCGACCAGCCCCACCACGGCCGGGTAGTCGTCGGTCGCGAAGTCGATGCGGGGCGTGAAACCGGCGCCCTCGCACACCTCGACGAGCTGGCCGCGGCAGCGCGGGCAGCCCGCGATCCAGGGCTGGTCGGCGAGTGCCTCGATGGCCAGGGACTCGGCCGACGCGAGCGGGTGCCCCTCGGGGACCAGCGCGACGAGACGGTCGGCCAGCAGCGGCCTGACCACCAGGTCGTCCCACTCCTCGGCGCCCGCGGCACCGGCGTACCGGAAGGCGAGCGCCACGTCGCAGTCGCCCTCGCGGAGCATGCCGACCGAGGCCGGCGGCTCGGCCTCCTCCAGGGAGACCCGGGTGCCGGGGTGGTCCGCGCGCAGGGCGGCGAGGGCGGTGGGGACGAGGGCGGAACTGCCGCTGGGGAAGGACACCAGGCGGACCCGGCCGGCGCGCAGCCCGGCGATGGCGGCGATCTCCTCCTCGGCCGCGGTCAGGCCGGCGAGGATGCCGGACGCGTGGCGCACCAGCGCCTCGCCCGCCTCGGTGAGCCGCATCTCGCGGGCGCCGCGGATCAGCAGCGGGGTGCCGGCCGCCGTCTCCAGCGCCTTCATCTGCTGGCTGACGGCGGGCTGCGTGCAGCCCAGTTCGCGGCCGGCCGCCGAGAAGGAACCGGTGGCGGCCACCGCGCGCAGGACTCTGAGATGCCGGGCCTCGATCACGCATCCGAGCATAAGGGAAACTTATCCACAGCGCCGAAATCCACTTCCCCGCTTTCACCGGGCGCTCCTAGAATGCCCGCATGAAGCTGCTCTCCGTGAATCTGGGCCGTCCGCGTCCGCAGCCGTACACGGACCAGGTGGGCGGAGTGACGGGCATCGACAAGCGGCCGGCCGACGGGCCGGTGCGCGTGGCGGCGCCCGGCCCGAAGGGGACGTCCGGCAGCGGGCTGGCCGGGGACAGCGTCTGCGACCTCCGGCACCACGGGGGCGACGACCAGGCCGTGTACGCGGTGGCCCGCGAGGACCTGGACGAGTGGGAGCGCACGCTGGAACGGCCGCTGGCGAACGGCTGCTTCGGCGAGAACCTGACGACCGAGGGCGTCGACGTCTCCGGCGCGCTGATCGGCGAGCGCTGGCGGGTGGGTCCCGACCTGCTGCTCGAAGTCACCAGCGGGCGCATCCCGTGCCGCACCTTCCAGGGCCACCTGGGCGAGCGCGGCTGGGTGAAGCGGTTCACCGGGCGGGCGGCACCGGGCGCCTACCTGCGGGTGATCGAGCCCGGGGAGATACGGGCCGGCGACAGTGTCGAGGTGGTGCACCGGCCCGGCCACGAGGTGAGCGTCGCCCTGCAGTTCCGGGCGGTCACCACCGAGCGGCACCTGCTGCCGCTCCTGCTCGCCGCGGGCGCGGCCCTGCACCCGGAGGCGCGGGCCACCGCCCTCAAGTACCAGGAGCGGTACGGGTCCTGACGGGGCGCGCGGCCTCGGGGCGCGCGCGGTCGGCGCGGCCCCCGGAGGTATCTACTCTGGGGCCATGACAACGGCTCTGATCACGGGATCGACTGCGGGAATCGGTGCCGCGTTCGCGCGGCGCCTGGCGGCGGACGGGCACGACCTCGTCCTGGTGGCGCGCGACACCGAACGGCTGCACGAGCAGGCGACCGAGCTGCACGACCGGCACGGCATCGAGGCCGAGGTGCTGACCGCGGACCTGTCCCGCGACGACGGCATCGAGGCGGTCGCCAAGCGGCTCGGCGACCGCAAGAACCCCGTGGATCTGCTGGTCAACAACGCGGGCTTCGGCAACAAGGGCCGTTACCTCGACGTCCCCATGGCCGACGAGCTGACGATGCTGAAGGTGCACTGCGAGGCGGTGCTGCGGCTGACGTCGGCCGCCGCGGAGGCGATGCGCGAGCGGGGCCGGGGCGGTGTGGTGAACGTGGCGTCGGTGGCGGCGTTCGTGCCGCGCGGCACCTACGGGGCGTCCAAGGCCTGGGTGGTCCAGTTCACGCAGGGGGCGGCCCGGGACCTCGCGGGCAGCGGGGTGCGGCTGATGGCGCTGGCCCCGGGCTTCGTGCGGACGGAGTTCCACGAGCGGGCGGGCATGGGCACGGACAACATCCCGGGGTGGATGTGGCTCGACGCGGACAAGCTGGTCGCGGCGGCGCTTCAGGACCTGGCCCGGGGCCGCACGCTGTCGATCCCGGACCCGCGCTACAAGGCGCTGATGGGTCTGGTGAAGGTGACGCCCCGCGCGCTGCTCGGCGGGATCACCTCGCGCACGGGACGCAAGTACGGCCCGCAGTAAGGAAGTTGCCGCATCCCCGTGGCAACGCCGAGGCCCGGCACCCCGTGCGGGGTGCCGGGCCTCGGCGTGAAGTGCCGCTGACGGCGGTGCGTCAGTGCGAGTGGCCGTGGCTGTGACCGGCGGCCGCCGGCTCCTCCTCCTCCGGCTTCTCGACGACCAGGGTCTCGGTCGTGAGGAGCAGGGAGGCGATGGAGGCGGCGTTCTCCAGGGCGGAGCGGGTGACCTTGACCGGGTCGATGACGCCGGCCTTGACCAGGTCGCCGTACTCGCCGGTGGCGGCGTTGAAGCCCTGGCCCTTGTCGAGCTCGGCGACCTTGGAGGTGATGACGTAACCCTCCAGGCCGGCGTTCTCGGCGATCCAGCGCAGCGGCTCGACGGCGGCGCGGCGGACGACCGCGACACCCGTGGCCTCGTCGCCGGTCTTGCCGAGGTTGCCCTCCAGGACCTTCACGGCGTGGACGAGCGCGGAGCCACCACCGGAGACGATGCCCTCCTCGACCGCGGCGCGGGTCGCGGAGATGGCGTCCTCCAGACGGTGCTTCTTCTCCTTCAGCTCCACCTCGGTGGCGGCGCCGACCTTGATCACGCACACGCCGCCGGCCAGCTTCGCGAGGCGCTCCTGGAGCTTCTCGCGGTCCCAGTCGGAGTCCGTGTTCTCGATCTCGGCCTTGATCTGGTTGACGCGGCCGGCGACCTCGGAGCTGTCGCCACCGCCGTCGACGATCGTGGTGTCGTCCTTGGAGACGGTGACGCGGCGGGCGGTGCCCAGCACGTCGAGACCGACCTGGTCGAGCTTGAGGCCGACCTCCTCGGCGATGACCTGGCCACCGGTGAGGGTGGCGATGTCGCCGAGCATGGCCTTGCGGCGGTCACCGAAGCCGGGGGCCTTGACCGCGACCGCGTTGAAGGTGCCGCGGATCTTGTTGACGACCAGGGTCGACAGGGCCTCGCCGTCGACGTCCTCGGCGATGATCAGCAGCGGCTTGGAGGCGTTGGCCTGGATGACCTTCTCCAGCAGCGGCAGCAGGTCCTGGATCGAGGAGATCTTGCCCTGGTGGATCAGGATGTACGGGTCGTCGAGGACGGCCTCCATACGCTCCTGGTCGGACACCATGTACGGGGACAGGTAGCCCTTGTCGAAGGCCATGCCCTCGGTGAAGTCGAGCTCCAGGCCGAAGGTGTTGGACTCCTCGACGGTGATGACACCGTCCTTGCCGACCTTGTCCATCGCCTCGGCGATGAGGTCACCGACCTGCTTGTCCTGGGCGGACAGAGCGGCGACGGCGGCGATGTCGGCCTTGTCGTCGATCGGGCGCGCGGTGGCGAGCAGCTCGTCGGAGACGGCCTTGACCGCGGCGTCGATGCCCTTCTTCAGGGCGGCCGGGGAAGCACCGGCGGCGACGTTGCGCAGGCCCTCGCGCACGAGCGCCTGGGCGAGCACCGTGGCGGTGGTGGTGCCGTCACCAGCGATGTCGTTGGTCTTGGTGGCCACCTCCTTCACGAGCTGCGCGCCGAGGTTCTCGTACGGGTCCTCGATCTCGACCTCGCGGGCGATGGTCACACCGTCGTTGGTGATGGTGGGAGCGCCGAACTTCTTGTCGATGACGACGTTGCGGCCCTTGGGGCCGATCGTCACCTTGACCGTGTCGGCAAGCTTGTTGACGCCGCGCTCGAGGGCGCGACGGGCGTCCTCGTCGAACTTCAGGATCTTCGCCATGGGAGCGTTGGCCCTCTCGGGAATCTAGAGGTGCAAAGGGTTGAAACGAACGGCGCCCCCGACGCCCGGCTCAGTGGGTCGCGGGGGGCCAGGGGCGCCGTTCGGTGCAAAAGGTGCTTCGCGTGGAAGCGGGTGAACTACTTCTCGATGATCGCGAGCACGTCGCGGGCCGAGAGGACGAGGTACTCCTCGCCGTTGTACTTCACCTCGGTGCCGCCGTACTTGCTGTACAGCACGATGTCGCCGGTCTTGACGTCGAGCGGAAGACGCTCGCCGTTCTCGAAGCGGCCCGGGCCCACGGCCAGGACGACGCCCTCCTGGGGCTTCTCCTTGGCAGTGTCCGGAATGACCAGGCCGGAGGCCGTGGTCTGCTCGGCGTCGAGCGGCTGGACCACGATGCGGTCCTCAAGCGGCTTGATGGCAACCTTGGAGCTGGCGGTCGTCACGATCCGACCTCCCCCTTCGGAGATCTCACGGGGTTAACTGTCTGAGGTGGCGACCAGGTCGATCCGTCGTCGCGGGTGCCGGACCTGCCCGTCGCTATTGGCACTCTCCTGCGGGGAGTGCCAGAGGCGAGACTATGACCGCGATTAGCACTCGGTCAAGCGGAGTGCCAATCGACGGCGTCGCGGCGTGCCGGGGCACGGTCCGGCGGGGGCTCCCGGCGCCCCGGATTCCCGCCCCCGCCGCCTAGAGGTAGTCCTCCAGCCGCGCCACCGTGAGCCCCTCGCGTCCGGCGCGGCGCAGCAGCGCGGTCGTGCGCTCGCGCAGGGACGTGCCGCCGGCCTGTTCGTCGGAGCCGACGGAGACGATGTCGCCGGGCAGCAGCCGGTGCTCCCCGGCGGTGAAGCGCAGCCCGCCGTCCGCGGTCGCCGCCGCCCGCCCCAGCACGAGTGCGGAGACACCGCAGCCGGCCGCAGCCCGCCGGGTGACGGTGTCGTAGACGCCGTAGGGCGGGCGCAGCAGCCGGGGGCGGACGCCGAAGCGGGCGCGGATCTTGTCCTGCTGGCGGCAGATCTCGGCGCGCTGTCCGGCGTACGGCAGCCCGCGCAGCGCGGTGTGGTCGAGGGTGTGGTTCTGCACGCTCGCGCCGACGGCCATCAGGTGCGCGAAGTGCGCGTACCCCGGCCCGACGACGTCGTCGGTGAGGAACACGCTGACGGGCAGCCGCAGTTCGCGGACCATGTCGACGAACCGGGGGTCGCGTTCGGCCGCGTCGTCGTAGGTCAGGAAGACGACGCGGTCGCGGGTGGGCACATGGTCGACGACCGGCGCGAGGCCGGACGCCGCCGGGCCGGCGAGCGGGCGCCCGGACGGCTTCGGGGCGCGCGCGAGCGGGGCGGCGAGGCCCCAGCGGCGGTACGGCGGCAGCGCGGCGGTGACGGCGCCGTGCGGGTGCGGGCTCCCGGTGTGCACCCGCTGCGCCGCCTTCCTGCCCAGCCGTTCGATGGGGTCGACGGACTGGGCGCAGCCGGTGAGCAGGGCGAGGACGGCCGCCGCGAGCAGGGCGGCGACCGGCCGTCGCGGTCTCACAGGTAGTCCTCCAGACGGGCCACGGCGTACCCCTTGTCCGTGATCTGCTGGAGGAACCGCCGGATCATGTCCGGCATGGTGCCCTTCCAGTCCTTGGTGCCGCGGAAGTGCGTGAGGACGATGTCGCCGGGGTGCAGGTCGCGGTCCCACTCGCGGTACTCCCAGTGGTCGACGAACACCTCCTCGTCCCAGATCGGGGCGTACTTCACGCCGCAGCTCGCGGCGGCGCGCAGGGTGTCGCGGTTGTAGTTGCCGTAGGGCGGGCGGAACAGCTTCGGCCGCTTGCCGTACTGCTTCTCGATCACGTCCTGCATCGCGCAGATCTCGTGCTTCTGCTGCTCGTAGCTCAGGGCGGGCAGGTACGGGTGGTGCAGGGTGTGGTTGTTGAGGGTGATGCCGCGGTCCTGCATGCGCTTGAAGTACGCGTAGTCGTCCTTGATCAGGTAGTCGCTGAGGAAGACCGTGTACGGGATCTTCAGCTCGCTCATCATGCGCAGGAACGCGGGGTCCTTCTCCTCGCCGTCGTCGATGGTGAGGAAGACGACGCGGTCCTTGGTGGGGATCGTGGTGAAGACCGGCGGCAGGTCCTCCTGGCCGTCGACCTCGAACCCGTCGCGGGCGGTGATGACGGGCTTGGTCGCGGGCGGCGGCGGGGCGGTCAGCGGCACCTTGTCCAGACCCCAGCGCTTCGCCGCCGCGACGCGGGCCGCCTGGGCGGCGCGCAGTCTCGTCGCGTAGGAGTCGAGGGCGCGGGCCGGGGGCGCCTGGAGCGGCTGCTGTCCGGCGGCGGGGCGGACGGCACCGTCCCGGTCCGCCTGGGCGCAGCCGGCGAGGACCGCCGCGGCGGCGAGCACCGCGGTGCCGGCCCGCACGATCCGGAGACGGGCCTTCCGAGAAGACCCCTTTTTGTCATTTTGTCCTACTACTCGCATGGTGCCGGATCCTCGCAAACCCCCGGCCGCGCGCCCGGCCGACACCGCCACGACCGGCGCGGCGTCCACCGACTGGCCCACAATGAGCCGGTGAACGACGTGACCGACCCCCTGCGCGCCCTCGCCCCGCTGCTCACCCCCGAGGGCCGCGCCCTGCTCGACGAGGTGCGCGGCACCGACCCGGCGAAGGAACTCGCCGTCGCCACCCGGCTGCGCCGCGACCACCCCGCCGAGCTGGTCTCGGCGGCGCTCGCGCAGGCCCGGCTGCGGCAGCGCGCGGCGGCGAAGTTCGCGGCGCCCGACGCGGAGCGGATGTTCTTCACCCCGAACGGCTTCGAGCAGTCCACGCGCGCCGCCGTCGCGGAGTACCGGGCCGGGCGGATGCGCGACCTGGGCGTGACGTCGGTGGCCGACCTGTGCTGCGGCATCGGCGGCGACGCCGTCGCGCTGGCCCGCGCGGGCATCCGCGTCCTCGCCGTGGACCGGGACCCGCTGACGGCCGCGGTCGCCCGCGCCAACGCCGCCGCCCTCGGCCTGGACGCGCTGATCGAGGTGCGCGAGGCGGACGTCACCGAGGTCGACACCGCCGGGTACGACGCCGTGTTCGCCGACCCCGCGCGGCGCGGCGGCCGCGGCCGCGTCTTCGACCCGGAGGCGTACTCCCCGCCGCTGTCGTGGGCGATCGGGGCGGCGCGTTCCGCTCCCCTGGCCGCCCTGAAGATCGCGCCCGGCGTACCGCACGAGGCGGTGCCCGAGGACGCGGCGGCCGAGTGGATCTCGGACGGGGGGGACGTCAAGGAGGCCGTGCTGTGGTTCGGCACCGGCGACGCCGGCGCCGTGACCGCGACGCTGCTCCCCGGCCCCCGGGTCCTGCGCGGCCGCGGTCTGCCGAACCCGCCGGTGCGCCCGGTCGGCCGCTACCTCTACGAGCCGGACGGTGCCGTCGTCCGGGCGCACCTCGTCGCGGAGGTGGCCGAGGAACTGGGCGGCGGACTGGTCGACGAGACGATCGCGTACGTCACGGCCGACGAGGCGCGCACGACGCCGTACGCGTCCGGGTACGAGATCACCGACCAACTCCCCTTTGGTGTGAAGAAGTTGAAGGCGCTGCTGCGGGAGCGCGAGGTCGGCACGCTCACCGTGAAGAAGCGCGGCTCCGCGGTGGAGCCGGAGGAGCTGCGCCGTAAGGTGAAGCCCCAGGGCCGCAACGCGGCGACGGTGTTCCTGACCCGGGTGGCGGGTGCCCCGGCGATGCTGATCGGGCACCCCCTGCCGCCCGCGGGGGCGTGAACGGACGTACGCGGCAGCCCTGTTGACCAACGTGCCCGATGCGGGGATCAGTTGTCGGGCAGGGCGGCCAACCGGGCGGTGAGCAGGTCGCGTTCGCGCTGGTTGCGGGTGAGGGACACGGCCCGGTCGAACTCGGCGCGCGCCTCGGCGGTGCGGCCCAGGCGGGCCAGCAGGTCGCCGCGCACGCTGGGCAGCAAGTGGTATCCGCGCAGGGCCGGTTCACCGGCGAGGCGGTCCACGAGGACGAGCGCGGGTCCGGGTCCCTCGGCCATGGAGACGGCGACCGCGCGGTTGAGCTCGACCACCGGCGAGGGCGCCCGCGCGGCCAGCAGCCCGTACAGGGTGGCGATGCGTGCCCAGTCGGTGTCCTCGTAGGTGTGCGCGTGGGCGTGACAGGCGGCGATGGCCGCCTGGAGGACGTACGGTCCCGGCGGCCCCGCCGCGAGGGCGCCCGCGCGGCCGAGCGCGTCGACTCCCCGGGCGAGCAGCAGACGGTTCCAGCGGCGCCGGTCCTGGTCGCGCAGCAGCACCGGCTCGCCGGACGGTCCGGTGCGGGCCGGCGCGCGGGCCGCCTGGAACTCCAGCAGCGAGGCGAGCCCGTGCACCTCGGGCTCCTTGGGCATCAGCCCCGACAGCAGCCGCGCGAGCCGCAGCGCGTCCTCGCACAGCCCCGGACGCAGCCAGTCGTCGCCGGCCGTGGCGGCGTAACCCTCGTTGAAGATCAGGTAGATGACGTCGAGCACGGACCCGAGACGGGCCGCGCGGTCCGGGCCGACGGGGACCTCGAAGGCGACGTTCCTCGTGGCCAGGGTGCGCTTCGCGCGCACCACCCGCTGCGCGACCGTGGGTTCGGGGGCGAGCAGGGCGCGGGCGGTCTCGGCGGTGGTCAAGCCGCCGAGCAGCCGCAGGGTGAGCGCCGTGCGGGACTCCGCGGAGAGCACCGGGTGGCAGGCGGTGAAGACCAGCCGGAGCAGGTCGTCGTCGATGTCGTCACCCTCCGCCGGCCCCGATTCCTCGGCGGCACCGGCGGAGGGCGCCGTCGTCTCCAGGTCGCGGCCGATCTCCGCGAGCTTGCGGGCGTACCGCTCGCGGCGCCTGACCAGGTCGACGGCGCGGCGCCTGGCGATGGTGGTCAGCCAGGCGCCCGGGTTGTCGGGCACCCCGTCGCGCGGCCACTGCTCCAGCGCCGCGACCAGCGCGTCCTGGGCGATCTCCTCGGCGATGCCGACGTCCCGCACGACGCGGGCGGCGGCCGCGATGACCCGCGGCGACTCCATGCGGAACACGGTCTCCACGGCACGGCGGGGGTCGGCGGGGCCGGAGCCGCCCCGCTCCCGGCCGGGGCCGGGGCGGTGCGGGCCGGGGGCGGGCTGCTCGTCGGTCACAGTCCGCCATTCGACACCCGCGCCGCCCCCGGTTCCAGTCGGGCGCGCGGGGGCCCGGTTCCGCGGGAGGAGCGGCCCGTCAGCCCTCCGCGATCTCCCGGACCTCACAGGTGATCGTCCAGTAGTCCTCGTGCACCTTCACGAACCGCTTGGTCCACTCGACCGCCTCGGCCATGTCCTTGCACTGCATGAGCGCGTAGCCGCCGACGACCTCCTTGGACTCGGCGTACGGCCCGTCGGTGACGGTGAGTTCGCCGCCCTTCCAGCTCACCTGGGTGCCCTGGTCGGCGGGGGTGAGGCCGGCCGTGTCGAGCATGACGCCGGCCTTGGTGATCTCGTCGATCAGTTCGCCCATGCGCTGCATCAGCTCGGGGCTCGGGCCGTCGGCCGGGGCGGTGGACTCGTCGACGCGGATGAACGACAGGTAGCGGGGCATGGCTGCTCCTGGTGTGTCACGGACCCACGGGAGCGGGCCCTGCGGGCGGGGCTGTTCCCCGCCTCTCACCCTTGCGTCGAACGGGCCGGGCCGGAATCGACACGCGCCGGAGAAATCCGCGGAAGTTTTTTCTGAGGCCCCGAGCCCCGGGCCCCGTGCCGCGCGGTCGCTCATTTCGGGGTCCCTTCGGAGTCCTTTCGGGGTCCCTCCAGGGTGACTCTCAGGGTCACTTCAGGGACGCCCACAGGTCGCTCGCCTCCGGCTCCTCGGCGACCACCCGGTTGGGGTTGGAGGGCGCGGTCACGACCGGCATCGTCACCGTCTTCACGTCGTCCCGCGACAGGCCCTTCAGGCTCTCGCCCAGGCTCATCAGCTCGCTCAGCGAGTCGAGCCCGGTGTCCGTCGTCAGGCTGTCGGTGAGCGCGTCGGCGACCTTGTAGAGCTTGGCCGGGTCGGTCAGCAGGTCGGACGTGGACACCTGCCCCAGCAGGGACTTCACCAGGTTCTGCTGGAGCTTGATGCGGCCGAGGTCGCTGCCGTCGCCTATGCCGTGCCGGGTGCGGGCGAGCGCCAGCGCCTGCTTGCCGTCGAGGTGGTGGGTGCCGGCCTTCAGCTTCAGGTGGCTCTTGTCGTCGTCGATGTCCTGGTCGGTGGTGACCGTGACGCCGCCGAGGGCGTTCACCAGCTTCGCGAAGCCGGAGAAGTCGATTTCGAGGTAGTGGTCCATGCGGACGTTCGTGATCGACTCGACCGTCTTCACCGCGCAGACCGGACCGCCCACCGCATAGGCGCTGTTGAACATCGCGTCGTACGCGACCGACGTGCTGCCGCCCGACGCCAGCGGGCACGACGGACGCGTGACGAGGGTGTCGCGCGGGATGCTCACGACGGTCGCGCTCGTGCGGCCCGCGTCGACGTGAACCACCATCGCGGTGTCCGAGCGCGCTCCCGAACTGCTGCCCCCGCCCAGCGACTTGTTCGCCTTGCCGCTGCGCGAGTCGGAGCCGAGCACCAGGATGTTCAGGGCACCCGTGGGCAGCGGCGCGGCCGCGTCCGACGCGCTCGGCGACGGTGTCGCCGTGGCCTTCGCGGGACGGTCGTCGCCGAGCGCGCCGTCGATGTCGACGCTCTTGATGTTGTCGTTGAGCCGCCAGTACGCGTAGCCGCCCGCCGCGATGCCGACGACGAGGACGCAGGCGAGGGAGAGACCGACGGCCTTCACCACTCGCGACCGCCGGCCCCCGCGCTGCTCTCCGTCGCCGCGCTCGCCGCGCTCCTCATGTCCCGTCACAGCCAGGAACATACGTCCGATTTTTTACAGGCAGTGACGCGGAGGGCCATTCCTTCGGAGATTCTCACGATTCTCAAGCACGCCTCATCGGCGCCGCCGCCCCGCGGAGGGCGGCGGCGGCACCGCTCAGCCCAGCGTCACCACGGGCACCGGATTGCTCCCGCTCCACGAGGCGTTGAACCCGAACGTCACCGATCCGCCGTCCGGGACGGTGCCGTTGTACCCGGCGTTCGCACAACTGACGGCGGTGCCGGACTGGGTGCACGCCGCGTTCCACGCCTGCGTGATCCTCTGCCCCGCGCCGTAGGTCCAGGTCGCCTTCCACGACGACAGCGCGGCACCCGAGCAGGAGATCCGGACCTGCCCGGTGAACCCGTTGTTCCACGCGCTCACGACCTCGTACGAGGCTGTGCAGGCACCCGTCGGCGGTGTCGTCGTACCGCCGCCCCCGAGCGCCTCGGCGATGGCCCCGTAGGCGGGCTTCGGGGCGTAGTTCTCGTCGTAGGGGGTCGCGGCGCCGTAGCCGCTGAAGACGTCCGGGATCCACGAGTCGGAGTCGGTGAAGCCCCAGACGGTGACGCCCGCGCACCGGGACACCGCGACGCACGCGGCGAACACGGCCTTGTAGTCGGCGGCCTGCTGGGTCAACTTGGCCGCTGTCGCGGGGAGTTGCATACGGACGTCCAGCTCGGTCACGGACACGTCCACGCCGAGGTCGGCGAACCGCTGGATGTTCTGCTGGAGCGTGGCGGGCACCTGGCCGAGGATCAGGTGGGCCTGGAGACCGACGCCGTCGATCGGAACGCCCTGCGCCTTCAGTGACTTGACGAGGTCGTACAGGGCGTCGCTCTTCGCCCCGACGCCCTCGACGTTGTAGTCGTTGATGTACAGCTTGGCGTCCGGGTCGGCGGCGCGTGCCCAGGTCAGCGCCTGCGCGATGTAGGAGGGGCCGAGGTTGTCGTACCAGAGGTCGGAACGGTACGTGCCGTCCTCGTTGAACGGCTCGTTCACCACGTCCCAGGACGCCACCTGGCCCCGGTAGCGGCTCACCTCGGTGGTGATGTGGTTCTGGAGCAGGGTGCTCAACTGGGCGGCGGTCCAGGTGCCGTTGGTGAGCCAGCTCGGGTTCTGGCTGTGCCAGACCAGGGTGTGCCCGCGGACCTGCTGGCCGTGCGCCCGCGCGAAGGCGACGATCTGGTCCGCCTCGCTCCAGTTGAACGTGCCCTGCGTGGGCTCGACGCTGCCCCACTTCATGGCGTTGCCGGGGGTGAGCGAGCTGAACTGCGTGCCGGCGATGTCGCCGTAGGTGCCGGTGAGCCGGGAGCCGGTGACCGCCGTGCCGATCACCTTGCCCTTGGCGGCGGCGAGGTCGCGCAACGGGGCGTCGGCGGCGTGCGCCGCGGGGGCGGCGGCGGTGAACAGGGCGAGAGCGGTGAGGGCGCCGGTGGCCAGGGCCGCCAGGCGCGTGACTAAGGAACGGGTGGCGGGAGTTCTCCCGGTCGTCCGGGGGGATGTCATCGCGGGTACCTCCGAAAGTTTCGGTCGTCCAACCGACTGACTGCGGAGGAGTGTGGGGGCGCGCGCCCCACCCGTCAAGAGACCTGACGGCCGCCCCGGCCGCCCCCGGTTCACCGGGACGGATCGCGCGGCGGCGCCGTGCTGCTGCGCACCACCAGGCTGGTGGCCAGTTCCACCCGGGTCGTCGCCGGGGTCCCGTCCTCGCGGCCGAGGTCGAGCACCAGCCGGGCGGCCGCCTCGGCCATCTCCGTGAGCGGCTGGCGCACGGTCGTCAGCGGCGGGCCGACCCAGCGGGCCACCGGCAGGTCGTCGAAGCCGACCACGCTGAGGTCGTCCGGAACCCGCAGTCCGCACTCGCGCGCCGCCTCGTAGAGGCCCAGCGCCTGGAGGTCGTTGCCCGCGAAGACGGCGGTGGGCCGGTCGGGGCGGTCCAGGAGGTCGAGGCCGAGCCGGTAGCCCGCCTCGTGGTGGAAGTCGCCCGCCTTGATCAGCGCGGGGTCCACCGGCAGCCCCGCCGTCTCCAGCGCGGCGCGGTAGCCGTCCACCCGGGCGCGGCTGCACATCATGCGCGACGGGCCGCTGATGGCGCCGATCCGGGTGTGCCCGAGGTCGACGAGGTGCCGGGTCGCGGCCAGTCCGCCCTGCCAGTTGGTGGCGCCGATGGACGGCACGTCGGCCCCCGGGTCGCCCGCCGGGTCCATCACCACGAACGGGATGGACCTGCTGGTCAGCAGGGTGCGCTGGGCGTCGTCGAGCCCCGACAGGACGAGCACCACGCCGTGCGGGCGGCGGGCCACGACCTGGTCGGCCCAGGTGCGCCCGGGGGTCAGCCGGCCCGCGCTCTCCGACAGCACGACGCTGAGACCGGCGTCCCGCGCGACGTTCTCCACGCCTCGGATGACCTCCATCGCCCACGCGCTCTCCAGCTCGTGGAAGACCAGGTCGAGCAGCGGGGAGCGGGTCGACTCGGTGCGGCGGCGCCGGTAGCCGTGGTCGCGCAGCAGCCCCTCGACGCGGGTGCGGGTCGCCGGGGCGACGTCGGCGCGGCCGTTGAGGACCTTCGAAACAGTCGGCGCGGACACACCGGCCTCGCGGGCGATCTCGGCGAGCGTCGCGGTCTGTGCCGACCGCGGTGCCGACTTCGGCGCCGACCGGGCTGCCGACCGCGCTCGCGTCTGGGTTTCAGCGGATTCCGGTGACGTCATGGCGGCGATCGTATCTCTGCGCACCCCCTTGACGACCCTTCGGTAGCGGCTTACGTTCCCAAAACATTCGAAGTGCAGCCCGAAACATTCGCGAGAGGTGCTGTCATGGGGTCCACCACGTCCAACGACGGGCGTACGTTCAGCAGGCGCTGGGTGCTCGGCGCCGGTGCCGCCACTGTCCTGACCACGGGGCTCACCGCCTGCGGCTCCAGCGACGGCTCCGGCAGCGGCGGTACGCTCACCGCCCTCGTCTACGGCGACGACGCGGTGAAGGTGCAGGTCAAAGCCGTCAACCGGTTCAACGCCTCGGCGGCCGCCAAGAAGGCCGGCGGCAAGGTCAAGCTGGAGAAGGTCCCGGGCACGGAGTACCCGGCCAAGCTGCGCACGGCGATGGGCTCCCCCAACGCGCCGGACGTGTTCTTCAACTGGGGCGGCGGCTCGATCAAGGCGTACCGCGAGGCGGACCAGCTGATCGACCTGACCGACACCATCAGGACCGACCCGGTCCTCAAGTCCGGGTTCCTGCCCTCGGTGCTCGCGGCGGGCGCGCTCGACGGACGCAACTACGGCATCCCGATGCGCGGCATGCAGCCGGTGATCCTCTTCTACAACAAGACCGTCTTCGCCGAGCACAAGCTCCAACCGCCCACCACCTGGGACCAGTTGCTCGACATCAACAGCAAGCTGAAGAAGGCCGGGATCACCCCGTTCGCGCTCGGCGGCTCCGACATCTGGCCCGAACTGATGTGGCTGGAGTACCTGGTGGACCGCATCGGCGGCCCCGCCGTCTTCGAGAAGATCAAGAACGGCGACGCGTCCGGCTGGGGAGACCCGGCGGTGCTGAAGGCCGCGCAGACCGTCCGCACGCTCATCGACGACGGCGCGTTCGGCAAGGGCTACAGCTCGGTGTCCTATACCAACGGCGGCGCGCCCGCCGTGTTCGCCAAGGGCAGGGCGGCGATGCACCTGATGGGCTCGTGGGAGTACTCGACGCAGCTCGGCAAGTTCCCCGACTTCGCGAAGAACCACCTGGGCTGGACCGCGTTCCCGACCGTCGAGGGCGGCACCGGCGACGTCCGCAACGTCGTCGGCAACCCGACCAACTACTGGTCCGTGAACAAGCGCACGGGCAACAAGGACGCCGCGATCGCCTTCCTGCGCGACTGCGCCTCGGAGACGTACGCGCGCGACCTCGTCGCCAACGGGGACATCCCCACCACGTCCAACGCGGCGAAGCTGCTGGCCAAGTCGCCCAACCCGGAGTTCGCGACCTTCCAGTACACGATGGTGCAGAAGGCGCCCGCGTTCACGCTGAGCTGGGACCAGGCCGTCGACCCCTCGGTGTCGACGCCGATGCTCACCGAGATCAACAAGCTGTTCGTGGGCAAGTCGACGCCCGAGAAGTTCGTGGCGGCGCTCAAGGCCCTGAAGTGAGCGCGGCGGACACCGCGGCGCCGGCGCACGGCGGGGGCGCGCCCGGCGCGCCCGCCGTGGCCGGCCGTGCCCCCGGCGGCGGGCGGGCACGGGCCGGGCGCCCGCACGCCGTCTGGGCGCTGCCCGCCGTGCTGTTCTTCGCGTTCTTCGCCGTCGTGCCGATGGTCCTGGCGTTCTACCTCTCCTTCACCCACTGGAACGGCCTGGGCGACCCGACCCCGGCCGGGCTCGCCAACTGGCGCAAGCTGCTGGGGGATTCACGGCTGACGCAGTCCCTGACGGTCACCGTCCTGCTGACCGCGTGCAGTTGGGCCTTCCAGACCGTCGCCGCCCTGCTGATCGGCGTCTGGGCGGCCGGGCGGCAGCGCAACCGGGCGATCCTGTCGGCGGTGTTCTTCGTGCCGTTCCTGCTGTCGTCGACGGCGATCTCGCTGCTGTTCTACGCGCTGCTCGACCCGAACTTCGGGATCATCCACCGGGACACCCTCGGCACGACGAACGGCGCCTTCCTCGCCATCGTGTTCGTCGGCGGCTGGCAGTTCGTCCCGTTCCACACGCTCCTCTACCAGGGCGGCGCCCGGCAGATCCCCGACGTGCTCTACCAGGCGGCGGCGATCGACGGGGCGGGCCGCGTACGGCAGTTCTTCTCCATCACGCTGCCCCAGCTGCGCACCACGGCGACGACGTCCGGGGTGCTCATGGTGGTCGGTTCGCTCACCTACTTCGAGACGGTGCTGATCCTGACCCAGGGCGGCCCCGGCACCGACACGGCGATCCTGCCGTACCTCATGTACGAGGCGGGCTTCAAGAGTTACGACTTCGGCTACGCGAGCGCCGTCGCGTCGTTCCTGGTGGTGGCGGCGACCGCGCTGTCCCTGCTGCTGGTGCGGCTGACCGGTTTCGGAGCCATGCGCAGTACACGGGAAGGGATGTGACGGAGTGTCACACAGCACACTGCCGCGTCCGGTGACCGAGGCGCAGGCGCCTCCCCCGCCGCCGGCCGCGCCCCGGCGCCGGCCCTGGCGGCGGCGCGGGAACCCGCTGGCGGGCCTCGGCGCCGTGGTGTGGCTCGCGGTCGTGATCGTCCCGATCTACGCGATGATCTCCGCGTCCCTCACCCGCCAGGACAAGGCGCTGGGCCACAACGCCCTCACCCCGCCCACCGATCCGACCTTCGAGAACTACGACACCGTCCTGCACAACGGCTTCGGGCACTTCCTCGCCAACACGGCGATCGTCGCCGGGGCGGTCGTCGGCATCGTCCTGGTGCTGTGCGTGCCGCTCTCGTACGTCGCCGTGCGCACCCGCGACCGCTGGTCCGGCGCGGCCTTCCGGCTGTTCCTGCTGGGCGTGGCGATCCCCGCCCAGGCGGTCGTCGTCCCGCTCTACCTGATGATCGCCAAGCTGAACCTCTACGACAGCCTGCTCGCGGTGATCCTGCCGACGGCGGCCTTCGCGATGCCCGTCTCGGTCCTGATCCTCACCGGCACCCTGCGGGACGTCTCGGAGGACCTGTACGAGGCGATGGCCCTGGACGGCGCCTCGCCCGTCCGCATGCTGTTCCAGCTCGTGATCCCGCTGACCAAGGGCGGCATCGGGACCGTCGTGATCTACTCCGCGCTCCAGGCGTGGAACGGCTTCCTGTTCCCGCTGATCTTCACGCAGTCCGACGGGCCGCGCGTGCTCACCCTCGGACTGTTCAACTACATCAGCCAGTTCGGCGTGAACATCCCCGCCCTGCTCGCCTCGGTCGTCCTCTCCGGCGTCCCGATCTTCGCCGTCTACCTGGTGGCCCGGCGCGCGCTCGTCGGCGGCCTGATGGGCGTGGGCGGCAAGTGACCGGGGCGCGCCGCCCCCGCCGCTGAGGCGGCCCGTCCGGCCGGCCCGCCCCACGGGCGGCGTCCCGGCCGGACGCCCGCCGGGCCCCCACCGCCGCCCCGGCAGCGTCCGTCGGAGCGCCCTCGCGACCCGCACCCGCCCGGCCGCGCGTCCGGCGAACCACCCCTCCCCCGAACGGAGTTCCATGACCACCGCCCCCTGGCGCGACCCCGCGCTGTCCCCGGCCGCCCGTGTCGACGACCTCCTCCCCCGGATGACCCTGGAGGAGAAGACCGCCCAGCTCTACGGGGTGTGGGTGGGCGCCACCGACGGCGGCGCCGTCGCCCCCCACCAGAGCGACATGACACCGCCGGGCGCCTGGCCCGACCTGATCGCGCACGGACTCGGCCAGCTCACCCGGTCGTTCGGCACCGTCCCGGTGGACCCGACGGCGGGCGCCCGCGCACTCGCCCGCACCCAGCGGGAGATCGCCGCCGCCAACCGGTTCGGCATCCCCGCCGTCGCCCACGAGGAGTGCCTGGCCGGCTTCACCGCCTGGGGCGCCACCGCCTACCCGGTGCCACTGGCGTGGGGCGCGAGCTTCGACCCCGCGCTCGTCGGGGAGATGGGCCGCCGCATCGGCGCCGACCTGCGCGCGGCCGGCGTCCACCAGGGGCTCGCGCCCGTCCTGGACGTCGTGCGGGACCCCCGCTGGGGGCGGGTCGAGGAGACCATCGGCGAGGACCCGTACCTGGTCGGCACGGTGGGAGCCGCCTACGTCAAGGGACTTGAGGCGGCGGGCGTCGTGGCGACCCTCAAGCACTTCGCCGGGTACGCGTCCTCCGTCGGCGCCCGCAACCTCGCCCCCGTCCGGGCCGGGGTGCGGGAGTTCGCCGACGTGACGCTGGTGCCGTTCGAGATGGCCCTGCGCGAGGGCGGCGCGCGGTCGGTGATGGCGGCCTACAACGAGACGGACGGCGTCCCGGCGTCCGCCGACCCGGAGCTGCTGACCGAACTCCTGCGGGAGCGCTGGGGGTTCACCGGCACGGTCGTCTCCGACTACTTCGGACTCGGCTTCCTGCGCACCCTGCACCGCGTCGCCGGCACCCCCGCCGAGGCGGCCCACGCGGCCCTCGCGGCGGGCGTCGACGTCGAACTGCCCACCCCCGACTGCTACGGCGCCCCCCTGGCCGATGCCGTCCGCGCGGGCACGGTCCCGGAGGAGCTGGTGGACCGGGCGGTGCGCCGGGTGCTGCTCCAGAAGTGCGAACTGGGCCTCCTGGACGAGGACTGGCGGCCGGAGCCGGCCGGCCCCGGTGACCTGGACCTGGACCCCTCCGCGAACCGCGCGCTGGCCCGCCGGCTCGCCGAGGAGTCCGTGGTGCTGCTGGACAACCCGGCGGGCGTGCTGCCGCTGGCCCCCGACGCGCGTGTGGCGGTGGTGGGCCCGCGGGCCGACGACGCGCTCGCGATGCTCGGCTGCTACTCCTTCCCGTCGCACGTGGGCACCCACCACCCGGACATCCCGCTCGGCATCGACGTACCGACCCTCCTCGACGCCCTGCGCGCCGAACTCCCGGACTCCAAGCTGACGTTCACCGAGGGCTGCGACGTCTCGGGGCCCGGCACCGACGGCATCGCCGAGGCGGTCGCGCGGGCGTCCGAGGCGGACGTCGTCGTGGTCGCGCTCGGCGACCGGGCCGGACTGTTCGGCAGGGGCACCTCCGGCGAGGGCTGCGACGTGGGGGACCTCGAACTCCCGGGCGTTCAGGGAGAGTTGCTCGACGCCCTGTGCGACACCGGCGTGCCCGTCGTCCTGGTGCTGCTCACAGGCCGCCCCTACGCGCTGGGGCGCTGGCGGGAGCGCTGGGGCGCGGCCGTCCAGGCGTTCTTCCCGGGCGAGGAGGGCGGCCCCGCCCTCGCGGGCGTCCTGTCCGGCAGGGTCGCCCCGTCGGGCCGCCTCCCGGTGAGCGTGCCGCGCTCGCCCGGCGGCCAGCCGTGGACGTACCTCCAGCCGCCGCTGGGCCTGGCGAGCGAGGTCAGCAGCCTGGACCCGACCCCGCTGTTCCCGTTCGGCCACGGCCGCGGGTACACCACGTTCGCGTGGGAACCGGCGCCCGGGGAGGACGGGTCGGCGGCCGTCGCCACCGACGGCACGCACGAGGTGGCGTTGACCGTCCGCAACACCGGCGACCGCGCGGGCACGGAGGTCGTCCAGCTCTACCTGCACGACCCGGTCGCCTCGGTCACCCGCCCCGACGTCCGCCTGATCGGCTACCGCCGTGTGGAGCTGGAGGCGGGGGCGGCCGCCCGGGTGGCGTTCGCCTTCCACGCGGACCTGTCCGCGTTCACCGACCGCACCGGGCGCCGCGTGGTCGAACCGGGTGCGCTGGAACTCCGGTTGGCCGCGTCCACGACGGACGTCCGGCACATGGAACACATCACCCTGACGGGGCCGACGCGAGTCCTGGGCCCGGACCGGGAGTTGTTCTGCGGGACGAAGGTGACGGAGGTGACGCAGGCGTAGGTCTCCGGCCGGGGCCGGGCACCGCGACCGGCGGCACATCGCCCCGGGTACCCGGCCCTCGGCCCGCGGCGCCGCGCTCGCCGAACCGGACGGATCCGCACAACGGGGTGTTCCCGCCGCCGGGTCGGGCACCCCGGCCGGGTCGGCCGGGTCCACATCGGGCCGGGCCCCGTCGGGAACACCGGGCCGGCCGTCTCCGCGTCCGTGTCCGGCGCGTGGCAGCGCGGTCCCCGGCACGCAGGACGCCGACCGGGGCTCAGCCCCCGTCGACCGCCTCGAACCGCCAGCGGTGCACCGTGCGGGTCACCAACTCGCCGTCAGGTTCCGGCAGTTCGGGCAGGTCGGCGTCGTACTCCGCGTCCCACCAGGTGATGACGAGGACGCGGTCCTGCGGGGCGCGCAGGGTCTCGCGCCGCAGGGGCGTCGCGGGGAGGTCCTGGGCGCGGGTCCATGCCAGCAGGTCGTCCCCCCGGCCGGGAACCGCGCGGGCCTCCCACATCAGGGCGACCGTCATGAGTAGAGGTTCTCCCCGCTGATCTCGTGCGCGTGGTCGTGGTCGTGGTCGTGGTCGTGCGGGTGGCCGCGGCCCGGGACGTGCGGGTCGGTCACCGGCAGAGAGGAGTCCGCCGACAGGTCCCAGTCGGACGGAGTCCGGTTGCGGGCGACCATCTCCGCGCCGAGGGCCGCGACCATCGCGCCGTTGTCCGTGCACAGCTTGGGCCGCGGCACGCGCAGCCGGATGCCGGCCTTCTCGCAGCGCTCCTGGGCCAGCGCCCGCAGCCGCGTGTTGGCCGCGACGCCGCCGCCGATCATCAGGTGGTCCACGCCCTGGTCCTTGCAGGCGCGGACGGCCTTGCGGGTCAGCACGTCGACCACCGCCTCCTGGAAGGAGGCGGCGACGTCCCGCACGGGCACGTCCTCGCCGGACGCGCGCCTCGCCTCGATCCAGCGGGCCACAGCCGTCTTCAGCCCCGAGAAGGAGAAGTCGTACAGCGGGTCGCGCGACCCGGTGAGACCGCGCGGGAAGGCGATGGCGTTCGGGTCGCCCTCGCGCGCGTACCGGTCGATGACCGGACCGCCGGGGAAGCCCAGGTTCAGCACGCGGGCGATCTTGTCGAACGCCTCGCCCGCCGCGTCGTCGATGGTCGCGCCCATCGGCCGGACGTCCGCGGTGATGTCGGTGGACAGCAGCAGCGAGGAGTGGCCGCCGGACACCAGGAGCGCCATCGTCGGCTCGGGCAGCGGCCCGTGCTCCAGCTGGTCGACGCAGATGTGCGAGGCGAGGTGGTTGACGCCGTACAGCGGCTTGCCGAGCGCGTAGGCGTACGCCTTCGCGGCGGACACGCCGACGAGCAGCGCGCCCGCGAGGCCGGGGCCGGCGGTGACGGCGACGCCGTCGAGGTCGCGGGGGCTCACGCCCGCGTCCTTCAGCGCCCGCTCGATGGTGGGCACCATCGCCTCCAGGTGGGCGCGGGAGGCCACCTCGGGCACGACACCGCCGAAGCGGGCGTGCTCGTCGACGCTGGAGGCGATCGCGTCGGCGAGCAGGGTGGTGCCGCGGACGATGCCGACGCCGGTCTCGTCGCAGGACGTCTCGATGCCGAGAACGAGCGGCTCGTCGCGTGAGTCAGCCATGGATGTCGGTTCCTTGCACGTCGGTTCCCTGTACGGAGTTCGCGGGGTCGGTCAGGCGCATGACCAGCGCGTCGATGTTGCCCGGCTGGTAGTAGCCGCGCCGGAAGCCCATGGGGACGAACCCGAAGCGCTCGTACAGCTTCTGGGCGCGGACGTTGTCGACGCGCACCTCCAGCAGTACCTCGCCGCACTCGAAGGCGGTCGCGGCGCGCAGCAGTTCGGTCAGCAGCCGGCCGCCGAGGCCCGTGCCCCAGTGGTCGGCGGCGACGGCGATGGTCTGGACGTCGGCGAGGTCACCGGCGGCGGCGAGCCCGGCGTACCCGACGAGGCGGTCGCCGTCGACGGCGACGACGTAGCGCCGGGTGGCCTCGGCGCCGCGCGCGTGGGCCAGTTCGGACCAGAACATGCCGCGCGACCAGGCGTCCTCGGGGAACAGTTCCTTTTCGAGGCGCAGCACCGGATCGATGTCCCACCAGCGCATCTCGCGCAGTACGGGCGCGTCGGGGCCGGCGGCCTCGCTCTGCGGGCCGGTCACTTGGGGGTGACCACCTTGTAGTTCTTGGGCACCTGCGCGTCGGGGCGGCGCAGGTAGAGGGGGCGTGGCGGCGGGAGTTCGTCGCCGCGCGCCAGCCGTTCCGCGGCGAGGGCGGCGAGCGCGGCGGCGGAGACGTGCTCGGGGGCGCGGGCGTCGGGGAACGTGTCCGGGTAGAGCAGCGCGCCCGCGCCGACGGCGGGCAGCCCGGCGACCTCGTCGGCGATGTCGGCGGGACGGTCGACCGCCGGTCCGGTCAGCGGGGTGCGGGGGTCGGCGTACCGCGCCCAGTACACCTCCTTGCGGCGGGCGTCCGTCGCGACGACGAACGGTCCGTCCACGTCGGCTGCGTACGCGAGGGCGTCGAGGGTGCACACGCCGTGCACGGGGACGCCGAGCGCGAACCCGAAGGTGTCGGCGGTGGCGAGGCCGACGCGCAGACCGGTGTACGGGCCGGGGCCGACGCCGACGACGACGCCCGTGACGGCGTCGATCCTCAGCCCCGCCTCGGCGAGGACGCGGTCCACGGCCGGCAGCAGCAGCTCGCCGTGGCGGCGCGCGTCCACCTGGCTCGACGAGGCGACGACGGCGTCCCCGTCGTGCAGGGCGACGGTCACGGCGGGGGTGGCGGTATCCAGAGCGAGCAAGAGCACGCAAACAGCCTACGGCTCCCGCGCACCGGGCATGGCCGCCCGGGGCGGACCGCCCGCACTGCTACGGTCACCCAGAGGTACCGGACGGTCACAGTGGGGAGTGAGGCGAGGGTGGCAGACAGCAGCTCGGGAATGGTGGTGGCCGGACTCACCACGGTGGCCGTCGCGACGGTCGGCGTCCTCGCCTTCCAGGCGTACGCGACCGTCCCGGCCGGCGTCGGCCGCGCCGCGAAGAGCGTCCCCACCGCCGCCGTCGCCTCGAAGGCGCCGCGCGACCGGAGGAACCCCACCGCGCTGCCGGCCTCGTCGGGCACGGGCGAGCGGGTCGTCTACTCGGTGGACGACGACCGGGTCTGGCTGGTGAGCGCGCGGGGCAGGGTGCTGCGGACCTTCAAGGTGGCCCCGGGCAGCGTGGACCCGGCGCCCGACAGCTACTCGGTCGACTCGCGCTCCAACGCGGTCACCGGCACCGACGGGGCGCCCATCGAGCACGTGGTGCGGTTCGCGAGCGTGGACGGGATCGCCATCGGGTTCAGCGCGGCGGTCCGCCCGCCGCAGACGCGGCCGGCCCCGGACGACAGGACCGGCGGCATCCGCGAGTCACGGGCCGACGGCGAGGCGATGTGGCAGTTCGCGACGATCGGCCAGCGGGTCGTCGTCATCCGCTGACGCCGGCAACGGCGACGACGCCGGGCGCACGCGGCGGTCGGACCGGGACGGTCAGGCCGCCTCGCGGCGTGCGCCGGGGGTCTCGCCCGGCGCCTGGGCGGCGGCGGCACCGCGCCGGGCACCCGCGACCGCCCGCCGCTCGCCCGCGCGCGCCGCGCCGTCGGCACGGTCGCCGCTCGCGGCGCGCTCGTCGTGGGTCGGCGGGGTCGAGACCGCCCGCGCGGCGGCGCCCGCCGCCAGCAGGTCGCGCAGGGGCACCCCGGTCGCCGCGAAGGGCGTCCCGTCTCGTTCCGTGGCCGGCATGTGCGCCTCCTGAGCGTCGGGGGCGGTCGTGGTTAGGTGTACCTAACTACGGGCTGGATACCATGTGACCACGGGCGGGGCGCCCGGCGCAATATCTTCCCGACGCCTTGTCGGAACGTTCAGGTGAACGTACGAACGCATCGCCGTGCATGCCCTGTGTCCGGGCGCGACGACCCGCCCGGCGGACGCGCGGTACCGCCGCCGGGCGGGTCGTGGGAGGCGGGACGGCCGGGGCCGCGAGGCCGTCAGCCGGCCAGGGAGGCCAGGTCGGCGGCGGCCCAGCGGCGGCCCAGGCCCGTGGCCGTCACGTGGCGCACCTCGTCGGTGGTGTCGCCCTCGGCCCGGTGGATCCTCAACTGGAGCCGGTCGTCGGCGAGTTCCTCGACCTTGCCCTCGCCCCACTCCACCACGACCACGGACTCGGGCAGCGAGACGTCGAGGTCGAGGTCCTCCATCTCGTCGAGTCCGCCGCCGAGCCGGTACGCGTCGACGTGCACCAGCGGCGGCCCGTCGCCGAGGGAGGGGTGCACGCGGGCGATGACGAACGTCGGCGAGGTGACCGCGCCCCGTACCCCGAGGCCCTCCCCCAGCCCGCGGGTGAGCGTCGTCTTCCCGGCGCCGAGCTCGCCGCTCAGCATCACGAGGTCACCTGCGCGCAGGAGCGCGGCGAGCCTGCGGCCCAGCTCAAGCATGCGGTCGGGCGAGTCGACGGTGATCTCGACGGCGGTCGCGGGGAGGGCCCCGGAGGAGACGTCGGCGGGAACGGACGAGGCGGTGGAACCGGCCTCCGGCTCAGCCGCGCCCCGTGCTGCTGCTGGTGCTTCCATAACCAGCCACGGTAGCCCCTGACGGCACGGCTCCCGCGCGGGACAGCAGGTCCGCGAGCCGGTCGGTCACGGCGTCCGGGTGCTCCAGCATCACGAGGTGCCCGGCGTCCGGGACGAGGACGAGTTCGGCGTCCGGCAGCAGCCGCGCGATCGCCTCGCTGTGCTCACTGGGCGTGACGAGGTCGTCGACCCCGGCGAGCACGAGGACGGCCATGTCCTTGAAGTGGACGAGCGCGTCCTGCTTGTCGTGGTCGGTGAACGCCGGGTAGAACTCGGCGACCACGTCGATCGGGGTGGCCTCGATCATCCGCTCCGCGAACCGGGCGACCGCCGGATCGACGTCGCGGGACGCGAACGAGTACCGCTTGATGATCCCGGCGAACAGCTCCGAGGTGGCCCGGCGGCCCTTCTCCACCAGGTCGGCCCGCTGCCCCAGCAGCTTGAGCACACCGGGCAGGACGCGGCGCACCGCGTTCACCCCGGCCACCGGCAGGCCGAAGTTGACCTCGCCGAGGTGGCCCGAGGAGGTGCCGACGAGAGCGGCGGCGACCACCCGGTCACGGATCAGGTCGGGGTACTGCGCGGCCAGCGCCATCATCGTCATGCCGCCCATGGAGTGCCCGACCAGCACGACGGGGCCCTCGGGCACGGCGGCGTCGATGACGGCCTTCAGGTCGCGCCCGAGCTGGTCGATGGTCAGCGGCACGCCCTCGCGGGTCTGCGCGAGACCGCGCCCGGAGCGGCCGTGGCTGCGCTGGTCCCAGTGGACGGTGCGCACGACACCGCGCAGCGCGGCCCGCTGGAAGTGCCAGGAGTCCTGGTTGAGGCAGTAGCCGTGGCTGAACACGACGGTGACCGGCGCGGGTGCCTTGCGCCCGAACAGGCGGCGCCGCTTGGGCGCGAGGGCCGGCTCGGTCTCGACGTCGTCGACCTCGTAGTACAGCTCGGTGCCGTCGTCGGCGTACGCCTTGCCGGGGGTGCCGCGCAGGGCGCCGTACGGGCCCGACGAGTCGAGGACGAGCTGGGCGCGGCGCCGCATGCCGCGGCCCACCGTCATGCGCTCCACGGCGACACCGGCCGCGGCGCCCGCGGCGACGACCCCTATCGCGGCGCCCGCGAGACCGGCCCGGCGCCAGTTGCCCGCGGCGGCCGCCGCGACGGCCTCCCCGACGCCGTCCGCACTGCTCTCGCTCACGTCCCGCTCCTCTTCGCCGTGGTCGCGTGTGCCGCGGGGGGCCTGTCCGGCGCGGGCCGCCCCTGTGCGGTTACCCCGTTCACCGGTGCCGTCATCCGTTCACGTGGACGCGCGGTACGCGGCTTCCGATGCGGGTGACGATCTCGTACGCGATGGTGCCGGCCGCCTGCGCCCAGTCCTCGGCGGTCGGCTCGCCCCCGTCGCCGGGGCCGAACAGGACGGCGCGGGAGCCCACTTGGGGCTCGTCGCCGCCGAGGTCGACGGCGAACTGGTCCATGGCGATGCGGCCCGCGACCGTGCGCCACTTGCCGCCGACCAGCACCGGCCCGGCGCCCGACGCGTGCCGCGGGACGCCGTCCGCGTAGCCGAGGGGGACCAGGCCGAGGGTGGTCCGGCCGGGAGTGACGTAGTGGTGCCCGTAACTGACGCCGTGTCCGCCGGGCACCTGCTTGACCAGGGCGAGGGACGCCGACAGCGTCATCACCGGGCGCAGTCCGAGGTCGGCGGAGGTGCCGATCTCGGGGCTGGGCGAGATGCCGTAGACGGAGACGCCGGTGCGGACCAGGTCGAAGTGCGACGCGGGCAGGGTGAGCGTGGCGGGCGAGTTGGCGATGTGCCGCACCTCGGGCCGCACGCCGCGGCCCTCCGCCTCCGCGAGCATCGCGCGGAACACGGTGAGCTGGGCGGCGATGGAGGGGTGGCCGGGTTCGTCGGCGCACGCGAAGTGCGACCACAGGCCGGTGACCCGCAGCAGCCCCGCGGCCTCGGCGGCGAGGGCCGCGCCCACCAACTCGTCCCAGTCGGGGCCGGGTTGGCAGCCGTTGCGGCCGAGGCCCGTGTCGGCCTTGAGCTGGACGCGGGCGGGCCGCCCGGCCGCCCTGGCGGCCTCGACGACCTCGCCCAGGGCCCACATGGCGCTGACCGAGACGTCGATGTCCTCCTCGATCGCGCGCCGCCAGGGCCCGCCGGGCGTCCACAGCCAGCACATGACCCGCACCGACGCGGGAATCCCGGCCGCGCGCAGGGCGAGCGCCTCCTCGGGCGTGGCGGTGCCCAGCCAGGTGGCGCCCGCCTCGACGGCCGCACGCGCGCACGGGACCGCGCCGTGGCCGTACGCGTCGGCCTTGACGACGGCCATGAGGGCGGCGCCGGGGGCCCGGTCGCGCAGGGCGCGCACGTTGGCCCGCAGGGCGGCCAGATCGATCTCGGCGCGGGCGCGCAGCGGCGCGGTCGGCGCTGGTGGTGTCTCAGTCATCGCGCCCCAGTGTCTCAAAGAGGTCCCCGGCTCCGGCGCGTACGGTGCAGCGGGTCCGTACGCGCGTGCCGGCCCGCCGTCTCACGCGTCCATGACGTCGCGCCAGGCGCCCGGGATCGCCTCGGCCACGTCGTGCGCGCCGACGGGCGCGCCGTGCGCGGCGCGCCGGCCGGCGAGGCCGTGCAGGTAGGCGGCGACACTGCCCGCGTCGCGCGCGGAGAGACCGGAGGCGAGCAGCGAGCCGGCCAGCCCGGAGAGCACGTCGCCGCTGCCGGCGGTGGCGAGCCAGGGCGTGCCCGTCGCGTTGACGCGCACCGCGCCGCCCCCCGGGTCCGCCACCAGGGTGGTGGCGCCCTTGAGCAGCACGGTCGCCCCGTACCGGGCGGCGAGGGCGCGCACCGAGGCCAGCCGGTTCGCCTCGACGTCCGCGCGGTCGGTGTCCAGCAGGGCGGCGGCCTCCCCGGCGTGCGGGGTGAGCAGGGTGGGGGCGGTGCGCGCGCGCACGGTCTCCCGGTCGGCGAGCCGCAGCCCGTCCGCGTCGACGAGCACCGGCACGTCGGCCGCCAGCACCTCGGCGACGGCGTCCGCGTCCTCCCCCACACCGGGCCCGACGGCCCACGCCTGCACGCGTCCGGCCCGAGCCGGTCCCTCGCGGGAGACGAGGGTCTCGGGGAACCGGGCGAGCACGCTGTCCCCGGCGGGCCCCGCGTACCGCACGGCGCCCGCGCCGGAGCGCAGCGCCCCGGCGACGGCCAGCACGGCGGCGCCGGGATAGCGGGCGGACCCGGCGACGACGCCGACGACCCCGCGCCGGTACTTGTCGCTCTCGCCGCCCGGCCGCGGCAGCAGGGCGGCCACGTCGGCGTGCTGGAGCGCCTCCAGTTCGGCCTCGGCGGGCAGGTCGAGGCCGATGTCGACGAGCCGCACCGATCCCGCGTACTCCCGCGCCGGGTCGATCAGCAGCCCCGGCTTGTGGGTGCCGAACGTGACGGTGAGGTCGGCCCGTACGGCGGCCCCGTGCACCTCGCCGGTGTCGGCGTCGACACCGCTGGGCAGGTCGACGGCGAGCACGGCGGCGCGGGAGCGGGCGGCGCGTTCGGCGAGGAGCGCCGCGTCGGGGCGCAGGCCGCCCCTGCCGCCGATGCCCACGATGCCGTCGACGACGAGGTCGGCCCGGTCGACGAGGCCGCCGGCCCCGGCGAGGTCGTCGCTCACGGACCCGCCCGCCCGGCGCAGCGCGGCGAGGCCGCCGGGGTGGGTGCGGCCGGGGCTGAGCAGCACCGCCGTGACGCCGGCCCCGCGCCGGGCGAGGCGGGCACCGGCGTACAGGGCGTCGCCGCCGTTGTCGCCGCTGCCGACGAGCAGGACGACGCGGCTGCCGTAGACCCGGCCCGTCAACTGGGCGCAGGCGACGGCGAGTCCCGCGGCGGCGCGTTGCATCAGGGCCCCGTCGGGAAGCCGCGCCATCAGCTCCCGCTCGGCCGTCCGGACCGTCTCCACGCTGTACGCAGTACGCATGGTTCCGAGTCTGCCCCGAAAACCTCCGGGCCCGCCTCCGGGCCGCCGACGGGGCCGGAGGCGGTGCTATCCCTCGGCGATCACGACGGCCGAGGCGATCCCCGCGTCGTGGCTCAGCGACACGTGCCAGGACCGCACGCCCAGCGCGGCGGCCCGCGCCGCGACCGTGCCCGTGACGCGCAGCCGCGGCTGCCCGGTGTCCTCGACGTACACCTCCGCGTCCGTCCACAGCAGGTCGCCGGGCGCGCCCAGCGCCTTGGCGAGCGCCTCCTTGGCGGCGAACCGGGCGGCGAGCGAGGCGGTCCCCCGCCGCTCGCCGCTCGGCAGCGACAGCTCCTGCGGCAGGAACAGCCGGGCGGCCAGCGCCGGCGTGCGCGTCAGCGACGCCCCGAACCGGTCGATCTCGGCCACGTCGATCCCGACCCCGATGATGCTCATGCACCGCACCCTACGGGTGTGTGTGAGGGACACCCGTCTGTCACAGCCGACTGCTAGCCTGCGGCAACTTGATCACGACGTTGATCACGTCCGTGCGCGCCCTGGGGGGCCAGTCGGCGCGGCGGACTCCTTTCCGTAAGCACGCCAGGGGGCGGAGGCATGACCACAACTGCCACGGGAGCGCAGCCACTGCTGTGCGATCCCTTCGAGGTCCATCCGGACCTGGCTCCGCTGCGCCAGGCGGCGTTCGCGGGCGACTGGACGGCGGTCCGGGCCTTCTTCGACGGGCTGGACGGCGAGCGGACCCACTACGCGGCCGGCGCCCTGGGCGACCTGGACGAGGTGGAGACGCTCCTGGAACGGGCGGCGGCCGAGCAGCCGGACGACCCGCTGCCGCGGGCCCTGCTCGCCGAGCGGTACATCCGCATGGGCTGGGAGATCCGCAGCCGGGCGGAGGCGCAGCACGTCTCGCGCGACCGGTTCGCGCGGTTCCACGAATGGCTGCGCAAGGCCGAGCGGCTGCTCATCGAGGTGTGTGCCGAGCACCCCGGGTACGCGGCCGCGTGGGCCTCGCGCCAGACGTCCGCGCGCGGTCTGGAACTCGGGCAGTCCGAGTCCCGCCGCCGCTACGACCGGCTGTCGGCGGTCCACCCGCACCACTACGGCGCACAGCTCCAGCACCTCCAGCAGGTGTGCCCGAAGTGGAGCGGCTCCTGGGAGGCGGCGCACGGCTTCGCCCGCGAGTGCGCGACGGCCGCCCCGCCCGGCTCCCCGTCGGGCGCCCTGGTCGCACTCGCGCACATCGAGCACTGGGTGTCGCTGGAGGGCGGCCAGGACGTCGCGTACCTGCGCGAGGTGGCCGTCCTGGCCGAACTGCGGCAGGCCGCCCGTGACTCCGTGCTGCATCCGGACTTCGTCCCGGGCTGGCACGCGCCCGGTGCGCACGGCGCGTTCGCCATGGTCTTCTCCCTCGCCGGCCGTCCCGCCGACGCGGCACCGCACTTCGAGGCCCTCGGCAACCGGATCGACGAATTCCCCTGGCGCTACCTGCCCCGCTGGCAGGGAGCCTTCGCCGATCAGCGCGACGCCGCGCTGGCAACGGCCCGAGGAGGCCACCGATGACCGTCGGACTCACCGCCGCACCGGGCCTCGACACGCTCGCCGGCCTGGTCTCGCACACCACCGTGCAGGGCATTCCCACTCTCTACGCCCCGCGCCAGGGCGAGACGACGGCCGGCCTCTTCTTCCGCGTGGGCCGCGCCGACGAGACCCTGGCCACCTCCGGCATCACCCACCTCGTCGAGCATCTGGCGCTGCACCGCCTGGGCCTGACCGACGCGCACCACAACGGCACGACGGCGAACGCCTACACCCTCTTCCACGTCACCGGTTCCGAGGCCGAGGTGGTCGCACACCTCAACGGCGTCTGCGCGGCCCTGCGCGACCTGCCGATGGAACGGCTGGAGACCGAGCGGGAGATCCTGCGCACGGAGGCGTCCGGCCGCGGCTCCGTCTCCCAGCTGCCGATGTGGCGCCACGGCGCGCGGGGCTACGGGCTGTCCAGCTACAACGAGATGGGCACCTGGAGCCTGACCGCGGAGCAGGTGCGGGACTGGGCGGCGACCCGGTTCACCCGGGAGAACGCGGTGCTGTGGATCACCAGCGACCACGTGCCCGAGGGCCTGGACCTCTCGCTGCCGGCAGGCACCCGCTTCCCGGCGCCCGCGGCGACCGACGCCCTGCCCGTGACGCCCGCCTTCGTGCCCGGCGACGACGGACACGTCCTGCTCACCTCGGTCGTCCGCCGCTCCACCGCGGCCTCCCTCTTCGCGGACGTGCTGGGCCGTGCCCTCTTCCACGACCTGCGCCAGGAGGGCGGCTACTCGTACTCGGCGGAGGCCGACTACTCGCCGCGCGACGCGGACCACGCGGTGCTGACCGCGTACGCGGACGCGCTGCCGAAGAAGCAGGACGCGGTCGTCGGCGGCTTCGTCGACACGCTCGCCCGGCTGCGGGCGGGCCGCATCACGCAGACCGAACTGGACTCGGCGCGGGCCAGGGCACTGAAGGTGTTCGACGTCCCCGACCTGGGCGCGGCGGCGCTCCCCTCGTACGCCGTCAGTGTGCTGCTCGGGCACCGCGTGCTGGGACCGGAGCAGCAGCGGGCCGAGCTGGCGGCCGTCACCGTGGGCGACCTGCACGAAGTCGCCCACGAGGTCTGGGACGCGGCGCTGTTCCAGGTGCCGGGGCGGGGGCTCGACTGGGCGGGCTGCACGCTCGCCCCGCAGCATTCGGAGGAGTCGGTCACCGGCACCCGGCACCCCTCGCTGACGAACGACGCCGTCACGCTGGTCGTCGGGGCGGAGGGCGTGAGCCTGGAGGGCCCGCGGGGCCCGGTCACCGTCCGGTACGACGCGGTCTCCGCCATGACCACGCGGCCGGACGGGGCGCGCTCGCTCACCGGGCACGACGGATTCAACGTGACCGTGGAGCCGAACCTGTTCCGGGGCGTGACGCCCGCGAAGATCGCCGAGATCGACGCGGCGGTCCCGCCGGAGGCCGTGGTGGCGCTCCCGGCGCGGGAGCCGGGACAGATACCGGCGGCGCCCGCGCCGCCCACCACGAAGCAGAAGTGGCGGAAGCTGACGGCGGCGGACCGCAAGCGGCTCCTGACCGCGGTCCTGCTGACCGTGCCCGGACTGCTGATGCTCGTGCCGGTCCTGCGCATCACCTTCGGGGAGCTCCAGTACGACACCCCGGACACGGGACGGATCGTCGTCGTCTGGATCCCGGTGACGCTCCTGCTGGTACTGGCCTACAGGGCGGTCGCGGCCTTCAGGTCGGCGCGCCGCCGCTGACGTGAGGGCGGCGGGGCGGGGACGCGCGGCCGGCGCGTCCCCTCCCCGCCGCCCGGCCCCGGCTACTCCACCGTCACCGACTTCGCCAGGTTCCGCGGCTGGTCCACCTCGTTGCCCCGGGCCGTGGCCAGTTCGCAGGCGAAGACCTGGAGCGGGACCGTGGCCACCAGCGGCTGGAGCAGCGTGGGCGTGGCCGGGATGCGGATCAGGTGGTCGGCGTACGGGACGACCGCCTCGTCGCCCTCCTCCGCGATGACGATGGTGCGGGCACCGCGCGCCCGGATCTCCTGGATGTTGGAGACGATCTTGTCGTGCAGCACCGAGCGCCCGCGCGGCGACGGCACGACCACGACGACCGGCAGGTCCTCGTCGATCAGCGCGATCGGCCCGTGCTTGAGCTCGCCCGCGGCGAACCCCTCGGCGTGCATGTACGCCAACTCCTTGAGTTTCAGGGCGCCTTCGAGAGCCACCGGGTACCCGACGTGCCGCCCGAGGAAGAGCACGGTGTTCTTGTCGGCCAGCGAGCGCGCCAGCGCCCGTACCGGCTCCATCGTCTCCAGGACCCGGTCCACCTCGCCGGAGATCTGCGCGAGGTCGCGCACGACGGCGCGGATCTCGTCGCCCCACTTGGTGCCGCGCACCTGGCCCAGGTACAGCGCGACCAGGTAGCAGGCGACGAGCTGGGTCAGGAACGCCTTCGTCGACGCGACGGCGACCTCGGGCCCGGCGTGGGTGTAGAGGACGGCGTCGGACTCGCGGGGGATGGTCGAGCCGTTGGTGTTGCAGATGGCGAGGACCTTGGAGCCCTGCTCGCGGGCGTGCCGCAGCGCCATCAGCGTGTCCATCGTCTCGCCGGACTGGGAGATGGCGATGACGAGGGTGCGCGGGTCGAGGATCGGGTCGCGGTAGCGGAACTCGCTGGCCAGCTCCACCTCGCAGGGGATGCGCGTCCAGTGCTCGATGGCCAGCTTGGCGATCATCCCGGCGTGGAAGGCGGTCCCGCAGGCCACGATGACGACCTTGTCGGTCTCGCGCAGCTCGGCGTGGCTGATGCGCAGCTCGTCGAGGGTCAGCGAGCCGGCGGCGTCGATGCGGCCGAGGAGGGTGTCGGCGACGGCCTTGGGCTGCTCGGCGATCTCCTTCAGCATGAAGTAGTCGTAGCCGCCCTTCTCCGCGGCGGAGGCGTCCCAGTCCACGTGGTACGAGCGGACCTCGGCGGGGGCCCCGTCGAACCCGGTGACCGTGACGCCGTCGCGGCGCAGTTCGACGACCTGGTCCTGGCCCAGTTCGATCGCGGAGCGGGTGTGGGCGATGAAGGCGGCGACGTCGGACGCGAGGAAGGCCTCGCCCTCGCCGACCCCGACCACGAGCGGGGAGTTGCGGCGGGCGCCGACCACGACGTCCGGCTCGTCCGCGTGCACGGCGACCAGCGTGAAGGCGCCTTCGAGGCGGCGGCAGACCATGCGCATGGCCTCGGCGAGGTCCGCGCAGGAGGAGAACTCCTCGGCGAGCAGGTGCGCGACGACCTCGGTGTCCGTCTCGGAGGCCAGGTCGTGGCCGCGCTCGGCGAGTTCGGCGCGCAGGTCGGCGAAGTTCTCGATGATCCCGTTGTGGACGACGGCGACCCGGCCGGCGTTGTCCAGGTGGGGGTGGGCGTTGGCGTTGGTGGGGCCGCCGTGGGTGGCCCAGCGGGTGTGCCCGATGCCGGTGGCGCCGGCCGGCAGCGGATGTTCGACGAGTTCCTTCTCCAGGTTGACGAGCTTGCCCGCCCGCTTCGCCGCGGCCAGACCGCCGTCGGCGAGCACGGCGACCCCCGCCGAGTCGTAGCCCCGGTACTCCAGCCGCTTCAGCCCGGCCATCACGACATCGAGCGCCGACTGCGCCCCCACGTATCCCACGATTCCGCACATGGGCGGCAGCCTACGGGCCGACCGGTGCGGGAATCCGGCACTCCGTGCCCGAAATCGGAAATTCCCACCGCCGTACGACACCCCGGACACGACGGGCCGCCCCGCCCTCCGGCCACCTGCGTGACACACCCCACCCGCCGTCCCGTTCAAATCGCCGTAACAATGGAACGTGATCTCTTCGGTGCCCACGACCCCCAGGAGCGCCCACCGGTCCCGGCCGGAGGCGACTCCCTACGTCGACCTCACCCGGGCCGAGTGGAGCGCGCTGCGCGACAAGACGCCGCTGCCGCTGACCGCGGCGGAGGTGGAGAAGCTGCGCGGCCTCGGCGACGTCATCGACCTCGACGAGGTGCGCGACATCTACCTGCCGCTGTCGCGCCTGCTGAACCTCTACGTGAAGGCCACCGACGGGCTGCGGGGCGCCCTGAACACCTTCCTCGGCGAGCAGGGGTCCCAGGCGGGCACCCCGTTCGTCATAGGCGTCGCCGGTTCGGTGGCCGTCGGCAAGTCCACGGTGGCCCGCCTGCTCCAGGCGCTGCTGTCGCGCTGGCCGGAGCACCCGCGCGTCGAGCTGGTCACCACGGACGGGTTCCTGCTGCCGACGCGGGAGCTCCAGGCGCGCGGGCTGATGGCGCGCAAGGGCTTCCCGGAGTCGTACGACCGGCGGGCGCTGACCCGGTTCGTGGCCGACGTGAAGGCGGGCAAGGAGGAGGTGACGGCCCCCGTCTACTCCCACCTGATCTACGACATCGTGCCCGGCGAGCGGCTGACGGTGCGCCGCCCGGACATCCTGATCGTCGAGGGCCTGAACGTCCTCCAGCCGGCGCTGCCCGGCAGCGACGGCCGCACCCGGGTCGGCCTCGCGGACTACTTCGACTTCAGCGTGTACGTGGACGCGCGCCCCGAGGACATCGAGCGCTGGTACCTGCACCGCTTCCGCCGGCTGCGGGAGACGGCGTTCCAGAACCCGTCCTCGTACTTCCGCAAGTACACGCAGGTCTCCGAGGAGGAGGCCATGGACTACGCGCGCACGACCTGGCGCACCGTCAACGAGCCCAACCTGACGGAGAACGTGGCGCCTACGCGGGGCCGCGCGACCCTGGTCGTCCGCAAGGGCCCGGACCACAAGGTGCAGCGGCTGCGGCTGCGCAAGCTCTGAGGGCGGGGCGCGCGGGGAAGAGCCGTACGGCTAGCCTGCCCCCATGCTGCACCTGCGCCTGATCACACCCGCCGACCGGACCGACGAGGTGGTCGAGCTGATCGGGGGGACGGTCGGCACCACGCATCTCGTCGTCCTCACCGGCGCGGCCCGCGAACCCGTCGGGGACGTCGTCCTGTGCGACGTCGCCAGGGAGGCCGGCGACGAACTCCTGGGCGCGCTGCGGAAACTGGGCATCGACCGGACCGGCGCGATCACCGTGGAGAGCCCCGGCCTGACGCTGTCGGCCCGCGCGGACCGGGCCGAGCGGGAGGCGCCGGGCGACGGCGCGGACGCGGTGCTCTGGGAGGACCTGACCGAGTCGACGAACGAGGAGTCGACGCTGTCGGTGACCTATCTGGCCTTCATCACCATCGCGACGATGATCGCCGCCTGCGGTGTGGTGCTCGACAACGCGATCCTGATCGTCGGCGCGATGGCGGTGGGCCCGGAGTTCGGCCCGCTGGCGGGCATCTGCACCGCGCTGGTGCGGCGCGCGCCCCGGCTCGCCCTGCGTTCCCTGGTCGCCCTGCTCGTGGGGTTCGCGGTGGCGATGGCGGTCACGGTCGGCTTCAGCCTGCTCATGGACGCGCTGGGCCTGTTCAGCGAGGGCAAGCTGGAGGCGGACCGGCCCAACACGGGGTTCGTGTACGCCCCGGACTGGTTCTCGTTCGTCGTCGCGGTGCTCGCCGGCGTGGCCGGGACCCTGTCGCTGACGTCGGCGAAGTCGGGGGCGCTGGTGGGCGTCGCCATCTCGGTGACGACGGTGCCCGCGGCGGCCAACGCGGCGGTGGCCCTGGCCTACGGGGACACGGCCCAGATGTGGGGCTCGACCCAGCAGCTCCTGGCCAACCTGCTCGGCATCGTGGTCGCCGGCACCCTCACGCTGCTGGCCCAGAAGTGGCTCTGGCGGCGGCAGCGCGGACGGGTACTGCCCGGCGCCGGGGGGTGACCCGCGGCGCCGGGCGGCAGACCTCAGCCCAGCGCCGACTTCACGACGTCCGCGAGTCGCCCCGCGACCGAGCGGGCCTGCTCGATGTCGGCGGCCTCGACCATGACGCGCACCAGCGGCTCGGTACCCGAGGGACGCAGCAACACCCGCCCGGTGCCGCCGAGTTCGCGCTCGGCCTCGGTGACCGCGGCGGCCAGCTCGGCCGACGTGTCGACCCGGGAGCGGTCCACGTCGGGGACGTTGACGAGCACCTGGGGCAGCCGCTCCATGACGGACGCGAGGTCCTTGAGGGTGCGCCCGCTCTCGGCGACCCGCGCGGCCAGCATCAGGCCGGTGAGCGTGCCGTCGCCGGTGGTGGCGTGGTCGAGGATGATGACGTGCCCGGACTGCTCGCCGCCCAGGGCGTAGCCGTGCTCCTTCATCTCCTCCAGGACGTAGCGGTCGCCGACGCCGGTCTGGACGAGGGCCAGGCCCTCGCGCTCCATGGCCAGCTTGAAGCCCAGGTTGGACATGACGGTCGCGACGACCGTGCCGTGCCGCAGCCCGCCGTGCTCGCGCATGGCGAGGGCGAGGACGGCCAGGATCTGGTCGCCGTCCACCTCCTGGCCGGTGTGGTCGACGGCGAGGCAGCGGTCGGCGTCGCCGTCGTGCGCGATGCCGAGGTCGGCGCCGTGCTCGACGACGGCGGCCTTCAGCTTGTCCATGTGGGTGGAGCCGCAGCCGTCGTTGATGTTGAGGCCGTCGGGCTCCGCGCCGATCGTGACGATCTCGGCGCCGGCCCGCGCGAAGGCCTCCGGCGAGACGTACGCGGCGGCGCCGTGCGCCTCGTCGAGGACGATCCTGAGTCCGTCCAGGCGGTTGGGCAGCACCCCGATGAGATGGGCGACGTAGTTGTCGAAGCCGGCGTCGTAGCTGGTGACCCGGCCGACGCCCGCGCCGGTGGGCCGGTCCCACGGGGCACCGGTGGTGTGCTCCGCGTACACGGACTCGATACGGTCCTCCAGCTCGTCGGCGAGCTTGTGGCCGCCGCGGGCGAAGAACTTGATGCCGTTGTCGGGCATCGCGTTGTGGCTGGCGGAGAGCATCACGCCGAGGTCGGCACCGAGCGCACCGGTGAGGTACGCGACCGCCGGGGTCGGGAGCACGCCGACGCGCAGGACGTCCACGCCGGCGCTCGCGAGGCCGGCCACCACGGCCGCCTCCAGGAACTCGCCGGACGCGCGCGGGTCGCGCCCGACCACCGCCGTCGCCCGGTGCCCCTCGAAGGTTCCCGACTCGGCCAGTACGTGCGCCGCGGCGACGGAAAGGCCGAGGGCCATCTCCGCCGTCAGATCCGCGTTGGCGACACCGCGCACGCCGTCCGTGCCGAAGAGTCGTCCCACTTGTCCTCCTGAGGAAGCGTCAGTTGCGCAAGCCGTGCCGATGCGCCGGAACCGTCCCGATGCGGACGGCGCGTCCGGTGCGCCGCTCGCGGCTCCTGCATTCCAGGCATTCCATGCCTGAACATCCGATCACACAACCCTTTGAGCGTCTTGTGCCGTTATACGCCCAGGGGTGCGGTAAAACGAACGCCCCGGCGGCACGTAGGCGTGCCGCCGGGGCGTTCGGAGTACGTACAGGCAGCGGAGATTAACGCTTGCTGTACTGCGGGGCCTTGCGGGCCTTCTTGAGACCGGCCTTCTTACGCTCGACCGCACGGTCGTCGCGACGGAGGAACCCGGCCTTCTTGAGGGCGCCGCGGTTGTTGTCGACGTCGGCCTCGTTCAGCGCGCGGGCGACACCGAGACGGAGCGCACCGGCCTGACCCGAGACACCGCCACCCGCGATGCGGGCGACGACGTCGTAGCGGTCGTCCAGTTCGAGCACCTTGAAGGGCTCGTTGACTTCCTGCTGGTGCACCTTGTTGGGGAAGTAGTCCTCAAGGGTGCGACCGTTGATCTTCCACTTGCCGGTGCCCGGAACGATCCGGACGCGGGCGATGGCGTTCTTGCGACGGCCCAGGCCGGCAGCCGGCTGGGGGTCGCCGAAGCGGGACGCGAGGGACTCGGAGGTGTACTCGCCCTCGACGGGCACCTCGGTCTCGCTGGTGTAGCTCTCGGTGTCGACGGTCTCGTCGAGCGGCTGCTCGGCAGTGGTCTCGGCCACGATTCTCCTCGAAAAATTCTGTTCGGTCTTGGGGGTGGCCGGAACTACTGCGCGACCTGGGTGATCTCGAACGGCTGCGGCTGCTGCGCGCCGTGCGGGTGCTGGTCACCCTTGTAGACCTTCAGCTTCGAGAGCATCTGACGGCCCAGCGTGTTCTTGGGGAGCATGCCCTTGACGGCCTTCTCGACGGCCTTCTCGGGGTTCTTGTCGAGCAGCTCGTCGTAGCGGACCGAGCGCAGACCGCCCGGGTAGCCGGAGTGGCGGTAGGCCATCTTCTGGGTCCGCTTGTTGCCGGACAGGTGCACCTTGTCGGCGTTGATGATGATGACGAAGTCACCGGTGTCGACGTGCGGGGCGTAGATCGCCTTGTGCTTGCCCCGCAGGAGGGACGCGGCGGTCGACGCCAGACGGCCCAGGACGATGTCCTGGGCATCGATGACGTGCCACTGGCGAGTCACGTCGCCGGGCTTGGGGCTGTACGTACGCACGGTTCGTAGCCTTCGATTCTTCAGTGAATGGGTCCTGACAAGGTCACCGAAGACGATCGACAGCCCAGACCGCACTGCGGTGACGCATACCGCGTGCTGGTCGCTGGTCATCGGCCCGGTGGACCGGTGTAAGGGCCCCTCACGTGAGAATGAGCAAGCCAATACACAACGAACAAGCAGACTACCGGGACGGCCCGGACGGGTCAAAACGCCGGATCACCGGGCACGGTAAACCCTGCCTGCCCTCCAGGGTACGCGAGACGTGCCGGAACCCTGTTCCCGCCGGGGCGCCACCACGCCCCCGGGGCCCTTCCGGGTCCGCCCCGCCCCGTTGTGCCGGGCCACTGTGAGAGCCAGCACACTCAGGGTCGCGCAGTCCCGGGCCGCCCTGCGGGTCTGCGGCTCCAGGTACGGCCAGCTCACCCCGGGCAGCTGCGGCACCAGCGCGAGCCAGAACCACGGCCGCCGGGCGACGGACCCCGCGTACGGCAGTCCCGCGAGCAGCGGCGGCATTACGACCAGGAGGTAGTGGTCGTAGGAGGGGCGCGAGACGAGGAACGCGGAGAGCATCAGGCCCGCCGCCGTCTCGGTGAGCCGCAGCGGTCCGGGCTCCCCGCGCCGCCACCGCAGGCAGGCCGCCCCCACCCCGGCCGCGGCGGCGGCGAGCGCGAGGGACGCCGCGAGGACGGCCGGCACCCCGAGGCGCGGCAGCACGGCGCCGGGGGACGCCTCGTAGAGCCGTACGAAGGAGTCGTCGCCGCGCAACAGGAACGGCAGGGTGCGGGTGACGAAGCCCGCGGGGTCCGGCATGAGCAGGGCCGCCGCGCCGGAGGCCGCCGCCGGGACCAGCAGCATCGCCGCGAGCGCGCCCGGCCGCCGGGCCAGGACGAACAGCAGGGCCATCGGCGCGAGCAGCGGCTTCAGGGCGACGGCCGCCCCGAGCACCGCGCCGGCCGCCACCCAGCGCCCCCGCCCGGCCAGCAGCAGCGCGGCCGGCAGGGCCAGGGCCGCCGTCACGGTCCAGTTGCCCAGCAGCACCAGGTGCCCGAAGGGCGCGAAGCCGGCGCACAGGGCGGCCGGGCCGAGCACCGCGAGCCGGCTGCGGAGCGGCACCCCGTGCAGCCGCAGGGCGCACGCCCACCCGCCGGCGAGGAAGGCGGTCACCGTCACCGGCACCAGGAGGCGCAGCGCGGCGACGGGCAGCAGGGCCTGCGGGGCGGCGGCCAGGACGGCGCTCGGGAGATAGAGGAAGTGGGGGTCGGCGTAGGGGGAACCGCCGGTCAGCCAGGTGCGGGCGGCGCGGACGACGATCGCGTTGTCCATCCCTCCGTCCGAGGTCACCCGCACCGTGTGCGCCGCGCACGCGCCGAGCACGGCCACCAGGACCGCCCACGCGTGCCAGGAGGCCCGCCGCACCAGCCAACCGGAGATGTCGCATTTGCCCTTGTTCACTGCCCCAACGCTAAGGGCGGCGGCCCCTGTTGGAGCGGACCAGCACACCCCGGGCCCCGTCTAAGATGCCGCCCATGAGCTTTGGGCAGGGGGGGCCGGAGTCCCAGTGGGATCCCTGGAAACCGAATTCGCAGCAGCCGTGGACCAGTGACGCGGGCAGCGGGCAGACCCCGGACTGGGCCGCCCTCGCCGAGGCGTCCGAGACGCGGACGAAACGCCGCCGTCTGCTCCTGGTCGGGGGCGGCGCGGTGGCCACCGTGGTGGTCGGCGCCGCCGTCGCGATGGCGGTCGTGTCGGCGAACGGCTCCGGCGAGGCGTCCGACAAGCCGTCCTCGAAGCTGCCGTCGGCCGCGGACATCCCCGGCGCGGGCAGCACCGCGCCGTCGTTCGAGCCGACCAGCGCCCCGCCGCCGCTGGACCCGAAGGAGTTCATCTCCAGCAAGGCCAAGGACACCGCGCCGCTCAGCGCGGACACCCTGTTCCCGGGCACGCAGCTCACGATGACGTCGAACGTCTACCGCAAGGGCCCGACCGCCGACACCGCCCAGTGCGCCACCGCGGCCCAGGCGACCCTGCCGAAGGTGCTCACCGCCAACGGCTGCACCCGGCTGCTGCGCGCCACGTACGTCAAGGACGGCGTCGCGGTGACGGTCGGCGTCGCGGTCTTCGACACGGAGGCGGCGGCACGCAGGGCCAGGCAGCAGGCGGACGCGAAGTCGATCGTGGCGTCCCTGTCGGGCGGCGACGTGAAGAAGTTCTGCGACGCCGCGATCTGCCGCTCGACCACCAACACCCTCGGCCGCTACGACTACTTCACCGTCGCCGGGTTCACCGACGGCAAGGACGTGACGACCAAGGACACCCCGGTCTACACGGCGGGCAACGACCTGGCGGAGTTCATCTTCAAGCAGCTCTACGGCCGCGGCCAGGTCCAGGCGTCCGCGGCGGCGGCCTCGACGGGGGGCTGAGCCCGCCGCGGGGCCCGTGCCCGGCCCCGCAGGCCCGCAGGGCCCCGGCGACGCCCGCGGGGCGCCCACGGCCCCGCCGGGACCGTGTCCCGCGCGCCCCGCACGACCGCGTGCGGGGCGGGCGGCCGTCACCGCACCCGCACCGCCCGCGCCACCCGCTGCCGTTCGGCGAGCAACGCGTCGTCCGGGTACGCCACTTCCTCCAGCGTCAGCCCGTGCGGCCGCACCACGTGCACCGCGCTGTCCCGCACCCCGGCGTCGAGCACCGCGCGCGGCCAGTCGACGCCGCGGTGGCCGTCGCCCACGAAGAGCAGGGCGCCCACCATCGAGCGCACCTGGTTGTGGCAGAACGCGTCGGCGCGCACCTCGATCTCGACCACGCCGTCCGCCGTCCGGCGCACCCCGAAGTCGAGGATCTCCCGGATCGTCGTGGCGCCCTCGCGCTTCTTCGCGTACGCGGCGAAGTCGTGCTCCCCCACCAGCGACTTGGCGGCGGCGTCCATCACGGCGACGTCCAACGGCCAGTCGTGCCACAGGACATGGTGGCGCAGCAGCGGGTCGACCCCGCCGGGCCGGTCGCCGACCCGGTAGACGTACCGGCGCCACAGCGCGGCGAACCGCGCGTCGAAGCCCGGCGCGGCCTCGGCCGCCGACCAGACGCGCACGTCCCGGGGCAGCCGCCCAGCCAGCCGCTTCAGCAGCTTCTCGCGGTGCTCCGCCCACACGGCGGCGGGCAGGTCGACGTGGGCCACCTGGCCCCGGGCGTGGACACCGGCGTCGGTACGGCCGGCGACGGTCAGCGGGTACACCGCCGCCCCCGACCGGGTCACGGTGCGCAGGGCCTCCTCGACCTCCGCCTGCACGGTGCGCTCCCCCGCGGCCTGGCGGGCCCAGCCGTGGAAGGCGGTGCCGTCGTAGGACAGGTCGAACCGCACCCGTACGAGGCCGGGCTGTACTTCGTCACTCACTCGCGCATCCTCTCAGGAACGCGGAAGCGGGCCCGCCCCCAGGGGGCGGACCCGCTCAACGCTCAGGCGGTGCCTCAGGCGTCCTTGGACTCCTCGGCGGGCGCCGCGTCGGCCGGAGCGGCGTCCTCGACCACGGTGTCCGTGGCCTTGGCGTCGTTCTCCTTGACCGAGCGCTTGGTGGCGGCCTCGGCCTCACCGACGGCGTTCTGCGCGACGGTCAGCGCCTCGACCAGCTCGATGACGGCCATGGGCGCGTTGTCGCCACGGCGGTTACCGATCTTGGTGATGCGGGTGTAACCACCGGGGCGGTTCTCGTAGCGCGGGCCGATCTCGGTGAAGAGCGTGTGCACGATGCTCTTGTCCGTGATCACCTGGAGCACCTGACGGCGGTTGTGAAGGTCGCCCTTCTTCGCCTTGGTGACCAGACGCTCCGCGTACGGACGAAGGCGGCGGGCCTTCGCCTCGGTGGTGGTGATGCGGCCGTGCTCGAAGAGCGCCTTCGCGAGGTTCGCGAGGAGCAGCTTCTCGTGCGCGGCGCTGCCGCCCATACGGGCACCCTTGGTGGGCTTCGGCATGGTGTTTCTCCTAGGTGTCTGCCCCGGCCGTACTAGGTACCGGAGTCAGTGTCCGAGCGGGCGGTCACCCGTCGGAGATCCGGAGGCTCTTTCGAGCTCCCGGAGAACCCGCGCCCCGTGAGGGGCGCGGGGAACTGCGCGACCAGCCGAAGCGGCCCCGCAGCCGAGTACGGACCGAGCGGCCCGAGCTCTCAGTACTGCTCGGTCTCGACGAAGCCCGCGTCCGCGTCGTCGTCGGCGCCGAAGGCGTCGGCGGCGGCGGTCGGGTCGAATCCGGGCGGGCTGTCCTTGAGCGCGAGGCCCATGCCGGCCAGCTTCGCCTTGACCTCGTCGATGGACTTCGCACCGAAGTTGCGGATGTCCAGGAGGTCGGCCTCCGAGCGGGCGACGAGCTCACCCACGGAGTGGATGCCCTCGCGCTTGAGGCAGTTGTACGACCGAACGGTGAGCTCCAGCTCCTCGATCGGCAGGGCGAGATCGGCGGCGAGGGCGGCGTCCGTGGGGGACGGGCCCATGTCGATGCCCTCGGCGTCGATGTTGAGCTCGCGGGCCAGACCGAACAGCTCGACCAGGGTCTTGCCGGCCGACGCCATGGCGTCGCGCGGACGCATGGCCTGCTTGGTCTCGACGTCGACGATGAGCTTGTCGAAGTCGGTGCGCTGCTCGACTCGGGTCGCCTCGACCTTGTAGGTGACCTTCAGCACGGGGCTGTAGATGGAGTCGACCGGGATCCGGCCGATCTCCTGGCCGACCTGCTTGTTCTGCACGGCGGAGACGTAGCCGCGACCGCGCTCGACGGTCAGCTCCATCTCCAGCTTGCCCTTGCCGTTGAGCGTGGCGAGGACGAGGTCGGGGTTGTGCACCTCGACACCGGCCGGGGGCGCGATGTCGGCGGCGGTGACCAGACCCGGGCCCTGCTTGCGCAGGTACATCACGACGGGCTCGTCGTGCTCCGAGGAGACGACGAGCTGCTTGATGTTGAGGATCAGGTCGGTGACGTCCTCCTTGACGCCCGGCACGGTGGTGAACTCGTGCAGGACGCCGTCGATGCGGATGCTGGTGACAGCGGCACCGGGGATCGACGACAGGAGGGTGCGGCGGAGGGAGTTGCCGAGGGTGTAACCGAAGCCCGGCTCCAGCGGCTCGATCACGAACCGGGAGCGGAATTCGTCGACGACCTCTTCGGTCAACGAGGGACGCTGAGCGATCAGCATGCTGTGATCAGTTCCTTCACTCGTGGACGCCCGCTATTTGACGCCCGACGGGACCGCGCGAAAAGCAGCGCGGGTACTGCAAGGGTACGGGCGGCACGACCCGAAGGAGCCGTACCGCCCGGAACCACTGACCGCGCAGGCGGCCGACGCGTCAGACGCGGCGGCGCTTGGGCGGACGGCAGCCGTTGTGCGGGGTGGGGGTGACGTCCTGGATCGAACCGACCTCCAGGCCGGTGGCCTGGAGCGAGCGGATCGCGGTCTCACGGCCGGAGCCGGGACCCTTGACGAACACGTCCACCTTGCGCATGCCGTGCTCCTGCGCGCGGCGGGCGGCCGACTCGGCGGCCATCTGCGCGGCGAAGGGGGTGGACTTGCGCGAGCCCTTGAAGCCGACGTGGCCGGCGGAGGCCCAGGAGATCACGTTGCCCGAGGGGTCCGTGATCGAGACGATCGTGTTGTTGAACGTGCTCTTGATGTGCGCGTGGCCGTGAGCGACGTTCTTCTTTTCCTTGCGGCGCACCTTCTTGGCAGCGCCCTGACGACCCTTGGGGGGCATGTCAAATCTCCTACAGGGAGGTGGTCGGTCCTACAGCGAAGACCGCTGATGAAGCGTTGTCCGCTGAGGACTACTTCTTGCCCGGCTTCTTCTTGCCGGCGATGGCGCGACGCGGGCCCTTGCGGGTGCGGGCGTTCGTGCTGGTGCGCTGACCGCGGACGGGCAGGCCACGACGGTGGCGCAGACCCTGGTAGCAGCCGATCTCGACCTTGCGGCGGATGTCGGCCTGCACCTCGCGACGGAGGTCACCCTCGGTCTTGAAGTGCGCGTCGACGTACTCGCGGATCGCGACGAGCTGCTCTTCCGAGAGGTCGCGGACGCGGGTGTTGGGGTCCACGCCGGTCTCGGCCAGCGTCAGCTGCGCCAGCGTACGGCCGATGCCGAACACGTAGGTGAGGGCGACCTCCACGCGCTTTTCGCGCGGGATGTCAACACCGGAAACGCGTGCCATTCAATGGCTCCAGTTGATTTTCGGAGGTCTTCCACAGGACCGGATCCCGACCGCCGTACCAGGTACGAATCGGGTCCCCGGCCTCCGAACCGGGGGTGTCGGGCCGCGTCGGGCCCGGGTCCTGCGTATGAACATGTTTGCTCGCGTCGCGCGAAGTTCTGCGTGATGCAGAGGGGTGGTCGTGCGTCAGCCCTGGCGCTGCTTGTGGCGCGGGTTCTCGCAGATGACCATGACCCGACCGTGACGGCGGATCACCCTGCACTTGTCGCAGATCTTCTTGACGCTCGGCTTGACCTTCATGGGGTGAGGTTCTCCGGGTCAGTGCCACCGCCCCGCCGAAGCGGAACGAGGACAAGATCTACTTGTAGCGGTAGACGATCCGGCCACGCGTCAGGTCGTACGGAGACAGCTCCACCACGACCCGGTCGTCAGGGAGGATGCGGATGTAGTGCATACGCATCTTGCCGCTGATGTGTGCCAGGACCTGGTGGCCGTTCTGGAGCTCAACCTTGAACATGGCGTTCGGAAGAGACTCGACGACAGTGCCCTCGATCTCGATGGCACCTTGCTTCTTGGCCACGCTTCGCCCTTCGAATCGACTACCTTGATCGGTCCCGAACGAGCGCATGCGGACATGCGGGTGCACGAGAGCCGACGAGTCAGTCTACGTCAGTACACCCGGAAAGACGAATCCGTGAAGTCTGCCCCGCCACGGAGATCCCTATGCCGGGCAACGCGCGCAATCGGGCGGGGGAATTGCCCGTGCCGGGGCCGGCGGTCAGGCGAGGGGGTCCGGAGCGGCGGTGACGCCCAGCTCCGCCAGCTTGGCCCGGCCGCCGTCGGGCGCGGTCAGCACCAGCGGCCCGTTCTCGGTCAGCGCGACGGAGTGCTCCCAGTGGGAGGACCAGGTGCCGTCGGTGGTGATGACGGTCCAGTCGTCGGAGAGGACCTCGGTGCGCGGGGTGCCCAGGGACACCATCGGCTCGATGGCCAGGCAGAAGCCGGGGACCAGCTTGGGGCCCTTGCCGCGGCGCTTCTCGACGTAGTTCAGCAGGTGCGGGTCCATGTGCATCTCGGTGCCGATGCCGTGGCCGCCGTAGTCCTCGACGATGCCGTACTTGCCGCCGCCCGGCTTGGGCTGGCGGCGGATGTACGTCTCGATCGCGCGGGAGACGTCGACGAGGCGGTTGCCGAGCTTCATGGCCGCGATGCCGGCCCACATCGACTCCTCGGTCACCCGGGACAGCTCGATCAGCTCGGTCGCGTGACCGGAGCCGACGAACGCGGTGTACGCGGCGTCGCCGTGCCAGCCGTCGACGATCGCGCCGCAGTCGATGGAGATGATGTCGCCGTCCTTGAGGACGACGTCGTCGGACGGGATGCCGTGCACGACGACCTCGTTGACCGACGTGCAGATGGTCGCCGGGAAACCGCCGTAACCGAGGAAGTTGGGCTTCGCGTCGTGCTCCGCGAGCACCTTGCGGGCGACCTCGTCCAGATCCTTCGTGGTGGCGCCCGGTACGGCCGCCTCCCGCGTCGCCGCGTGGATGGCGGCCACGACCAGCCCCGCCTCACGCATCTTGGCGATCTGCTCGGGGTTCTTGATCTGCACCATGACGGCTGCGGCCTTTCTGGACCGGGAAACGGCGGACACCCCCACGATACGGTGCCGCCCCCGCGGTCCCTCCCGGGCTGCGGGGGCGACCGCGGTACCGCGCGTACCGGGCCCGCACGCACGTCGGCCGCGGCACCCCGAGGGTCCCGCGGCCGGCACGTGCAGTCGTGCGGCTCTGCTACTGCCTGCTGCTGCTTGCTACTTGTCGCTCTTGAGCGCGTCCAGCGCGCGCCCGGTGACCTCGTCCACCGGACCGAGCGCGGAGATCGTGACGACCAGGCCCTGGGCCTTGTAGTAGTCGATGATCGGCTCGGTCTGCGTGTGGTAGACCTCCAGGCGCTTGCGGACGGTCTCCTCGGAGTCGTCGTCGCGCTGGTACAGCTCGCCGCCGCAGACGTCGCAGACGCCTTCCTGCTTCGGCGGGCTGTAGGTCACGTGGAAGACGTGGGCCGACTCGTTGCGGCACACGCGGCGCCCCGCGATGCGCTTGACGACCTCGTCCTCGGGGACCTCCAGGTCGAGCACGGCGTCCAGCGCCATGTCCTCCTGGGTCAGCAGCTCGTCCAGCGCCTCGGCCTGCGAGACGTTGCGCGGGAAGCCGTCGAGCAGGAAGCCGTTCTCGGCGTCCGCCTGCTCCATGCGGTCCTTGGCCATCGCGATGGTGACCTCGTCCGGAACCAGATTGCCGACGTCCATGTAGGACTTCGCCAGCTTGCCGAGCTCCGTCTGCCGGCCGATGTTGGCACGGAACAGGTCCCCGGTGGAGATGTGGGGGACTTCCAGCGTCGCGGCGAGGCGCGTTGCCTGTGTTCCCTTACCGGCACCCGGCGGCCCGACGAGGACGATACGCATCAGCGGAGGAACCCTTCGTAATTGCGCTGCTGGAGCTGGCTCTCGATCTGCTTCACCGTCTCCAGGCCGACACCCACGATGATCAGGATGCTCGTCCCGCCGAAGGGGAAGTTCTGGCTTGCCCCGAAGCCAACCAACGCCATTGTCGGGACGAGAGCGATCAGACCCAGGTACAGCGATCCCGGCCAGGTGATCCTGTTGAGCACGTACGACAGGTACTCAGCGGTCGGCCGGCCGGCCCGGATGCCCGGGATGAAGCCACCATACTTCTTCATGTTGTCGGCGACTTCTTCGGGGTTGAAGGAGATCGCGACGTAGAAGAAGGCGAAGAACACGATCAGCAGGAAGTACAAAGTGATGTAGATCGGGTGATCGCCCTTGGTCAGGTTCGTCTCGATCCAGGTCTTCCACCCGGAGGTCCCGCCCGAGAACTGGGCGACCAGCGCCGGGATGTAGAGGAGCGACGAGGCGAAGATGACCGGGATCACACCGGCCTGGTTGACCTTCAGCGGGATGTACGTGGACGTACCGCCGTAGGACCGGCGCCCGATCATGCGCTTCGCGTACTGCACGGGGATGCGCCGCTGCGCCTGTTCCACGAAGACGACCAGCGCCACCATGACGAGGCCCACGAAGATCACGGTGCCGAACTCGATCCAGCCGCCGGCCAGCGTGCCCTGGGTCTTGATGGCCCACAGCGCCGAGGGGAACGTCGCGGCGATCGAGATGAACATGAGGATCGACATGCCGTTGCCGATGCCGCGGTCGGTGATGAGCTCACCGAGCCACATCACGACGGTGGTGCCGGCGGTCATGCAGATGACCATGGTGATCGTGGTGAAGATCGAGCTGTCCGGGACGATGTCGCCCGCGACGGTGCAGCCCGAGAAGAGGGCGCCGCTGCGGGCGGTGGCCACGAGGCCGGTGCCCTGGAGGATGGCGAGCGCCAGCGTCAGATAACGCGTGTACTGCGTGATCTTCGCGGTGCCGGCCTGTCCCTCCTTCTTGAGGGCTTCCAGACGCGGGATCACGACCGTCAGAAGCTGCAGGATGATGCTCGCGGTGATGTACGGCATGATGCCGAGCGCGAAGATCGTGATCTGCAGCAGCGCGCCGCCGCTGAACATGTTGACCAGACCGAACAGGCCCTGGTTGCCGGACGCCTGGTCCACACAGGACTGGACGTTCTTGTAGTCCACGCCCGGGATCGGGATGTGGGTACCCACTCGGTACACCACGATGATGGCGAGCGTGAAGAGGAGCTTCTTGCGCAGGTCGGGCGTCCTGAACGCCCGGGCGAACGCGGTGAGCACGGTGCCTCCTGCGACCCCCGCGCCAGCGCGCCAGAGGTGACGGTCTTGAGGTTCCAACAGAGCAACGACATGTGTAACGGACAACTCCCGTTCAGGGTGCCCGTTGACGAGGAACTCGGCGGGAAGTTGACAGCGACGGCCACCTTACCGGCGAGACCACTCCCCTAGGAACGACCAACCGGGGATACCCCATTTGTGGGGTATCCCCGGTCGGGATCGTTCAGGTCATCGAGACGTCCGGGAAAGTCAGACGAGCTCGGTGACAGTGCCGCCGGCGGCGGTGATCTTCTCCTTGGCGGAGCCGGAGACGGCGTCGACCGTCACCTGCAGCGCCACGGTGATCTCGCCCGCGCCGAGCACCTTGACGAGACTGTTCTTGCGAACGGCACCCTTGGCGACGAGTCCCTCGACGGTGACCTCGCCACCCTCCGGGTACAGCGCCGCCAGCTTGTCGAGGTTCACGACCTGGAACTCGATCTTGAACGGGTTCTTGAAGCCCTTGAGCTTCGGGAGACGCATGTGGAGGGGCATCTGGCCACCCTCGAAGCGCTCCGGAACCTGGTAACGGGCCTTCGTGCCCTTGGTACCACGGCCTGCCGTCTTACCCTTCGACGCCTCACCACGACCCACACGGGTCTTGGCGGTCTTGGCGCCCGGGGCGGGACGGAGGTTGTGGATCCTGAGCGGGTTCTGCTCCGCCATGATCAGTCGACCTCCTCGACCGTCACGAGGTGGCGGACGGTGTGCACCATGCCGCGGAACTCGGGACGATCCTCCTTGACGACCTGCGTGTTGATCCCCTTGAGACCAAGGGAGCGCAGGGTGTCACGGTGGTTCTGCTTGCTGCCGATGTACGACTTCGTCTGCGTGACCTTGAGGCGAGCCATTACGCACCCGCCCCGGCACGCGCACGAAGCAGAGCCGCGGGGGCGACGTCCTCGAGGGGCAGACCGCGGCGGGCCGCGATCTCCTCGGGACGCTGCAGGCCCTTGAGGGCCGCCACGGTCGCGTGCACGATGTTGATCGCGTTGTCGGAGCCGAGCGACTTCGACAGCACGTCGTGGATACCGGCGCACTCCAGGACGGCACGCACGGGACCACCGGCGATAACACCGGTACCCGGCGACGCCGGCTTCAGGAGAACGACGCCGGCAGCCTTCTCACCCTGGATGGGGTGAGGGATGGTGCCCTGGATGCGGGGGACCTTGAAGAAGTGCTTCTTGGCCTCTTCAACACCCTTGGCGATCGCGGCCGGCACCTCCTTGGCCTTGCCGTAACCGACACCGACGGTGCCGTCACCATCGCCCACCACGACCAGCGCGGTGAAGCTGAAGCGACGACCACCCTTCACAACCTTGGCGACGCGGTTGATCGCGACAACGCGCTCAACGTACGCGGTCTTCTCGGCGGCAGCTGCGCCGCCGTCACGGCCCTTCCGGTCCCGCCGCTCGCCGCCACCGGCACCGCCACCGCGGCGCTGGGGTCCAGCCATTGGAATTACCTCTCTCTTTTTCCGCTAGCTACGGAACCGACTCAGAACTTGAGTCCGGCTTCGCGGGCGGCGTCCGCCAGGGCGGCGATGCGCCCGGCGTACTGGTTGCCACCACGGTCGAACACGACGGCCTCGACACCGGCGGCCTTGGCACGCTCGGCGACAAGGGCCCCGACCCGCTGCGCCTGCGAGGACTTGTCGCCCTCGCCGCCGCGGATCGAAGTGTCCAGGGTGGACGCGGATGCCACGGTGTGGCCCTTCAGGTCGTCGATCACCTGCGCCACGATGTGGCGGTTGGAGCGGGTCACGACGAGACGGGGGCGCTCCGCGGTACCGGAGACCCTCTTGCGGATCCGGATGTGGCGGCGCTTGATCGCGGCACGCTTGTAGGCGTCGCCCTTGAGGATCTTCTGCCCGTATGCCATGGGTTACTTACCCGCCTTTCCGACCTTGCGGCGGATGACTTCGCCCTCGTACTTGACGCCCTTGGCCTTGTACGGGTCAGGCTTGCGCAGCTTGCGGATGTTCGCCGCGACCTCGCCCACCTTCTGCTTGTCGATTCCCTCGACCTGGAAGTGCGTCGGGTTCTCGACCTTGAAGGTGATGCCCTCAGGAGCCTCGACCGTGATCGAGTGGCTGTAGCCGAGCGCGAACTCGAGGTTCGAGCCCTTCGCAGCAACGCGGTAACCGACACCGCTGATTTCGAGCTTCTTCACGTAACCCTGGGTCACGCCGGTGATCATGTTCGCCACCAGCGTGCGCGAGAGGCCGTGCAGGGCCTTGCTCTGACGCTCGTCGTTGGGGCGAGTCACCGAGAGGGTGCCGTCCTCGCCCTTGGCGATGTCGATCGGCGCTACGACGGTGTGGGTCAGCGTGCCCTTGGGGCCCTTGACCGAGACCGTACGGCCGTCGATGGTGACGTCCACGCCGGCGGGAACCGCGATGGGGAGCTTGCCGATGCGCGACATAGCTGTTTCCTCCGTTCCCTTCCGCTACCAGACGTAGGCGAGGACTTCCCCACCCACGCCCTTCTTGCCGGCCTGCTTGTCGGTGAGGAGCCCGTGCGACGTGGAGATGATCGCCACGCCCAGGCCGCCGAGCACCTTCGGCAAGCTGGTGGACTTCGCATACACCCGGAGACCGGGCTTGGAGATGCGCTTGATGCCAGCGATGGAGCGCTCACGGTTGGGGCCGAACTTCAGCTCCAGGACGAGGTTCTTGCCGACTTCGGCGTCCTCGACCTTCCAGCCCGTGATGAAGCCCTCCTGCTGGAGGATCTCTGCGATGTGAGACTTGATCTTCGAGTGCGGCATTCCCACGGTGTCGTGGTACGCCGAGTTCGCGTTCCGCAGACGCGTCAGCATGTCTGCGATCGGATCAGTCATGGTCATGAATTGGCCTTCGGCCTCTCTCGCCGGGGTTTCCTGGTGCGCCATCCCTCTCCCCGATCCGAGACGGGACGGGTGCGGCGCGGTGGACCTACGGCGTAGTAAGCGTTCGTTAGCGGGCCTGAGGGCCCGCACGCGTTCGGGCGCGGCAGGCGCCCAACCCCGCAAGCCTACGGCATGCGGAGCGGGCTTCCTGCCGAACCGGTTGCTTACCGAGAGCCTGGGAGTCCCTGAACTACAGGACTACCAGGAGCTCTTGGTCACGCCCGGCAGCTCGCCGCGGTGAGCCATCTCACGAAGGCACACGCGGCACAGGCCGAACTTGCGGTAGACGGAGTGCGGACGACCGCAGCGCTGGCAGCGGGTGTACGCACGCACGCCGAACTTGGGCTTGCGAGCAGCCTTCGCGATGAGAGCCTTCTTCGCCATCTCGCTCACGCCTCCTTGAACGGGAAGCCGAGGTGACGAAGGAGCGCGCGGCCCTCAGCGTCGTTGGTCGCCGTGGTGACCACGGTGATGTCCATACCCCGGACGCGGTCGATCTTGTCCTGGTCGATCTCGTGGAACATGACCTGCTCCGTGAGACCGAAGGTGTAGTTGCCACGGCCGTCGAACTGCTTGGGGGACAGGCCGCGGAAGTCGCGGATGCGCGGGAGCGCCAGCGACAGGGTGCGGTCCAGGAACTCCCACATGCGGTCGCCACGAAGCGTGACGTGGGCACCGATCGGCTGGCCCTCACGCAGCTTGAACTGCGCGATGGACTTACGGGCCTTGGTGACGGCCGGCTTCTGACCGGTGATCGTGGTGAGGTCGCGGATGGCGCCCTCGATCAGCTTGGAGTCGCGGGCGGCGTCGCCCACACCCATGTTGACCACGATCTTGACGAGGCCGGGAACCTGCATGACGTTCGCGTACTTGAACTCGTCACGCAGCTTGCCCGCGATCTCCTCGCGGTACTTCGTCTTCAGACGCGGAGTGGTGGTGGTAGCCATCAGATGTCCTCACCCGTCCGCTTGGCAACGCGGATCTTGTTGCCCTCTTCGTCGAAGCGGTAACCGACGCGCGTGACGACCTTGTTGCCGTCCTTCTCCACGACCAGCTGGACGTTGGAGACGTGGACCGGAGCCTCGGTCGTCACGATGCCGCCGGCCTGCGAACCACCCGCGGTCGGACCGGCCTTCGTGTGCTTCTTGACCCGGTTGACACCCTCGACCAGGACGCGGTCCTCGCGGGGGAAGGCCGCGATGACCTTGCCCTGCTTGCCCTTGTCCTTACCGGTGATGACCTGGACCAGGTCGCCCTTCTTGATCTTCATGCTTACAGCACCTCCGGCGCGAGCGAGATGATCTTCATGAACTTCTTCTCGCGCAGCTCACGGCCGACGGGGCCGAAGATACGGGTGCCGCGAGGGTCGCCGTCGTTCTTCAGAATGACGGCGGCGTTCTCGTCGAAGCGGATGTACGAGCCGTCCGGACGGCGGCGCTCCTTGACGGTGCGAACGATGACGGCCTTGATGACGTCACCCTTCTTCACGTTGCCGCCGGGGATCGCGTCCTTGACGGTGGCGACGATGACGTCACCGATACCCGCGTAGCGGCGACCGGAGCCACCGAGCACACGGATGCAAAGGATCTCCTTCGCACCAGTGTTGTCGGCGACACGCAGTCGCGACTCCTGCTGGATCACGTCTATCTCCTGGTTGTCTGCCGGTTCCCGGCGGGGTCCGCGAGTGGTGCGCGGACCCCGCCGAGCCTGGCGGAACTATTCCTAGGGGTCCCCTAGGAGGGATTGCCTGCCAGTTGAACTCCCTTGCGGGAGCTACTACTTGGCCTTCTCGAGGATCTCGACGATGCGCCACCGCTTGGTCGCCGACAGCGGCCGGGTCTCCATGAGGAGGACACGGTCGCCGACGCCCGCGGCGTTCTGCTCGTCGTGAGCCTTGAGCTTGTTCGTACGGCGGATGACCTTGCCGTACAGCGCGTGCTTCACACGGTCCTCGACGGCGACGACGACGGTCTTGTCCATCTTGTCGCTGACGACGAGACCCTCACGGGTCTTGCGGAAACCGCGGTCCGCGGTGCTCTTCTCAGTCACGTTGCTCTCGCTCATCAGGCACTCTCCACCGTCTCGATGCCCAGCTCGCGCTCACGCATCAGGGTGTAGATCCGCGCGATGTCCTTGCGGACGGCCTTGAGCCGACCGTGGTTCTCGAGCTGACCGGTCGCCGCCTGGAAGCGGAGGTTGAACAGCTCTTCCTTGGCTTCGCGGAGCTTCGCGAGAAGCTCCTCGTCACCCAGTTCGCGCAGCTCGGACGCCTTGGTACCGGCCGACATCACGCTTCACCTGCCTCGCGCTTGACGATCCGGCACTTCATCGGCAGCTTGTGGGCTGCGCGAGTGAGGGCCTCACGGGCGATCTTCTCGTTGGGGTAGGACAGCTCGAACATGACCCGTCCCGGGTGCACGTTCGCGATCCACCACTCGGGAGAACCCTTACCGGAACCCATGCGGGTCTCGGCAGGCTTCTTCGTGAGCGGGCGGTCCGGGTAGATGTTGATCCAGACCTTGCCGCCACGCTTGATGTGGCGGGTCATCGCGATACGGGCCGCCTCGATCTGGCGGTTGGTGACGTACGCCGGCGTGAGGGCCTGAATGCCGTACTCGCCGAACGAAACCGTCGTGCCGCCCTTGGCCTGACCACGGCGCTTGGGGTGGTGCTGCTTGCGGTGCTTGACCCTGCGGGGGATCAGCATGTCGGTCAGGCCTCCGTTCCGGTGCTCTCAGCCGGAGCGGCAGCGGGAGCCTCGGCCTTGGGGGCCTCGGCAGCCGGAGCCGACTGCGGCTTGCGCCCACGACGCTCGCCGCCGCCGCCACGGCCACCACGGGCCGGACGGTCGGCGCCGCCGCCACCACGGGCCGGGCGGTTGCCGGCACGGGCGGCCGCGTTCTCGGCGCGAACCTCGGCGATGTTCTTGACATCGCCCTTGTAGATCCAGACCTTCACACCGATGCGGCCGAAGGTCGTCTTGGCCTCGAAGAAGCCGTAGTCCACGTTCGCGCGGAGCGTGTGCAGGGGCACACGGCCCTCGCGGTAGAACTCCGAGCGGGACATCTCGGCGCCACCGAGGCGGCCACCGCACTGGATCTTGATGCCCTTGGCGCCGGCCTTCATCGCCGACTGCATGCTCTTGCGCATGGCACGGCGGAAGGAGACGCGGGAGGAGAGCTGCTCGGCGACGGCCTGGGCCACCAGCTGAGCGTCCGTCTCCGGGTTCTTGACCTCGAGGATGTTGAGCTGGACCTGCTTGCCGGTCAGCTTCTCCAGGTCACCGCGGATGCGGTCGGCCTCGGCGCCGCGGCGGCCGATGACGATGCCGGGACGCGCGGTGTGGATGTCCACACGCACACGGTCACGGGTGCGCTCGATCTCCACCTTCGAGATGCCGGCGCGCTCCATGCCGGACGTCATCATCCGACGGATGGCGACGTCTTCCTTGACGTAGTCCTTGTACAGCTTGTCGGCGTACCAACGCGACTTGAAGTCGGTCGTGACACCGAGCCGGAACCCGTGCGGGTTTACCTTCTGGCCCATTACCGGGTTCCTTCCTTGCTGCTGACGACCACGGTGATGTGGCTGGTCCGCTTGCGGATCCGGTAGGCACGGCCCTGGGCGCGCGGCCGGAACCGCTTCAGGGTCGGACCCTCGTCGACGTACGCCTCGGAGATGACGAGGCTGTCGGCGTCGGTGTGGTCGTAGTTGTGCGCGGCGTTGGCAATGGCGCTGTCAAGCACCTTGCCGACCGGCACGCTCGCGGCCTGCGGGGCGAAACGCAGGACCGCCTGAGCCTCCGTGGCGTCCATGCCACGGATAAGGTCCACCACGCGGCGGGCCTTCATGGGCGTAACGCGGATGTACCGCGCCTGGGCCCTGGCTTCCATGGTTGTCCTTCCAGTGTCTGTCATGGTCATTCCACCCCGCTATTAGCGGCGCTTCGACTTCCGGTCGTCCTTGACGTGACCCCGGAAGGTGCGCGTCGGCGAGAACTCGCCGAGCTTGTGGCCGACCATCGACTCGGTGACAAACACCGGGATGTGGATCTTGCCATTGTGCACCGCGATGGTGTGACCCAGCATGGCCGGGATGATCATCGAGCGACGGGACCAGGTCTTGATGACGTTCTTGGTGCCTGCCTCGTTCTGTACGTCCACCTTCTTGATCAGGTGGTCGTCGACGAAGGGCCCCTTCTTGAGACTGCGCGGCATCTAAACCCGCTCCTAGCGCTTCTTGTTCGTCTTGCGGCGGCGGACGATGTACTTGTTCGACGCCTTCTTGGGCGAACGAGTACGACCTTCCTTCTTGCCCCACGGGGACACCGGGTGACGGCCACCGGACGTACGGCCCTCACCACCACCGTGCGGGTGGTCGACCGGGTTCATGACGACACCGCGGACGGTCGGGCGAACGCCCAGCCACCGCTTGCGGCCGGCCTTGCCCCAGTTGATGTTCGACTGCTCGGCGTTGCCGACCTCGCCGACGGTGGCGCGGCAGCGCACGTCGACCAGACGGATCTCACCGGACGGCATACGAAGGTGGGCCATCGAGCCCTCCTTCGCCAGCAGCTGCACCGAAGCGCCTGCGGAGCGGGCGAACTTGGCGCCGCCACCGGGACGGAGCTCGATCGCGTGGATCGTGGTACCGACCGGGATGTTGCGGAGCGCCAGGTTGTTGCCCGGCTTGATGTCGGCCCCGGGACCGTTCTCGACGCGGTCGCCCTGCGACAGGTTGCGGGGGGCGAGGATGTAGCGCTTCTCGCCGTCCGCGTAGTGCAGCAGCGCGATGCGCGCGGTGCGGTTGGGGTCGTACTCGATGTGCGCGACCTTCGCCGGCACGCCGTCCTTGTCGTGACGACGGAAGTCGATCACTCGGTAGGCGCGCTTGTGTCCGCCACCCTGGTGGCGAACGGTCACACGACCGGCGTTGTTACGGCCGCCCTTGCTGTGCAGCGGGCGGACCAGCGACTTCTCCGGCGTGGACCGCGTGACCTCGACGAAGTCGGCGACGCTGGCGCCACGACGGCCAGGAGTCGTCGGCTTGTACTTGCGGATACCCATTGTCTCTCAGTCCTCGGAAAGTTCCGATTATCTGGACAGTTCCAACCCCCGTCAGGAGGTCGGACCGCCGAAGATGTCGATACGGTCGCCCTCAGCGAGGGACACGATCGCGCGCTTGGTCGCCGCGCGCTGGCCGAAGCCGGTGCGGGTCCGCTTGCGCTTGCCCTGACGGTTGATCGTGTTGACCCCGGTGACCTTGACCGAGAAGACCGCCTGCACGGCCTCCTTGATCTGGGTCTTGTTGGCACGCGTGTCCACGACGAAGGTGTACTTGCCCTCGTCCAGGAGCGCGTAGCTCTTCTCCGACACGACCGGCTTGATCAGCACGTCACGGGGGTCCGTGTACGACTTGCTCACCGGGGTGACGACGGTGTTCTTGCCCTCGGTCGCGTGGCGCTTGGCCTTCGCGACGCGCGCTTCCTTGGCCTTCTTGGCGGCCTTGGAGGCAATGGCGGGGTGGCGGATGGCCATCAGGCCTCGCTCCCTTCGGTGTCGTTGGCCTTCTGCGGGCCGGCGACGAAGGACTCGAGGGCGGCCTGGGTGAAGACCACGTCCTCGGAACGAATCACGTCGTACGTGTTCAGCTGGCCCGGCTCCAGGATGTGGACCTGGGGCAGGTTGCGGGCGGACAGCCACGCGGCCTCGTCGGTCCGCTCGGCGACCAGGAGCAGGTTCTTGCGCTCGCTGATCTTGCCGAACAGGCCACGGGCGGCCTTCGTGGACACGTTCGCGCCCTCGATCACGCCGGAGACGACGTGGATGCGGTTGTTGCGGGCCCGGTCGGTGAGGGCGTGGCGCAGGGCCGCGGCCTTCATCTTCTTCGGGGTCCGCTGCGAGTAGTCGCGCGGCACGGGACCGTGCACGACGCCACCACCGGCGAACTGCGGCGCGCGGGTCGAGCCCTGACGGGCGCGGCCGGTGCCCTTCTGGCGGTAAGGCTTCTTGCCACCACCACGGACTTCGCCACGGGTCTTGGTCTTGTGCGTGCCCTGACGGGCCGCGGCCAGCTGCGCGACGACGACCTGGTGGATCAGCGGAACGCTGACCTTCTCAACGTCGAAGATCTCCGCGGGGAGCTCGACGGTGCCGGCCTTCTCGCCCGCCGGCGAAAGGATGTCAACAGTGCTCATCGGTTACCTCAGGCCCCCTTGGCCGCGGTGCGGACCAGGACGAGGCCGCCGTTCGGACCGGGAACCGCGCCCTTGATGAGCAGCAGACCCTTCTCCGCGTCAACGGCGTGGACGGTCAGGTTCTGGGTGGTCACACGCTCGTTGCCCATGCGGCCCGCCATGCGGAGACCCTTGAACACACGGCCCGGGGTGGCACAGCCACCGATGGAACCGGGCGAGCGGTGCTTGCGCTGGGTGCCGTGACCGGCGCCGAGGCCCTTGAAGTTGTGACGCTTCATGACACCGGCGAAGCCCTTGCCCTTGCTCTTGCCGGTCACGTCCACCTTGATGCCGGCCTCGAAGGTCTCGGCGGTGATCTCCTGGCCGAGGGTGTACTCGCTGGCGTCAGCGGTACGGATCTCGACGAGGTGACGGCGGGGGGTGACGTCGGCCTTGGCGAAGTGGCCCTTGAGGGGCTTGTTCACCTTGCGCGGGTCGATCTCGCCGAAGGCGATCTGGACCGACTCGTAGCCGTCGGTGTCGTTCGTACGGACCTGGGTCACGACGTTCGGGCCGGCCTTGACGACGGTCACCGGGACGACACGGTTGTTGTCGTCCCAGACCTGCGTCATGCCGAGCTTCTCGCCCAGGATGCCCTTGATCTGCTTCGTCATCTTCAGATCACCGGCCTCAGAGCTTGATCTCGATGTCGACACCGGCCGGGAGGTCGAGTCGCATCAGAGAGTCAACGGTCTTGGGAGTCGGGTCGAGGATGTCGATGAGGCGCTTGTGCGTGCGCATCTCGAAGTGCTCGCGCGAGTCCTTGTACTTGTGCGGCGACTTGATGACGCAGTACACGTTCTTCTCAGTGGGCAGCGGCACCGGGCCCGCGACCGACGCACCAGTACGCGTCACCGTCTCGACGATCTTCTTCGCCGAGGAGTCGATGACTTCGTGGTCGTAGGCCTTGAGCCGGATGCGGATCTTCTGTCCCGCCATGGCTACTTCGTAGTCCTGTCTCTTCTAACGCTCTGGCGTCCCGGTGGTTCCCAGCCCCGCCCTCTCCGACCCACGCGGTCGGGCGTGTCGCGCTCTCGCCAACGCAGATGTCCCTTGTTCGAACATCCCTGCCGTGAAAACGCGGCCCTCACGGAACCGCAGGTCGGGGGCGGAAGGCCCACCGGGTGCCTGGCCGGTATTGCGCTCACACTTCCCGGAAGATTCCCGTACGTCCGTCCCAGCGCTGCCCCGTAAGGCAGTTGGAACGACGAGTACTGTGGGACTCGCTTCCGGTCCTCCCGGCGGGAGGCGCGCAGCATCAACACTCGACCGAGCAACTGGGCCAGTCTGCCATATGGGGCAGGGCCCTGGCCAATCGGGCGGAAGACATTACCCCGAGAGTGACGTAGCTCAAACGCGGGGCAGTCCGAACGGGTGTCGGAGCGGCGTCGAAGCGGGTGCCGGAGCCCCGCGGCCGGGTTCAGCAACCCGCCGCGGACCCCTCGCCGAGGTGACGGGCGTGGTGCGCCGCGTGGCGGACGTGGCTGCCGACACCCAGGGTGCCGGGACGTTCGCCGCCCTCCGCCGCGTGCGCGCGGTTCAGCTCGACGAGCGCGGCCGTCAGGGTGCGCGCGGCCCGCGGGTCGAGCGGGGCCAGGAACTCCTCCTCGACGCCGACCCGGACCGCCTCCGCGTTCCGCAGGCACTCCGCCCCCGCCGGGGTGAGGCTGACCACATTGCGGCGCCGGTCCCGCTCGCTGCGGCGCCGTTCCACGTAGCCCTTGCCCTCCAGGGCGTCGATCACGATGACCATCGTGGTGCGGTCCAGGCCGAGTTCGGCGGCGAGCTCCATCTGGGAGCGCTCCTGGCCGCCCTCGCCGATCACCGCCATGACACCGAGTTCACGGGGGATCAGGCGGAACGGCGCCAGTGCCGCCACCAGCCGGTCGCCGAGGCGGTAATGCGCGTCCTTGAACAGATATCCGAGCCTGGAGGAGAGGACGTCGGAGAGAGGCACACCCGTCATACGAATAGCGTATCCTTGCTCCTGACAATCAGCGATACTGACGATCTAAAGCCATGACGGTTCCGCGCAGCACGTCATCGAGGACGCGACCCGGAGCCACGGCACGACCAAGGAAAGCGACGCCCCGCGAACATGAGTGACTCCTCTTCCGCCGACGTCATACGGACGGCGCCGGCCCCGAACTCCGGCCCGGCGGCCGAAGCCCCGGACCCCCGCCGCTGGTGGGGCCTGGTGGTCATCGCGCTGGCCCAGCTGATGGTGGTCCTGGACGCGACCATCGTGAACATCGCGCTGCCGTCCGCGCAAACCGCGCTGGGCATGTCCGACGGCAACCGCCAGTGGGTCATCACCGCCTACACCCTCGCCTTCGGCGGCCTGCTGCTCCTCGGCGGCCGCGTCGCCGACCTCGTCGGCCGCAAGCGCACCTTCATCATCGGCCTGATCGGCTTCGCGCTGGCCTCCGCCATCGGCGGCGCCGCCCAGAGCCCCGGCATGCTCTTCGGCGCACGCGCCCTCCAGGGCGTCTTCGGCGCGATCCTGGCGCCGTCCGCCCTCTCCCTGATGACCACGACGTTCACCGACCCGCGCGAGCGCGGCAAGGCGTTCGGCATCTACGGCGCGCTCGCCGGCGCCGGCGGCGCGGTGGGCCTGCTGCTCGGCGGCATCCTCACCTCGTACCTGAACTGGCGCTGGTGCCTGTACGTCAACATCCCGATCGCGATCGTCGCGGTGATCGGCGCGCTGGTGCTGCTGCACGACCGCCCCGGCCACAAGGACGTCCGCCTCGACGTCCCCGGCGTCATCCTGGGCTGCGGCGGTCTCGTCGCCATCGTCTACGGCTTCTCCGAGGCCGAGCCGCGCGGCTGGAGCGACTCCCTGGTCGTCTCGATGCTGGCGGGCGGCGTGGTGCTCCTCGCCGCGTTCGTGTTCTGGCAGACGAAGTCGTCCTCGCCGCTGCTGCCGCTGCGCATCCTGCGCGACCGCAACCGGGCCGGCTGCTTCCTCACCATGGGCCTGGCCACGATCGGCATGTTCGGTCTGTTCCTGTTCATGACCTACTACCTCCAGGGCATCCTCGGCTACACGCCGGTGCGCACCGGTCTGGCGTTCCTGCCGATGTCGGTGGCCATCGTCATCGGCTCGACGCAGGTCTCCGCGCGACTGCTGCCGCACGTCGCCCCGCGCCTGCTGATGGTGCCGGGCATGATCCTGGCCGCCGCGGGCCTGGGCATCCTGACCCAGCTCGCCGTCGACTCCTCGTACGTCAGCCACGTGCTGCCGGCCGAACTGCTGCTCGGCTTCGGCATGGGCCTGACCTTCATGCCGGTGTTCTCCACGGCGACGCACGGCGTGCGGCCCCAGGACGCGGGCGTGACCTCGGCCATGGTCAACACCTCGCAGCAGGTGGGCGGTTCGCTGGGTACGGCGCTGCTCAACACCATCGCGACGTCGGCGACGTCCACGTACGCCGCCGCGCACCTCGCGGCGGGGTCGGACAAGACCCAGGTGATGCGCGAGGCCGTCGTCCACGGCTACACGCACGCGATCTGGTTCGGTGTCGCGGCGATGCTGCTCGCCGCGGTCGCGGCGGGCTTCATGGTCACCACGAAGCCGACCGCCCGGGGCGCGGCCGCCCCGGCGGGCGCGGGCGCACACTGACGCGCAGCTGCTGAGCACAGCGGTACGGCGCCCCGCCCCCTTCACCGGGGGCGGGGCGCCGTCGCGCGTGGGGGGCTTCCCGAGCACCGGACACCACCGCCCGAACAGGCACCCAGGGCGGCGCACGGCTGCCAGGTACCGGCCCGACCGTCAGGTCCCACAGAGGCCGGGACATGACCCGCTGAAGGCACGGGTGCACGCCACCACCGACACCCCGGCCGCGCCGCCGGTGCCCAGCACCACCGCCCCGGGACCGGAACCCCCGACCGCACCCGCCACGGATGCCAACCCCCAGGGCCCACCCGCCCGGACAGGCCGAGGACGCGGGCCGCTGAAGGCAGAGGCGCCCGCCACCACCGCCCCGGGACCGGAACCCCACCCGCACCCGGCACGGATGCCAACCACCGGGGGCCACCGGCCCCACAGGCTGAGGGCACGGGCCGCTGGAGGCGCAGGTGCCCGGCACCACCGCCCCCGGACAGGAACCCCGCCCGCAGCCACCACGGATGCCAACCACCGAGAGCCATCCGCCCGGAACAGGCCGAGGGCACAGACCAGTGCCCGGCACCACCAACGCGACGCAGACACCCCCGGCCGCGCTGCCGATGCCCGGCACCAGCGCCCCGGGACCGGAACCCCCACCCCTACCCGCGCCCGCGCCCACACCCGCCATGGACGCCAACCCCCGGGGGCCCGCCCGCCCGCACACGCCGAGCGCACAAGCCACCGAAGGCGCGGCCCTGCGCCCCCTTCCGGCGGGCGCGACCCGACGGTCGCCCGCGCAGGACGCGGCAATCAGCGCCCGCCCCGTGCAGCATGGCGCCGGCCGCCCCTGGCCCCGTCGGCAGCGCCCTGCTCGCGACCGGGGCGCTGAGCAGCCTCCACCTGGCGGTCCCCCAAGCCCAACCGCCGGAGGGCCTCCCCGTCCGGCCCCGCGCGCCGGGCCCGGCGTCGGGGAGGGAGTGTGCGCCGGGTGCCCGTCCTAGTACGGTCCGCGGCATGGACGCCTCCACGTACTTGGCCCATCTCCGCGCGGACACCGCCGCCTTCCGCGCCTGCCTGACCGGCCCCGACGCCGACCTGGACCGCCCCGTCACGCACTGCGGCGACTGGACCCTGCGCGATCTCGCCGAGCACATGGTGCGGGGCAACAACTGGGCGGCGCGCTCCGCGGCCGGCGGCGGGGAGAGTCCCGGCCGCTCCCCCGCGCCGGACCCCGGGGACGACCTGCTCGCCCGTTACGACAAGGCGGCGGCCGCCCTGCTCACGGCACTCGACGTCGAGCCGGACCGTCCCGCGTGGACCTTCGCGCCGCCCGGCACGGTCGCCTTCTGGCAGCGCCGCCGCGCGCAGGAGTCCCTGGTGCACCGCTGGGACGCCGAACACGCGCTGGGCCGCCCCGGCCCCCTCGACCCGGAGCTGAGCACGGACGGCGTGGCGGAGGTCTTCGCCATGTTCGTCCCGCGCAGGGTCGGGCAGGGCGCCCTGGCGGTGCCGGACGACCTGTCGGTCCGCCTGACGGCCTGCGACACGGAAGCGAGCTGGACGTACGGCACGGGCCCGTCCGCCGCCGCGGTGACCGCCCCGGCCCGCGACCTCCTCCTCGCCCTGTGGGGCCGCGCGGCGTTCACCGCCCCCGCGTACGCCTGGGAGGGCGACGCGGTGGAGGGACGGCGGGCACTGGGGGCGGGAGTGACACCCTGAGCCCCGGGACATGCGCGATGTCCAGGGGGCCGGTCGAAGAGACGGTTCACTCTCCCGGGTGATGGACCCGCGCACCCCCGAACGGAATCGAAGCGCTGCCCTAGCCTCGGCTCGAACCAGCCCGGACATCCAACTGCCCTCCGCGCGGCCCGAGTTCCGGTCGAATGCGTTGAGACGCCTTCCCGAGCCGACAAGACAGCCGACTTGCAGCCCTCATTCACGACCGACGGGTTCCTGCCCCAAGTCGGTACTCGGTCACGTTCGACGAGGCGGAAGCTCTTCTGGTCAGCGCCCCGCAGTTCGGTGACTCCTCCACCAGGGCGGACCTCTGGGACGGACTCCACCGATACCTCGACGTGTTCCTGGATCTCGAGGACATCTACGCGGAAGTTCTGGCCGGCCTTTCGCTCATCCACCGGCTGTGGCTCGGCGGGAGCTTCGTCAGCACGAAGCTCGACCCTCGAAACATCGATACAACGGTCTTGATCGACGTCCGCGCCGAGCGGGCAGTTCGCGGGAAGCCCGGCTCCAAGTGGCTTACCTCTGCATTTCAGAGCCGCGACAGCATGAGGGAGAAATACGGCGTCTCCCCGCTCCGTATCGGGTACCGGCCCGTCGCCCACATCTTCGAGCCGCAGCGCTTCACCCCGGAAGAGCAGACATACTTCACTCAACGGGAAGTCTGGGACGACTGGTGGCAACGCCGTCGGCTGGCCGACCAGAAGGACCGCTCGCCGTCCGAGCAGAGTGCCGCCCCGGCGCGTGGATATCTGGAGGTGCGACTGTGAACGGCGAAAGCTGGCGTGACCGCAGGCAGGCGCTCCAGGATGATGCTCGGCCCTCGGCGGACGAAACGGCGCGACTGCTGGACGAACTGGGGACGGAGACCCGGGCGGACGAGGAGGTCGAGGCAGACCACCGGGCGAGCCGCCTCGCTGCGGCCCGGGAGTACGACCCTGGCGCCCGCAACGACGAAGAACTTCTGCTCCGGCTGACCGGCCCTGACACCGAGGGCGGCGCCCTCCGCTTCCAGTGGGGCGATGCGCTGCTCCACCCTGTGGAATCGGCGGTCTCCGCGGCGGCCGGAACTCCTGTCCGGCTGGAACTGACCGGCATCTCTGCCGGCAGCACTGTCGTTCATGCCCGTCCGGTCACGCCCGAGGCAACGGAATCGAACATGCTCGCCGTTCCGGAGGTATCGGCGGCCGCTGTCGGCATGAGCACCCTCACCGAGCTTCTGGGTGCCCTGGAGTCCGAGAGAGACGTCCGCGAGTGGTCACGGCTCTTCGAGTCCGTCGAGGTCCTGTCCCGTGCTCTCGGCAGGTACGGGCTCGACCTGGGCGTGACGTGGTACGGCGCCGACGGCAGTACCCGGAGGGCCAGGCTTACCGCGCGCGGCAGACAGTACGTCGAGCAGTTGCGTCAGACCCAGGACCGGGACCAGGAGATCACCATCTCCGGTCGCATCACCGAACTCCGTGAGAGCGGCTGGGTGAAGGTCAAAACGGGAACGGCGAAGAACGCCTACGCCTACGACGTCCGGTTCGATGATCCGGAGGAGCTGTTGCGCATGCGTCCAGGACTCGGGGACAACGTGCACTTCCGGGTCCGATTCAGACAGCGACTGGACGCCGTCGGCATCGCCCGATCCGCCGAGTACACCTACCTGGGACCGGCAGCGGAGCAGACCGCTCTTCCCCTCCTTCCCTGAGAAGGCCGCTACGCGGGAGCCCGCCCCCTTGGCGCTCCCCCGTCGCTTTGTCATGCTCGGACGGTCGGGCGGTGGGTGGGTGTGGTCCGGGACGGGGGCGCCGTGTGGCGGGAGTTGGTCTCGGCGCTGGAGGAGGAGCTGCCCGGTGCCGTGGAGTTGCGGCGGGCGTTGCACGCGACGCCCGAGCCGGGCGGTGCCGAAGTACGGACGTCGGCCCTGCTCGCCGATGAACTGCCCGTGGCCGCCCGCTCGTTGGACGGCACGACGAACCTCGTCGCACGGGTCGGCGCCCGGGGGCCCGGGGTCCTCGTCCGAGCCGAACTCGACGGCGTGGAGCTCGCCGAGCGCACCGGTGTCCCGTACGCCGCCACCGGCGGCCGTATGCACGCCTGCGGCCACGACGTGCACTGCGCCGCCCTGGTCGCGCTGGCCCGCGCCGCGCACCGGCTGCGCCACCGGCTCCCGGCGCCGCTGCTCGCCGTCTTCCAGGCCAGCGAGGAACGGACCCCCTCCGGCGCCGAAGTCGTCCTGCGCGACGCGGAGTTGAAGGACGACGTCCGGGCCGCCGTCGGCGTCCACGTGCACCCGGGCATCCCCTGGGGCCACCTGGGCGCGGACCCCGGCGCCGTCAACGCCGCCACCTACGGCTTCGAGATCACCGTCGAGGGCAGCGCCGGACACGGGGCGTACCCCCACACCACGCGCGACCCCGTGCTGGCGCTCGCGCAGATCGTGGTCGCCCTGCACACGCTGACCGGGCGCCGGGTGGACCCCGTGCATCCCGCGGCCCTCAGCGTCTGCGCCCTCTCGGCCGGTGCCGGCGACAACGTCATCCCCGACCGCGCGAGCGCGCTGGGCACACTGCGCACCCTGCACGAGGACGACCACCTGCCGATGCGGGAGGCGGTGCGCACCACCGTCGCCCAGGTCGCCGCGGCGCACGGCTGCACCGGAACCGTACGGGCCCACCGCGACGAGCCCGCCCTCGTCAACGACCCCGCGCTGACAGGCGCGTTGCGGGACGCGGCCCGCGCGGCCGGCGTTCCGCTCGCCGCGCCCTGGCGGTCCTGCGGCGGCGACGACTTCGCCCGGTACGGGACTTCGTGGCCCGCGCTCATGGTGTTCGTGGGCCTGCTCGACGCCCCCGGCTTCGCGCCCGCCCCGCTGCACAGCCCCGTCTTCCTGCCGCCCGACGAGGCCGTGCGCGAGGTCGCCCGGGCCCAGGCGCTGGGCTACCTCGCGGCCGCCGAAACGCCCAACCCCCGTACCGGCCAGGCCCCTTGAAGGCTCCTCACGACAGCACCTTCACTATCGGCAGCGACTTCGTCTTGAGCCTGCTGAACAGGCTGTCGAAGTGGTCGCACAACTGGCTGCCCGAGGCCCGGTCCTCCATCACCATCACGCCGTGCAGTCCCAGCAGCGCGAAACGGTCGCCCGGCTGGTCGATGCGGGTGGGGATGGTGAACTGGAGCTCCTCGTCGTCGACGAGGAGGATGGACGGGCAGTTGGGCAGGAAGGGGATCAGCCTCATCTGGATGTCGATGCGGTGGTTGGCCCCCGCGCGGCCCGCGATCTCCATCACCCGGTCGAGGTGCCCGAAGGCCTGGAGGTCACCGTCCATGTCCTCGCGGCTCAACTCGACGCCGTTGACAGACCGTTGGGCGATCTCCGCGTAGATCTCCGGCGGGCGCTGGATCAGCCGGTGGTAGGAGAGCGTCGTGCGGGCCCAGCCGTTCTGCGACAGCCGGGTGATGAGGCATTCCTCTATGGCGTCGAGGTACTCGGAACGGTTGTCGGGCGGGTCGAGCAGCGTGGCGCCCTCCCCCTCGGGTGGGCTGTAGTCACCGACGACGTAGATGCGGTGCTTCGCCTTGCGCACGGCCTCGGTGGCGACGTTGTAGCCGGTGCCGTCGCCCTCCTCCTCGCCCTGGCTGTCGGGCACGAACCGCACCCCGGCGTGCACCAGGTCGACGTGCCGGTCCAACTGGCGCCGCATGCGCCCCAGATGGCCGGACACCTGGTCGTTGATCGCGTTCAGGTCGGCGTGCACCTGCTCCTTGGTGGCACGCAGCGCGCTGGTGATCTCGTCCTCGGTCGCGACCCGCAGCCGGTCCAGGGCGAACGCCCCCGATGCCGCGAGCAGCGACAGCGCCAGCACACCCACGGCGACCCGCGTGTCCTCCACCAGCAGGGCGACGCCGTAGCCCGAGGCCAGCGAAAGGATGATCTTCAGCAGGTCGACAGCGGTGAAATGGCGCCTGAGAAAGCGTCGGAAATCGGACTCTGACACGGCCTTCCCCCTCAACTCGGCCGAGCAGGACACCTCTTGGGCGGTGGTGTGAACTCTGACGGATCAGCGTAACGGCCGGTCCGCGCCTGCACGTCCTGAAAGCGTTCCTGGGTCTGCTGGGCGATCTCACCGAGCAGTCGCCGTTCGACCTCGGCGAGCGGCGGAACGTCGGACTCCCACTCGGTGGCCCGGAACGGCCTGCCGTCGTTCGCGTACGGGTCCCGGGCCCGCCCCGCCTCGCGCATCTTCGCCACGGTCCGCAGCGCGTCCGGCGACCCCGTCAGGCTCCTGGTCCCGGCGCCGGCACCGCCCAGGTTGGTCCGCGGCAGGTTGACGTGGCCGAGCCGCCAGCGGTCGATGTGCAGGCCGATGCTCCGGGCCGCGCGCCGCACGGCGTCGGGCTGCCCGGCGGAGGCGTGCGCCAGCGCCGGGTACAGGTCCCGCATGAGGTCGAAGTGGAGGCCCACGGAATGGCTGCCGCTGGTGAGACCGAGGGCCTCGCGGATCTCGTGGTATTCGGCGGTGTTCATCCGGTCGACCAGCAGATCGGTCATACGCGCGGTGACCTCCAGCAGAGGTTCCGCACGCGCGAGGAGATCGGCCGCAACGTCGCTGTGCCCCCTTTTGATCTCGTCCACCGCGCGTTCCAGGTGGTCGTTCACCACACGCACCAGGAGTTCCGGCATCTGGTGGGCCGCCCGGAATTGCAGGAATACCGTCTCCCCGGGCAACCGCTTTTCGTGCACGGCCGCGGCGACGGCATCGGGCCGTACGAATTCCCGATACCCGTACGGCGCCCCTCCGACGCACGCGTGCTCCAGTGCGACCCGTTGCAGCATCGCGTAGCGCAGCACGTCCCGCTTCCAGGCGAAGTCGCCGGGTCCGTCGGCGAGCGGCTTCAGTTCACGGGCCAGTTCGCGCTCGGCGTGGGCCAGCCGACGCCAGGAGGGGGAGTCGGCGACGGCCAGGGCGTGCCCGCCGGGGGTGTCGTCGAGTGGCGCCACCTCCCTCACGAGCCACGCCAGTTCGGCCCACAGCTGACCGAAACCGACCATCCAGCCGATGGACCGCTCCGCGGCCCGCGGCCGGCCGTCGCGCAGCCGGGCGGTGGCCTCGTCCGCCAGTTCCTCCAGGTTCACGAGACCGATCTCCATGGCCTGGAACAGGGCACGCTGGGCCTGCCAGACACTGCCGCGCGCGGGCGCGGGGTCACTCGTGGCGGCCTTGAACAGCGTCGGCAACGACTGAAGATCGTCATAGGACGCCGCTACAGGAGACTCCACCACCACCACCTTCCTCACCGTCGCGAACCGGTCACCGAACACTTCGCGTCACTGTGGAACTACGGTACAGCGCGAAGGGGCACCGCTCATTACAGGCCGGGCACGGTGAGCACCGCACCAGGACTGCTCGGCATTTCCGTAGGGAGGAATTCCGGAAAGGACCGCCGCGCCGCCGGCCCTTTCCGGAAGGGAGTCCTGGAAAGGCATATGCCAGACGCGTGGAATTTCCGGCCATGGGGGAAATGGGAGGCACCTCGCCCGGGGTCGCCCCGCCCCACCCGGGAGCAGGGCGGCGGACACGGGCGCACGCCGCACCCGGACACGGGACGCCTCCATCCCCTCCGGGCATGCGAAAGGGCCCGCACGACCGAGGTCGTGCGGGCCCCTCCAGGCGCTCTTCGCGGAGCTACCGGGTCAACGGATCAACTTACTTGTTGATCTTGGTGACCTGGCCGGCGCCGACGGTCCGGCCACCCTCACGGATGGCGAACTTCAGGCCCTCTTCCATCGCGACGGGCTGGATGAGCTCAACGGTCATCTCAGTGTTGTCGCCGGGCATGACCATCTCGGTGCCCTCGGGGAGGGTCACGACGCCGGTCACGTCCGTGGTGCGGAAGTAGAACTGCGGGCGGTAGTTGTTGAAGAACGGCGTGTGGCGGCCACCCTCGTCCTTGGACAGGATGTAGGCCTGGGCCTCGAACTCGGTGTGCGGCGTGACCGAACCGGGCTTGATGATGACCTGGCCGCGCTCGACGTCCTCGCGCTTGATGCCACGGAGGAGCAGACCGACGTTCTCACCGGCCTGGCCCTCGTCGAGCAGCTTGCGGAACATCTCGATGCCGGTGACCGTGGTGGTGGTCTTCTCCTGCTTGATGCCCACGATGTCGACGGTCTCGTTGACCTTCAGGACACCGCGCTCGATACGGCCGGTGACGACCGTACCGCGACCGGTGATCGTGAAGACGTCCTCGATCGGCATGAGGAACGGCTTGTCGACGTCACGCTCGGGCTGCGGGATGTTCTCGTCGACGGCCTTCATCAGGTCGAGGACGGACTGGCCCCACTCCTTGTCGCCCTCGAGGGCCTTGAGCGCCGAGACCTTGACGACCGGAAGGTCGTCGCCCGGGAACTCGTACTCGGAGAGCAGCTCGCGGACCTCGAGCTCGACGAGCTCCAGGATCTCCTCGTCGTCCACCATGTCGGCCTTGTTCAGGGCGACGACGATGTACGGAACGCCGACCTGGCGGGCCAGGAGCACGTGCTCCTTGGTCTGCGGCATCGGGCCGTCGGTGGCGGCGACCACGAGGATGGCGCCGTCCATCTGGGCAGCACCGGTGATCATGTTCTTGATGTAGTCCGCGTGACCGGGGCAGTCGACGTGGGCGTAGTGACGGGTCTCCGTCTGGTACTCGACGTGCGCGATCGAGATGGTGATACCGCGCTGGCGCTCCTCGGGAGCCTTGTCGATCTGGTCGAAGGCCGAGGCCTCGTTCAGGTCCGGGTACGCGTCGTGCAGCACCTTGGTAATGGCGGCCGTGAGGGTCGTCTTACCGTGGTCGATGTGACCGATGGTGCCGATGTTGACGTGCGGCTTAGTCCGCTCGAACTTCGCCTTCGCCACTGGGTCCTCCTGTGGAGTGGTTCTGGTACGCCTTACTCATCGGCGCCAGGTGATCTTTGCTGGGATGCCGTCCGCCGGGGTCTTTCCCGTTGCCGGTCGAACCCCGGCGGTCGGTGTCAAGCCTAAAGCGTGCAAACGGGGTGCGTTACTCGCCCTTGGCCTTCGCGATGATCTCCTCGGCGACGTTCCGGGGAACCTCGGCGTAGGAGTCGAACTGCATCGAGTAGCTTGCGCGACCCGAGGTCTTGCTGCGGAGGTCGCCGACGTAGCCGAACATCTCCGAGAGGGGGACGAGGCCCTTGACGATGCGGGCACCCATCCGCTCCTCCATGGCCTGGATCTGGCCACGGCGGGAGTTGATGTCGCCGATGACGTCGCCCATGTAGTCCTCGGGCGTGGTGACCTCGACGGCCATCATCGGTTCGAGGAGCACGGGAGACGCCTTGCGCGCGGCCTCCTTGAAGGCCTGCGAACCGGCGATCTTGAACGCGAGTTCGGAGGAGTCGACCTCGTGGTAGGCACCGTCGAGAAGCGTGATGCGAACACCAGTCATCTCGTAGCCGGCGAGGATGCCGAACTGCATGGCCTCCTGCGCACCGGCGTCGACCGAAGGGATGTACTCCTTCGGGATGCGACCACCGGTCACCTTGTTCACGAACTCGTACGAGGCGTCGCCGCCCTCGATGGGCTCGATCGCGATCTGCACCTTGGCGAACTGACCGGTACCACCGGTCTGCTTCTTGTGGGTGTAGTCCACGCGCTCGACGGCCTTGCGGATCGTCTCGCGGTACGCGACCTGCGGCTTGCCGACGTTGGCCTCGACGCGGAACTCACGGCGCATGCGGTCGACCAGCACCTCGAGGTGCAGCTCGCCCATACCGCCGATGATCGTCTGGCCGGTCTCCTCGTCCGAGTGGACCTGGAAGGAGGGGTCCTCCTCCGCGAGACGCTGGATGGCGACACCCAGCTTCTCCTGGTCACCCTTGGACTTGGGCTCGATGGCGACCTGAATGACCGGCGCCGGGAAGTCCATGGACTCCAGGATGACCGGGTTCTTGTCGTCGGACAGCGTCTCACCGGTGGTGGTCTGCTTCAGGCCCATGACGGCGACGATGTCGCCGGCGCCCACCGACTCGATCTCCTCACGCTTGTTCGCGTGCATGCGGTAGATCTTGCCGATGCGCTCCTTCTTGCCCTTGACCGAGTTCAGCACTGCCGAACCCGACTCCAGGCGGCCCGAGTAGACCCGGACGAAGGTGAGCTTGCCCAGGTGCGGGTCGCTCATGATCTTGAACGCGAGCGCGGAGAGCGGCTCGTCGTCCGACGGCTTGCGCTTGACGACCAGCTCCGGGTCCTTGACGTCGTGGCCCTCGATGGCCTCGACGTCGAGCGGAGTCGGAAGGTAGCGCACGACCGCGTCGAGCAGGGGCTGGACGCCCTTGTTCTTGAACGCGGTACCGCAGAACACCGGGGTGACCGTGACGTCGCTGGACTTGCCGGACGCGATGGTGACGCGACGGATCGCGGCGTACAGCTGCTCCTCGGTGGGCTCCTGGCCCTCCAGGAACATCTCCATGATCTCGTCGTCGTGCTCGGCGACGGTCTCCACCAGCTTGCCGCGGTACTCCTCGGCAGCCTCGGTGTGCGTGGCCGGGATGTCGACGACGTCGTACATCTCGCCCTTGGCCGCCTCGGCGGACCACACGAGCGCCTTCATGCGGACGAGGTCCACAACGCCCTGGAAGTCCATCTCGGCACCGATGGGGAGCTGCATGACGATCGGGACGGCGCCGAGGCGGTCCTTGATCATGTCGACGCAGCGGTGGAACTCGGCGCCGGTGCGGTCCAGCTTGTTCACGAAGCAGATGCGCGGCACGCCGTAACGGTCGGCCTGACGCCACACCGTCTCGGACTGCGGCTCGACACCGGCCACACCGTCGAACACCGTGACGGCACCGTCGAGGACGCGCAGCGAGCGCTCCACCTCGACCGTGAAGTCGACGTGCCCCGGGGTGTCGATGATGTTGATCGTGTAGTCGTTGTCCTCGAGCGGCCAGTGACAGGTGGTGGCAGCAGAGGTGATCGTGATGCCACGCTCCTGCTCCTGCTCCATCCAGTCCATGGTGGCAGCGCCGTCGTGGACCTCACCGATCTTGTAGCTGACGCCGGTGTAGAAGAGGATCCGCTCGGTGGTGGTCGTCTTGCCCGCGTCGATGTGGGCCATGATCCCGATGTTGCGGACCTTGGCCAGGTCAAGTGAAGTGGTAGCCATAAGGCTTCAGTCTTCTCTCGGTCTCGATGTGGGTAGCGACTACCAGCGGTAGTGCGCGAAGGCCTTGTTGGACTCGGCCATCTTGTGGGTGTCCTCACGCTTCTTGACGGCCGCACCGAGGCCGTTCGAAGCGTCGAGAAGCTCGTTGAGCAGACGCTCGGTCATGGTCTTCTCGCGGCGGGCGCGCGAGTAACCGACGAGCCAGCGCAGCGCGAGGGTGTTGGCGCGACCGGGCTTGACCTCGATCGGCACCTGGTAGGTCGCACCACCGACACGGCGGGACTTGACCTCGAGGGTCGGCTTGATGTTCTCCAGCGCGCGCTTCAGCGTGATGATCGGGTCGTTGCCCGTCTTCTCACGCAGACCCTCCATGGCGCCGTAGACGATGCGCTCGGCGGTGGAGCGCTTGCCGTTCAGCAGCACCTTGTTGATGAGGGAGGTCACCAGAGGAGAGCCGTAGACCGGGTCGATGATGACCGGGCGCTTCGGGGCGGGGCCCTTACGAGGCATTCTTACTTCTCCTTCTTGGCGCCGTAGCGGCTGCGGGCCTGCTTGCGGTTCTTGACACCCTGGGTGTCGAGCGAACCGCGGATGATCTTGTAGCGAACACCCGGCAGGTCCTTCACACGGCCGCCGCGCACGAGCACAATGGAGTGCTCCTGCAGGTTGTGTCCCTCACCCGGGATGTAAGCGGTGACTTCGATCCCGCTGGTCAGACGCACACGCGCGACCTTACGCAGGGCCGAGTTCGGCTTCTTCGGGGTGGTCGTGAACACACGCGTGCAGACGCCACGGCGCTGGGGGGAACCCTCCAGTGCGGGCGTCTTGTTCTTCTCGACCTTGTCCTGCCGGCCCTTCCGGACCAGCTGCTGGATCGTAGGCACTACTTCTCCGATTCTGTGTGCCGAGTAAAGCTAACCTGGAACAGTCGCCGACCCACGCGGTCGGGTGTGTCGAATCCCGCAGACTCCCACCGCGAGGTGGAAAGGACGACGAGGATCACGGTGGCCAGTGACGACCCCCTGCGGTTGAAGGCACGCACGGGAGCCAGGGCACACCCCAGGCACAAGGTCCGAGGGTACCTACCTCATAGGCTGCGGTCAAAACAAATGGCCACGGACAGGACGGCACGCCCGCCGGCCCGCTCCCGCAAGCGCCGTACGCCCCTCACGACCGCCCGCTCCCGGGGCCCTCGGTTCCCCGACGGCGGAGGCGCCGACCCTACTGACCGCCCGAGAACGCGGCGACCATCAGCAGCACGAAGAGCGCCCACCCGGCGACGGACAGCCAGCCCATGATCAGCCCGGCCAGCGCGAAGCCGTCGCCCTGTTCCCCGGTCCTTCTGATCTCGCCCCGCGCCATGTGCCCGAGGACGACCGCCGGCACACCGGTGATCCCGCCGGTGAACACGCACAGCACACCGCACACCAGAGCGCCGGTCGCCTTGCTGTTCGTCGCGGCGGGAGCGGGCAGGAAGGTCGCCGGGACCCCCGCGGCGCGGCCCGGGTAGGGCTGCTGCGCGAACGGCGTCCCGAACGGCTGCGGGCCCTGCGGCAGATCGGCGACCAGCCGGGCCAGCTCGCCCAGGGTGCGGCTGCCGTAAGCCTGTTCCACGCGCTTCTCGTACTCGTCCTGCTGGAGCCGCCCCTCGGCGAAGCCGGCCCGCAGCACGTCGACGGCACGCTCCCGGTCCGCGTGCGCGGCGAGCATGGGCGACGGGACGGGCTGCCCCGGTCCGCCTCCCTGCCACGGCACGGGCTGCCACGCCGGTCCGGACATCGGCCACCTCCCCCGGCGAAGAACGCCTTCACCCGAACCAACGCGGGCGGGCACCTTCCTGGTTCCCGCCCGCGGAGGCCCGTACCCGTACGGAGACGTCCCAGCGTCTTTCCCGGGCTCCGGCGGGGCCCTGAGGAGCCGGGGCGACGGCACCGGATCGGGGCCGCCGCCCGCGGGAACGCCGAAGGGCGGCCACCGGAGGTGGCCGCCCTTCGCGTCAAACAGGTACTGCCCGCCTGCTACTGGTTGTACGGACCGTAGTCGTAGTCCTCCAGCGGGACGGCCTGGCCGGAGCCCGTGCCGAACGGCGAGTAGTCGATGTCGTCGTAACCGACGGCCGAGTACATCGCTGCCTTGGCCTCTTCGGTCGGCTCGACCCGGATGTTGCGGTAGCGGGACAGACCCGTACCGGCCGGGATGAGCTTACCGATGATGACGTTCTCCTTGAGGCCGATCAGGGAGTCGGACTTGGCGTTGATCGCCGCGTCCGTCAGAACCCTGGTCGTCTCCTGGAAGGACGCCGCCGACAGCCACGACTCGGTCGCCAGCGAGGCCTTGGTGATACCCATCAGCTGCGGACGGCCGGAGGCCGGGTGGCCGCCTTCCTGGACCACACGACGGTTCTCGGTCTCGAACTTCGAACGCTCGACCAGCTCGCCGGGCAGCAGCTCCGCGTCGCCCGACTCGATGATCGTCACGCGGCGCAGCATCTGCCGGATGATGATCTCGATGTGCTTGTCGTGGATCGACACACCCTGCGAGTTGTAGACCTTCTGGACCTCGCCGACCAGGTGGACCTGGACGGCACGCTGACCCAGGATGCGCAGCACGTCGTGCGGGTTGGTGGCACCCACGGTGAGCTTCTGGCCCACCTCGACGTGCTCGCCCTCGCTGACCAGGAGACGGGCGCGCTTGGAGATCGGGAACGGCGTCTCCTCGCTTCCGTCGTCCGGGGTGACGACGAGCTTCTTCGTCTTCTCGGTCTCCTCGATCCGCACGCGGCCGGAGGCCTCGGAGATCGGGGCGACACCCTTCGGGGTACGGGCCTCGAAGAGCTCGACGACACGCGGCAGACCCTGCGTGATGTCGTCACCGGCCACACCACCGGTGTGGAAGGTACGCATCGTCAGCTGGGTGCCGGGCTCACCGATGGACTGGGCGGCGATGATGCCGACCGCCTCACCGATGTCGACCAGCTTGCCGGTGGCCAGCGAACGGCCGTAGCACATGGCGCAGGTGCCGACGGCGGACTCGCAGGTCAGGACCGAGCGGGTCTTGACCTGCTGGATGCCGGCCGCGACGAGCTGGTCGATGAGGACGTCACCGAGGTCGACGCCCGCCGGGGCGAGCACCTTGCCGTCGACGACGATGTCCTCCGCCAGGCAGCGCGCGTACACGCTGGTCTCGGCGTTGTCCGCCTTGCGCAGGACGCCGTCGGCGCCACGCTCGGCGATGTCCAGCTTGAGGCCGCGCTCGGTGCCGCAGTCCTCCTCGCGGATGATGACGTCCTGCGAGACGTCGACCAGACGACGGGTGAGGTAACCCGAGTCGGCCGTACGCAGGGCGGTGTCCGCCAGACCCTTACGGGCACCGTGGGTGGAGATGAAGTACTCCAGCACGGACAGACCCTCGCGGAAGGACGCCTTGATGGGACGCGGAATCGTCTCGTTCTTGGCGTTCGACACCAGACCGCGCATACCGGCGATCTGACGCATCTGCATCATGTTTCCTCGGGCGCCCGAGTCAACCATCATGAAGATGGGGTTCGTCTTCGGGAAGTTCTCGTTCATGGCCTCGGCAACCTCGTTGGTCGCCTTGGTCCAGATCGCGATGAGTTCCTGAGTGCGCTCTTCCTTGGTGATCAGGCCGCGCTCGTACTGCTTCTGGACCTTCTCGTCCTGCGCCTCGTAGCCCTTGACGATCTCCTTCTTCGCCTCGGGAACGACGATGTCGGAGATGGCCACGGTGACGCCGGAGCGGGTGCCCCAGTGGAAGCCGGCCGCCTTCAGGTTGTCGAGCGTCGCCGCCACGATGACCTTGGGGTAGCGCTCGGCCAGGTCGTTGACGATCTCGCCGAGCTGCTTCTTGCCCACCGAGTAGTCGACGAACGGGTAGTCCTCGGGCAGCAGCTCGTTGAAGAGCGCGCGGCCCAGCGTGGTGCGCAGGCGGAACGTGTCCCCCTGCTGCCACTCGGGCTCGCCCTCCTCGCGGGCCGGCGGCTCCCAGCCGCGCGGCGGGATGGTGCCCACCGGGAAGCGGATGTCGACCGCGGACTGCAGCGCGAGCTCGCCGGCGTCGAACGCCATGGTCGCCTCGGCCGTGGAGCCGAACGCGCGGCCCTCGCCCTTGACGTCACGGAGTTCACCGTCGGTGGTCAGGAAGAACAGACCGAGGACCATGTCCTGGGTCGGCATCGTGACCGGACGGCCGTCGGCCGGCTTGAGGATGTTGTTCGAGGACAGCATCAGGATGCGGGCCTCGGCCTGCGCCTCCGCGGACAGCGGAAGGTGCACGGCCATCTGGTCACCGTCGAAGTCCGCGTTGAACGCGGTGCAGACGAGCGGGTGGATCTGGATGGCCTTGCCCTCGACCAGCTGCGGCTCGAAGGCCTGGATGCCGAGGCGGTGCAGGGTGGGCGCGCGGTTCAGCAGAACCGGGTGCTCCGCGATGACCTCTTCGAGGACGTCGTACACGACCGTGCGGCCGCGCTCGACCATCCGCTTGGCGCTCTTGATGTTCTGCGCGTGGTTCAGGTCGACCAGGCGCTTCATCACGAACGGCTTGAAGAGCTCCAGCGCCATCGCCTTCGGCAGACCGCACTGGTGCAGCTTGAGCTGCGGACCGACGACGATCACGGAACGCGCGGAGTAGTCCACGCGCTTGCCGAGCAGGTTCTGACGGAAGCGGCCCTGCTTGCCCTTGAGCATGTCGGACAGCGACTTCAGCGGACGGTTGCCGGGGCCCGTGACGGGGCGGCCGCGGCGGCCGTTGTCGAAGAGCGCGTCGACGGCCTCCTGGAGCATGCGCTTCTCGTTGTTCACGATGATCTCGGGCGCACCGAGGTCGAGAAGGCGCTTCAGGCGGTTGTTGCGGTTGATCACACGGCGGTACAGGTCGTTCAGGTCGGAGGTCGCGAAGCGGCCACCGTCCAGCTGCACCATCGGGCGGAGGTCCGGCGGGATGACCGGCACGCAGTCGAGCACCATGCCCTTGGGGCTGTTGCTGGTCTGCAGGAACGCGGAGACGACCTTGAGGCGCTTGAGCGCGCGGGTCTTCTTCTGGCCCTTGCCGGTGCGGATGATCTCGCGGAGCTTCTCGGCCTCCTCGTCGAGGTCGAAGGACTCCAGGCGCTTCTGCAGCGCCGCGGCACCCATCGATCCGTCGAAGTACGTGCCGAAGCGGTCACGCAGCTCGCGGTAGAGCAGCTCGTCGCCCTCCAGGTCCTGGACCTTGAGGTTCTTGAAGCGGTTCCACACCTCGTCGAGACGGTCGATCTCGCGCTGCGCACGGTCGCGCAGCTGCTTCATCTCACGCTCGGCACCCTCGCGCACCTTGCGGCGCACGTCGGCCTTGGCGCCCTCGGCCTCCAGCTCGGCGAGGTCCGTCTCCAGCTTCTTGGCACGGGCCTCGAGGTCGGAGTCACGGCGGTTCTCGACCTGCTGACGCTCGACGGAGACGTGCGCCTCCAGCGAGGGCAGGTCGCGAGTGCGGCGCTCCTCGTCGACGAACGTGATCATGTACGCCGCGAAGTAGATGACCTTCTCGAGGTCCTTCGGGGCGAGGTCGAGCAGGTAGCCCAGGCGGGACGGGACACCCTTGAAGTACCAGATGTGCGTGACGGGGGCGGCGAGCTCGATGTGGCCCATCCGCTCACGGCGCACCTTGGCACGCGTGACCTCGACGCCACAGCGCTCGCAGATGATGCCCTTGAAGCGGACGCGCTTGTACTTGCCGCAGTAGCACTCCCAGTCCCGGGTGGGGCCGAAGATCTTCTCGCAGAAGAGTCCGTCCTTCTCGGGCTTGAGCGTGCGGTAGTTGATGGTCTCGGGCTTCTTGACCTCGCCGTGGCTCCACTGACGGATGTCGTCAGCGGTAGCCAGACCGATCCGGAGCTCGTCGAAGAAGTTGACGTCGAGCACTATGCGTCAATCCCTCTCAGGGTTGTAAGTCTTGGGGTCTGAAACGGGGTCCCGGGGTCGGCGGGCCTTCGCGAGGAAGGCCCGCCGGACTCCGTCAGACCTCTTCGACGCTGCTCGGCTCGCGCCGGGACAGGTCGATGCCGAGCTCTTCCGCAGCGCGGAAGACGTCCTCGTCGGTGTCGCGCATCTCGATGGACATGCCGTCCGAGGACAGCACCTCCACGTTGAGGCACAGGGACTGCATCTCCTTGATGAGCACCTTGAAGGACTCGGGGATGCCGGGCTCGGGGATGTTCTCGCCCTTGACGATGGCCTCGTACACCTTGACGCGGCCGGTGACGTCGTCGGACTTGATGGTCAACAGCTCCTGGAGTGCGTACGCGGCGCCGTAAGCCTCCAGCGCCCACACCTCCATCTCACCGAATCGCTGGCCGCCGAACTGGGCCTTACCACCCAGCGGCTGCTGGGTGATCATCGAGTACGGACCGGTCGAACGAGCGTGGAGCTTGTCGTCGACCAGGTGGTGCAGCTTCAGGATGTACATGTAGCCGACCGAGATCGGCTCCGGGAAGGGCTCACCGGAACGGCCGTCGAACAGCCGCGCCTTGCCGGACGGAAGCACCATGCGCTCGCCGTCGCGGTTCGGGATGGTGTGCTGGAGCAGGCCGGCGAGCTCGTCCTCGCGGGCACCGTCGAAGACCGGGGTCGCGACGTTGGTGCCGGGGTCGACCTGGTCGGCGCCGATCACCTGGAGCCGCTGCGCCCACTCCTCCGCGAGGCCGGAGACGTCCCAGCCGCGGCTGGCGAGCCAGCCGAGGTGGATCTCCAGGACCTGACCCGGGTTCATTCGGGACGGGACACCCAGCGGGTTGAGGATGATGTCGACCGGGGTGCCGTCCTCCAGGAACGGCATGTCCTCGATCGGGTTGATCTTCGAGATGACGCCCTTGTTGCCGTGACGGCCGGCGAGCTTGTCACCGTCGGTGATCTTGCGCTTCTGCGCCACGTACACGCGCACCAGCTGGTTCACACCGGGGGGGAGCTCGTCGCCCTCCTCGCGGTCGAACACGCGGACACCGATGATCTTGCCGGTCTCGCCGTGCGGCACCTTCAGCGAGGTGTCGCGGACCTCACGGGCCTTCTCGCCGAAGATCGCGCGCAGCAGGCGCTCCTCCGGGGTCAGCTCGGTCTCGCCCTTGGGCGTGACCTTGCCGACCAGGATGTCGCCCGCGGTGACCTCGGCGCCGATGCGGATGATGCCGCGCTCGTCGAGGTCGGCGAGGACCTCCTCGGAGACGTTCGGGATGTCCCGGGTGATCTCCTCGGGGCCGAGCTTGGTGTCACGGGCGTCGACCTCGTGCTCCTCGATGTGGATCGAGGAGAGGACGTCGTCCTGCACGAGGCGCTGCGACAGGATGATCGCGTCCTCGTAGTTGTGACCCTCCCACGGCATGAACGCCACGAGCAGGTTCTTGCCCAGCGCCATCTCGCCGTTCTGGGTGGCCGGACCGTCGGCCAGGACCTGGCCCTCGATGATCCGGTCGCCCTCGTTGACGATGACCTTCTGGTTGACCGAGGTGCCCTGGTTGGACCGGGAGAACTTGGCCAGGCGGTACGTGATGTACGTGCCGTCGTCGTTGGCGGTGGTGATGTAGTCCGCGGAGACCTCCTGGACCACACCGTCCTTCTCGGCCTTGACCACGTCGCCGGCGTCGACGGCGGAGCGGTACTCCATGCCGGTGCCGACGAGCGGGGACTCGCTCTTGATGAGGGGCACGGCCTGACGCATCATGTTCGCGCCCATGAGGGCACGGTTGGCGTCGTCGTGCTCCAGGAACGGGATCATCGCGGTCGCGACCGACACCATCTGGCGCGGCGAGACGTCCATGTAGTCGACGTCGTCACCGGGGACGTAGTCGACCTCTCCGCCACGACGGCGGACCAGGACACGGGCCTCGACGAAGCGGAAGTCGTCGTTCAGCGTGGCGTTGGCCTGCGCGATGACGAACCGGTCCTCCTCGTCCGCCGTCAGGTAGTCGACGTCGTCGGTGACGACACCGTCGACGACCTTGCGGTACGGCGTCTCGACGAAGCCGAACGCGTTGACGCGGCCGTAGGAGGCGAGCGAGCCGATCAGACCGATGTTCGGGCCTTCGGGCGTCTCGATCGGGCACATGCGGCCGTAGTGCGAGGGGTGCACGTCACGGACCTCGAAGCCGGCCCGCTCACGGGAGAGACCACCCGGGCCAAGAGCCGACAGACGGCGCTTGTGGGTGAGACCCGACAGCGGGTTGTTCTGGTCCATGAACTGCGACAGCTGGCTGGTGCCGAAGAACTCCTTGATGGAGGCGACGACCGGCCGGATGTTGATCAGGGTCTGCGGCGTGATCGCCTCGACGTCCTGGGTCGTCATGCGCTCGCGGACGACGCGCTCCATACGAGCCAGACCCGTGCGGACCTGGTTCTGGATGAGCTCGCCGACGCTGCGCAGACGGCGGTTGCCGAAGTGGTCGATGTCGTCGGTCTCGACGACGTACGTCGAGCCGTTGTCGCCGACCGTCTCGGTCTCACCGGCGTGCAGCTTCACCAGGTACTTGATCGACGCGATGATGTCGTCGACCGTCAGGACGCCGGCTTCGAGACCGGTGTCCGTGCCCAGCTTCTTGTTCACCTTGTAGCGGCCGACCTTGGCGAGGTCGTAGCGCTTCGGGTTGAAGTAGAGGTTGTCGAGCAGCGTCTGCGCGGCCTCACGGGTGGGCGGCTCGCCCGGACGCAGCTTGCGGTAGATGTCGAGCAGCGCGTCGTCCTGGCCCTGGGTGTGGTCCTTCTCCAGGGTGGCGCGCATGGACTCGTACTCGCCGAACTCCTCGAGGATGCGCTCGGTGCTCCAGCCGAGGGCCTTCAGGAGAACGGTGACGGACTGCTTGCGCTTGCGGTCGATGCGCACACCGACCATGTCGCGCTTGTCGATCTCCATCTCCAGCCAGGCACCCCGGGACGGGATGATCTTGGCGGAGAAGATGTCCTTGTCGGACGTCTTGTCGATGGAGGAGTCGAAGTAGACGCCGGGCGAACGGACGAGCTGCGACACCACGACACGCTCGGTGCCGTTGATGACGAAGGTGCCCTTGTTCGTCATGAGCGGGAAGTCGCCCATGAAGACCGTCTGGGACTTGATCTCACCGGTCTCGTTGTTCGTGAACTCGGCGGTGACGAAGAGCGGGGCCGCGAACGTGAAGTCGCGCTCCTTGCACTCGTCGATGGAGTTCTTCGGCGGCTCGAAACGGTGGTCGCGGAAGGTCAGCGACATCGACCCGGAGAAGTCCTCGATCGGGGAGATCTCCTCGAAGATCTCCTCCAGACCGGACTTGGTGGGGACGTCCTGTCCGTTGTCCAGAGCCGCCTCGACACGAGCCTTCCACGCGTCGTTTCCGAGCAGCCAGTCGAAGCTCTCGGTTTGCAGCGCAAGAAGGTTCGGAACCTCGAGGGGCTCCTTGATCTTTGCAAAGGAGATGCGCAGCGGGGCGGTGCTGGCGCCGTTGTTCGTATTCGCGGTCGAGGCAGTGCGCGAGGCGGCCAAGAGGGGGTCCTTCCGAGGGCTCGGACTCACTACGCGCGTACCGGTCCCCTGCTGAGGCATGACGGCCCACTGCTCACGATCCAGCCCGAAGGGCCAGGTCAGAGACGGTCGATACGTCGATGCTGAAGCGAGGGCATGCCCCTGGTGACGGGCAGGGGACAGCTAACAGGCAGCGCAAAGGGACAGTGTAGCCACTAGGCACACTGATGTCCAGTGCCGGTTTTTCAAGACCCTCGTCGCCCTCAACCCCTGCGGCAAATCGCCATCCTCAACGCACGTTGATACTGCCCTCTCCGCCGTCGATCCATGCCTCGGATTCGGATCGTTGTGACGACGCGTCCTGAGAATTGCGCGCTGCGTGCGGTTCGTCAAGGCCCCTCTAGCCCAAAACCAAGTGCTGCCATCGTCACGTGCGGCCCGCCACCAGGGGCGCTCGGAGGCACAACGAAGATCACCATACCCCTCACGACCTCGGCCGCAAGGCAGTCGACACCGGGCCCTCGGGAACGCCGAAGAGCGACCACCCGGATGGATGATCGCTCTTCGCCGCGTCGGCGTTACAGCCTCGATGAGACGGTCCCGCTTCGCGTGGCCGCGCGGCCGGGGACCAGCCCCGTACGCGCCGCCGTGGGGCCTCTGCGGGCCCCGGTGGTGTTACTTGACCTCGACGGAGGCGCCGGCGCCCTTGAGGGACTCGGCGGCCTTCTCGGCGGCGTCCTTGGCGACCTTCTCGAGGACGGGCTTCGGGGCGCCGTCCACGAGGTCCTTGGCCTCCTTGAGACCCAGGGAGGTCAGCTCACGCACGACCTTGATGACCTGGATCTTCTTGTCGCCGGCACCGGTGAGGATGACGTCGAACTCGTCCTTCTCCTCCTCGACCGGGGCGGCCGGGCCACCCGCGGCGGGGCCCGCGACGGCGACGGCGGCGGCGGCCGTGACGTCGAACTTCTCCTCGAAGGCCTTCACGAACTCGGAGAGCTCGATGAGGGTCATCTCTTCGAACTGCGCGAGCAGGTCGTCCTGGCTGAGCTTCGCCATGGTGGCGGTCCTTCCACTAATTCGGCAGGTGCCGGATGTACATGTGAGGCGGGCGTACTGTCGGCCCGCTGTGGCCTCCGCCGTCAGGCGGCGGCCATTGTGCGAGCCGAGTTACTCGGCACCGCCCTGCTCTTCTTGCTTGGCGCGAAGGGCGTCCACGGTGCGGACGAGCTTCGAGGGAAGCGCCTGGAAGAGCTGCGCAGCCTGAGTCTGCTTGCCCTTGAAGGCACCCGCCAGCTTGGAGAGCAGAACCTCGCGGGACTCGAGGTCCGCGAGCTTCTTGATCTCGTCGGCGGACAGCGCCTTGCCGTCAAGGACACCGCCCTTGATGACGAGGTTGGGGTTGTCCTTGGCGAAGTCGCGCAGACCCTTCGCCGACTCCACCGGGTCACCGGTGACGAAGGCAACCGCCGTCGGACCGTTGAACAGGTCGTCCAGCGTGGAGATCCCGGCCTCGTTGGCCGCGATCTTGGTCAGCGTGTTCTTCACCACGGCGTACTGGGCGTTCTCACCGAGCGAACGGCGCAGCTGCTTGAGCTGGGCCACGGTGAGACCGCGGTACTCGGTCAGCACGGCGGCGCTGGAGTTGCGGAACTGGTCCGTCAACTCGGCAACCGCGGCAGCCTTGTCGGGCCTCGCCATAGAGTTTCGGCCTCCTTCCGGGTGATTCGGACCGCGCGGACCCGAAGGAGGACTGGGGAAAACGAAACGCCCCGGCGCAGGCGCACGGGGCGTGACTCGACCGGATCGCATCACCTTGCGGCAGCGGGTTCCGGGAGTTCATCCACAGTCACCTGCGCGGGTCGCCCGCAATTTCAGCGGATCCTTCGGCCACCGCGCCCTCTCACGAGCGCACGGCAACGACCAGCGGTCTTTGGCTTCTCCGGAAGAGTACGCGAACGGGTGACCGCCAGGCAAATCCGCCGGTTCCGGTCCCTCCGCCGGACCTCCTGGCAGCGGCTGGGGACAGCAACACCGGTGCGCCGCAAGGGAGTTGTCAGCTGTCGTCGTCGGTGAGGCCCTGCTTCCCGATGAGGTCCTCGAAGTCCCTCGTGTCAGCGGCCGGGGGCCGCTCGACGCTGACACGGACGCCGTAGTCGGTGTAGTACGCGGTCTGCGTCGTCGTACCGCCGGCGGTACGGCTCCGCTCGGCCTTCTTGACCAGGAGGCCGTCCGCGTCGACCCAGATGTCGACGGTCTCCGTGGTGACGCCGGCCTGGGTGAGCAGCTTCCTCAGCTCGGCGATCTGGCCGCCGCTCAGCCCGGACCCCGCCGTCGCGAGCCGTGCGGCGTCCACGGTGCCGGAGTAGCGGGTGACGCTGCGCCCGCCCACGGTGTCGGTGCCCGCGCGGTGCGCGTCCGACGCGGTCAGCAGCAGCTTGACCGGCTGGTCGGGGGTGGTGTCGCGCATCTGGTCCTGGAGGCCGAGGTACGCGCCCGTACCGCCGGCGCCGCCCAGGTCGTCGTAGCCGTAGCGGATCCAGTGCCTGCCGCCGGCCTTGGCGGCGAACGTGTCGCTCATGCGCGCGTAGTACGCGTCGTCGAGGTAGCGGGCGGGCATCGTCGTGCTGCCGAGGCTCCGCATGGTGTCGGCCATGGTGCCGCCGGTGTACTCGATGGTGAGGGCGCCGGTGAGGCCGCCCTTCCAGGCGAGGACGCCCTTGGCGTTCATCGACATCATCGTGCCCAGCCGGGTCGCCGACTCCACGCGCGCGGACCCCGCCGACACGGTGGCCCGTTCGACGGCGCGCAGGGCCGGCAGGGCCGCCGCGCGGGCGGCGTCCCGCGAGGCCGTCCCGCCGCCCGCCGGTGTCGGCTGCGGGGAGGGCCCCGCGGCCGTCGTCGTCGCGGTGCACGCGGCGGTCGCCGCGAGGGCGGCCGATGCCACGACGGACAGTGCCCAGCGCCGTACGGTCGTGCCCGTCATCCGTCCCCCAGCCCGTGCGTTCCCGGTGGCTGCACGCTAGCGCAGGCGGTACGCGCGCGTTCCGGGAACGCGTGTGCCCCCGTGCCGCGCGCTGGGCGGCGGTACGGGGGCAACGGGCACGGGCCCCGCGCCTCGCGCGTACAGCGAGGTGCGGGGCCCGTGGAACCGGACGGGTTCGAGCCGGAGGCTCAGACCGCGGCCGGGTCCTCCTCGACGAGGAGGTTGCGCGTGCGGTTCGAGTCCACCAGGATGCCGGGGCCCATCGTGGTGCTGATGGCGGCCTTCTTGATGTAGCGACCCTTCGCGGCGGACGGCTTCAGGCGGAGGATCTCCTCCAGGGCCGCGCCGTAGTTCTCCACCAGCTTGGTGTCGTCGAACGACGTCTTGCCGATGATGAAGTGCAGGTTCGAGTGCTTGTCGACGCGGAACTCGATCTTGCCGCCCTTGATCTCGGTCACGGCCTTGGCCACGTCCGGGGTCACGGTGCCGGTCTTCGGGTTCGGCATGAGGCCACGGGGACCGAGCACGCGGCCCAGGCGGCCGACCTTGCCCATGAGGTCCGGGGTGGCGACGACGGCGTCGAAGTCCAGACGCCCCTTCGCGACCTCGTCGATGAGTTCGTCGGAGCCGACGATGTCGGCGCCGGCGGCAGTCGCGGCCTCGGCACGGTCACCGGTCGCGAAGACCAGGACCCGGGCGGTCTTGCCGGTGCCGTGCGGGAGGTTGACGGTGCCGCGGACCATCTGGTCGGCCTTGCGCGGGTCGACACCCAGGCGGAAGGCGACCTCGACGGTGCCGTCGAACTTGGTGGTGGAGGTCTCCTTGGCGAGACGGACCGCCTCGAGCGGGGCGTACTGCTTGTCCCGGTCGATCTTGGCGTCCGCAGCGCGGAGAGCCTTGCTGCGCTTGCTCACAACTTGCTCCTGTGTGGTTCGGAAAGGAGTCGTGGTGCACGGGCCGAGCAGGCCCTACCACGGTGGTCTGACGAAGGTGGGGCTCAGCCCTCGACCGTCACGCCCATGGAACGCGCGGTGCCGGCGATGATCTTCGACGCGGCGTCCAGGTCGTTGGCGTTGAGGTCGGGCATCTTCGTCTCGGCGATCTCGCGGACCTGCGCCTGGGTGATCTTGGCGACCTTGGTCTTGTGCGGCTCGCCGGAGCCCTTCTCCACGTTCGCGGCCTTGAGGATCATCTTCGCGGCCGGCGGAGTCTTGGTCACGAAGGTGAAGGAACGGTCCTCGTAGACCGTGATCTCCACCGGGATGACCCAGCCACGCTGCGACTCGGTCGCGGCGTTGTAGGCCTTGCAGAACTCCATGATGTTGACGCCGTGCTGGCCCAGCGCGGGGCCGACGGGAGGCGCCGGGTTGGCGGCGCCGGCCTTGATCTGGAGCTTGATGAGCCCCGTGACCTTCTTCTTCTTGGGAGGCATTGCTCTCTCCGGGTCCTAGTGAGAGGTTTCCGCCGCCATCGATCGGTGTGATCGCACCCGAGGGTGTGAATCATCCGGATGGAGGCATACCGCACAACGATAACGGGTATCCATGCGGGGCCAAAAACCGAGCAGGTCAGACAGGCTGTGACAGCCCGTCTGACCTGGTCGGAGGCGTGGGGTCCGGAAGGACTGGATCAGTTCTTCTGGATCTGGTCGAAGCTGAGCTCGACCGGGGTCTCGCGGCCGAAGATCTCGACGAGGCCCTTGACCTTCTTCGAGTCGGCGTTGATCTCGTTGATCGTCGCCTGGAGCGTCGCGAACGGGCCGTCGGTGACGGTGACCGAGTCGCCGACCTCGAAGTCCAGCACCTGGACCTCGACCTTGCGCGACGGAGCCGGCTTGCCCTCGGCCTCGGCGGCCTCGCGGGCGGCCTTCTCCTCGGCCTCCGGGGCGAGCATCTTGACGATCTCGTCCAGGGTCAGCGGGTACGGGTCGTAGGCGTTGCCCACGAAGCCGGTGACGCCGGGGGTGTTGCGGACGACGCCCCAGGACTCGTTCGTCAGGTCCATGCGCACCAGCACGTAGCCGGGGAGCTTGTTCTGACGGATCGTCTTGCGGTCGCCGTTCTTGATCTGGACGACCTCTTCCTGCGGCACCTCGGCCTGGAAGATGTAGTCCTCGACGTTCAGCGAGACGGCACGCTGTTCGAGGTTGGTCTTCACGCGGTTCTCGTAACCCGCGTAGGTGTGGATGACGTACCACTCGCCGGGCAGCGTGCGGAGTTCCTCGCGCAGGGCGACGACGGGGTCGACCGGCTCGGCGGGCTCCTCCTCGGCGTCCTCGGCCTCGGGCTCGTCGCCCTCGACGGCTTCGAGTTCGTCGTCCTCGGCGGACTCGTCCCCGGGGGTCTCGTCCTCGTCGGTCACAGCGGCCTCTTCGGCCGGCTCGTCCGCGGCGGTGTCAGCGGCCTCGGTCCGGTCTGCCTGGTCCTGGTCTGCGCCCTCAACGATGTCGAGCTCGTCGTCCACGGACTCGACGGCTTCCCCGCGAGGCTCGATGGCATCGTTCACGTTCGGGTCAGACACGGTGGCTGCTTCTTCCTGGATACAGAGTTGTGGAACATGCGAAAGGGGCGCCGGTGACGGCGCCCTTCGCTCTTTGCTCAGCCGAAGACGTACTTGGCGGCGTGATTGAGTCCATAGTCAATCACGGTCACCAGAGCGATCATGATGGCCACGAAGAAGATGACCACAGTCGTGTACGACGAGAGCTGGTTTCGCGACGGCCAGACGACCTTGCGGAGCTCCGCGATGATCTGGCGGTAGAAGAGGGCGAGCCGCTTCAGAGGACCCTTCTTGGCGCGCTTTCCGCCTTTACGGGTCTTCTTGGGCTCGGATACCTCGTCGTCCTGGGCATCAGGCGTGTCGATGGAGCCCACGGCGTCCGTCATTCGTCCTCACCTGATTCCGGGTCGTGGCCGTGCCGCGCCCGGTCTGAGCCGCACGGCAGTGCATTGCTGTACGTACATGCGCACACATCCCTGGCGAAGGTGTGTGTAGCAGGGCCGGAGGGACTTGAACCCCCAACCGCTGGTTTTGGAGACCAGTGCTCTACCAATTGAGCTACGACCCTTTGCTGCGTCCCCCAACGTACCGCATCCGCACGGGTGCTCAGGAGCACCGCGTTCGGCACGGCTGCCGAAGGCCAACGAGGTGAGAGTGTACGTGCTCCGGGCCCGGCCGTCGAACAGAAAGGGCCCGTGAGGGTGGGAAGGGACACGGTACGGGCCAGGACCGCGCAGGCCGCGGCCGGGAACCGGACGGATGTTTCAAAGGGCGGAGTCCCACTGTTCAGACTGTGAAACCCGTGTGCCGTGGGCGTTTCCGGTCTGAAACGATGGGGCCATGAGCCCTGCAACCCCTCCCACCGAGCGCCGGGTCTCCGCCCGAGTCGGCGCGATCTCCGAGTCCGCCACCCTCGCCGTGGACGCCAAGGCGAAGGCCCTCAAGGCCGCCGGGCGCCCGGTGATCGGCTTCGGCGCCGGCGAGCCCGACTTCCCGACCCCGGACTACGTCGTCGAGGCGGCGATCGAGGCCTGCAAGAACCCGAAGTACCACCGCTACACGCCGGCCGGCGGTCTGCCCGAGCTGAAGGCCGCCATCGCGGCGAAGACGCTGCGTGACTCCGGCTACGAGGTGGACGCGTCGCAGATCCTCGTCACCAATGGTGGCAAGCAGGCCATCTACGAGGCCTTCGCCGCGATCCTCGACCCGGGCGACGAGGTCATCGTCCCGGCGCCGTACTGGACCACGTACCCGGAGTCGATCCGGCTGGCCGGCGGCGTGCCCGTCGAGGTCGTCGCCGACGAGACCACCGGCTACCGCGTCTCGGTCGAGCAGCTGGAGGCCGCGCGCACGGAGCGGACCAAGCTCGTCCTCTTCGTCTCGCCGTCCAACCCGACCGGAGCCGTCTACAGCGAGGCCGACACCGAGGCGATCGGCCGCTGGGCCGTCGAGCACGGTGTGTGGGTCATGACGGACGAGATCTACGAGCACCTCGTCTACGGCGACGCCACGTTCACCTCGCTGCCCGCGATCCTCCCCGAGCTGCGCGACCGCTGCATCGTCGTCAACGGCGTGGCCAAGACGTACGCGATGACGGGCTGGCGGGTGGGCTGGATCATCGGTCCGAAGGACGTGGTCAAGGCCGCGACGAACCTCCAGTCGCACGCGACCTCCAACGTCTCCAACGTCGCGCAGGCCGCCGCCCTCGCCGCCGTCTCGGGCAACCTGGACGCCGTCGCGACGATGCGCGAGGCCTTCGACCGCCGCCGCCGCACCATCGTGCGGATGCTCAACGAGATCGACGGCATCGTCTGCCCGGAGCCCGAGGGCGCGTTCTACGTCTACCCGTCGGTGAAGGGCCTGCTCGGCAAGGAGATCCGCGGCAAGCGCCCGCAGAGCTCCGTCGAGCTCGCCGCGCTGATCCTGGAGGAGGCCGAGGTCGCGGTGGTGCCCGGCGAGGCCTTCGGCACCCCGGGCTACGTGCGCCTGTCCTACGCGCTCGGCGACGAGGACCTGGCCGAGGGCGTCAGCCGCATCCAGAAGCTGCTGGCCGAGGCGACCGACTGACGGCCGGCCCCGTCCCGCGGAGGCGGGGGTGCGGACCGCTCACGCGAGCGGTCCGCGCCCCCGCTTCTTCGTTCGAGCAAGACCACGAAAGGGGAAACCGCTTCCGGGACGGCGGTGACGTGCGGCAGGATCTTCGAATGGAGCGTGTACGTGATGTCTCTGACCTGCCGAAGGCCCATCTGCACCTGCACTTCACGGGCTCGATGCGGATCACCACCCTGCTGGAGCTCGCCGACAAGTACGGCGTACGGCTGCCCGACGCCCTGACCAGCGGGGAACCGCCCAAGCTGCGCGCGACCGACGAGCGGGGCTGGTTCCGCTTCCAGCGCCTCTACGACGCGGCCCGCTCGTGCCTGCGGGAGCCCGACGACATCCGGCGCCTGGTGCGCGAGGCGGCGGAGGAGGACATCAAGGACGGCTCGGGCTGGCTGGAGATCCAGGTCGACCCGACCTCGTACGCGCCCCGGCTGGGCGGGCTGATCCCGGCCCTGGAGATCATCCTGGACGCCGTGGAGACGGCCGCGCGGGACACCGGGCTCGGGATGCGGGTCCTGGTCGCCGCGAACCGCATGAAGCACCCCCTGGACGCCCGCACCCTGGCCCGCCTGGCCGTGCGGTACGCCGACCGGGGCGTCGTCGGCTTCGGGCTCTCCAACGACGAACGCCGGGGCATGGCAAGGGACTTCGACCGCGCCTTCGCCATCGCGCGGGAGGGCGGCCTGCTGGCGGCACCGCACGGCGGCGAGCTGAGCGGGGCGTCCTCGGTCCGCGACTGCCTCGACGACCTGAGCGCCTCCCGCATCGGGCACGGGGTGCGCGCGGCGGAGGACCCGCGCCTGCTGAAGCGGCTCGCGGACCGGCAGATCACCTGCGAGGTCTGCCCGGCCTCGAACGTCGCGCTCGGCGTCTACGAGAAGCCCGAGGACGTCCCCCTGCGCACGCTGTTCGAGGCGGGCGTGCCCCTGGCGCTGGGGGCGGACGACCCGCTGCTGTTCGGCTCGCGGCTGGCCGCGCAGTACGACATCGCGCGCCGCCACCACGGCTTCACCGACCCCGAACTGGCCGAGCTGGCACGCCAGTCGATCCGGGGCTCGGCGGCCCCGGACGACGTGCGGGACAAGCTGCTCGCGGGGGTCGACGACTGGCTGACGACACCCGCGGACTGACCTGCCGCGACGTGGTGGCGCGCGCCGCGGCCGGCCGCGCTGCCCGCTAGAGGTCGACGCCGACGGTGACGGGCTCGTTGACCAGCGTGATCCCGAACGCCTCGCGGACCCCGGCGACGACCTCGCGGGCCAGCGCGAGCAGGTCCTCGGTGGTCGCGCCGCCCCGGTTGGTCAGCGCCAGGGTGTGCTTGGTGGAGATCCGGGCGCGGCCCGTCCCGTACCCCTTGGTGAAGCCGGCCTTGTCGATCAGCCACGCGGCGGAGGTCTTGGTGCTCCCCTCCCCCGCCGGGTACGCCGGGGGCTCGACGCCGTCGCCGAGGCGTTCCCGTACGCGCGCGTGGAAGGCGGCGAACTGTTCGTCCGTGAGGATCGGGTTGGTGAAGAACGAGCCCGCCGACCAGGTGTCGTGGTCCTCGGGGTCGAGCACCATGCCCTTGCCCGCGCGCAGCTTCAGCACGGTCTCGCGGGCGGCGGCCAGCGGCACCCGGTCGCCCGCCTCGACGCCGAGCGCACGGGCCGTCTCGGCGTACCTGAGCGGCGCGGACAGGCCGTCCGCGTCCTGGAGTTCGAACCGGACGCGCAGCACGACGTAGCGGTCGGGATCGGCCTTGAAGCGGCTGTGCCGGTAGGTGAAGGCGCACTCCTCGTTGGTGAGCGCGACCGTGCGGCCCTCGCGGCGGTCGTAGGCGGTCACCTCGGTGATCGTGGCGGAGACCTCCTGGCCGTACGCGCCGACGTTCTGCACGGGCGTCGCGCCCGTCGAGCCGGGGATGCCGGCCAGGCACTCGACGCCCGCGAGCCCGGCCTCGACGGTGCGGGCGACGACGTCGCTCCACACCTCGCCGGCGGCCACCTCGACCGTCGTGCCGTCGATCGTGAGACCGGTGGTCGCGACGCGCAGGGCGGTGCCGGGGAAGCCCTTGTCGCCGATGACGAGGTTCGAGCCGCCGCCGATCAGCAGCAGCGGCGTACCGGAGCCGTCGGCCTCCTGGACGGCGGCGACGACCTCGGCGTCGGTCGTCGCGGTCAGCAGCCGGGTCGCGGGTCCGCCGAGGCGGAAGGTGGTCAGCGGGGCCAGGGGCACGTCGTGAAGTTCCTGCACGCGGCCAAGACTACGAGACCGGGCCGGAGGGGCCGGTACGCGCGGGCGGGCCGTTGCCCGGTACGCGCGCGTACCGACGGCCCGCCCGCCCCTCCGCACGCGTACGGCCCCGCGGGGTGCGCGGGGCCGTACCGAGGAGGCGGGTCAGGAGGCGGCGTTCTCCAGGACCGGTGCCCGGTCGGCGCCCTCGGCGGCCGGGGTGCCCGCACCCGGGCGGCGGGACGGGATCGCCAGGGTGGCGACGGCCGCGAGGACGACGAATCCGGCGCCGGTCAGCAGGGCGGGGCGCAGACCGTCCACGAAGCTCTGCGCGCTCTGGTAGCCGCCCTGCGCCGCGAAGATCGACGACATGACCGCGATGCCGAGCGCGCCGCCCACCTCGCGCAGCGCGTTGTTGGCGCCGGACGCGATGCCCTGCTCCCGCGGAAGGACGCTGGACATCACCAGGTTGGACGCGGGGGCGAAGTAGAGGGCCATGCCGACGCCGCTGATGATCAGGCCCGGCAGCTGCACCGCGTACGAGGGGTCGGTCGTCGCCGCGAAGGCCATGTAGCCGAGCCCGAGGGCCTGGAGGAAGAGGCCGGTGGTGACGACGGGGCGGCCGCCGATCCGGTCGGAGAGGATGCCGGCGATCGGCGCGACGAGCATCGGCATGCCGGTCCAGGGCAGCATGCGCAGCCCTGCCTCGGTGGGCGAGTAGCCCTGTACGCCCTGGAGGTACTGGCTGAGCAGGAAGATCGAGCCGAACATCCCCAGGAACATCAGCAGACTCGCCGCGTTGATGCCGGCGAAGGCCCGGGAGCGGAACAGCCGCATCGGCAGCATGGGGTTGGCGGCACGGCTGCCGTGCAGGACGAAGCCGGCCAGCAGGGCGCCGCCCGCGAACAGCGAGGTCAGCACCACGGAGTCGGACCATCCGTCGGCCGGCCCGCGCACCAGCCCGTACACGATGCCGAACAGTCCGCCGCTGGCCAGCAGGGTGCCGACGAGGTCGAGCGGGGCGCCGCTGCCGTGCGACTCGGCGAGCCGGAGGCGGGCGAGCGGCAGCAGGGCCAGGCCCAGCGGGACGTTCAGCCAGAAGATCCAGTGCCACGAGACGTGCTCGGTGAGGCTGCCGCCGATGAGCGGCCCGGAGGCCACCGCGAGGCCGTTGACCGCACCCCAGATGCCGAACGCCATGCCGCGCCGCGCGGCGGGCACCGCGGCGGTCAGCAGGGTGAGCGTCAGGGGCATCATGATCGCCGCGCCGACACCCTGGACTGCCCGTGCCGCGATGAGGGAGTCGATCCCGCCCGCCATCGCCGCGGCGGCGGAGGCGCCGGTGAAGATCGTGATCCCGACGAGGAACAGCCTGCGCCGCCCGAAGCGGTCACCCAGTGCCGCGCCGAACATCAGCAGGACGGCGAAGGTGAGCGTGTACGCGCTGACCGTCCACTCCAGGTCGTCCAGGGCGCCGCCGAGGTCCTTGCGGATGGATGGCAGGGCCGTGGTGACGACGAGGTTGTCGAGCGCCGCCATGAACCCGGCGACGCTGGTGATGACGAGAGCCCAGCCGACACTGCCGCGCCGCGCCGGTCGTTCCGCTGCTTGCTGTGACATCGCTTCCCCCAGAGAAGCCGGTGGTTCTTCGGTTAGTTATTGATGACTAACTTTTGCTCGCACACGTGACCCCGGTCGGGTCACGCAAGAAAACAGCCGGCGCCCGGGAGCCCGGGGCCCGCGCTACGAACCCGAGCCGATCCGTTCCGCGATCCGGTCCATCGCGGTGAGTCCCTGCCAGACCCGGTGCTCGTCCGGGAAGCCCATGGCGACAAGGCAGTTGATCAGCATGCCGCACCCCATGAAGTCGGAGGTCGCCTCGGGGTCCGCCCCGAGCGCCAGGTTCACGCTGTCCCACAGCCGCATCCAGCCGGCGCGCACCGCCTCACCCAGCTCGGGCTCCCCCGCCTGCTCGGCGGCGGCGACGGTGACGTACATCTGCATCTGCATGAGCAGCTGTTCCGGCCGCTCGGCGATGAGGTCGAGGTACGCGCCCCCCATGGCGTGCAGGGCCTCCTCGCCCTCCAGCCCCCGGGAGGCGCCCTCGAAGGCTCGCAGGACCTCCGCCATGCAGTGCTCGACGGTGGCCAGGAAGATCGCCTTCTTGCTCGGGAAGAGCCGGAAGAGGTACGGCTGCGACACCCCGACGCGCTTGGCGATCGCCTCGGTGGACGTGCCGTAGTAGCCGCCGCGGGCGAACTCGCTCGTCGCCGCGCGGACGACGCTTTCACGCCTCTCCTCTGCGCTCATCCTGACCATGTAAGTAAGTTAGTACTCAATAACCGGGGTCGTCAAGAGGAGAGGTACGCGCCGAGGGCGCGGGCGCCGGGGCCCGGTGCGGCAGCGCACGGGCGGGGGTGCGCACGGGCGGGCGCGCCGGAGCGGGGGCTCCGGCGCGCGACGCGCCCGTGCGGCACGCACCGCAAGGGGGCACCCGGGGCACACCCCGAACCGTCGGCCGGGGGCCGGCGCACCCGGTCAGGCGAGGCGGACCACCGCGCGGGACATGCCGAGCACCTTCAGGCCGGCGCTGGTCGCCGTGAGGTCCACGCGGACGAGGTTGTCGTCGAGCTTGGCGGCGACCTTGGCGGTGACCGCGATCTCGGCGCCCTTGTCGTCGTTGGGCACGACCACGGGCTTGGTGAAGCGCACCCCGTACTCGACGACGGAGGCCGGGTCGCCGGCCCAGTCGGTGACCACGCGGATCGCCTCGGCCATGGTGAACATGCCGTGCGCGATGACGTCCGGCAGCCCGACCTCCTTGGCGAACTTCTCGTTCCAGTGGATCGGGTTGAAGTCACCCGAGGCACCGGCGTACTGGACCAGGGTGGCGCGGGTCACGGGGAAGCTGCGGCCGGGCAGTTCGGTGCCGACCTCGACGTCCTCGTACGCGATCTTCGCCGTCATCGCCTCACGCCTCCTCGGCCGCGCGGGCCACGAGCTTGGTGAAGGCGGTCACGACGTGCTCGCCCGCCTCGTCGTGGACCTCACCGCGGATGTCCAGGATGTCGTTGCCCGCAAGGGACTTGATGGCCTCGATGGTCGAGGTGACCGTGAGCCGGTCTCCCGCGCGCACCGGGCGCCGGTAGGCGAACTTCTGGTCGCCGTGCACCACGCGGCTGTAGTCCAGGCCGAGCTGCGGGTCCTCGATCACCTGCCCCGCGGCCTTGAAGGTGATCGCGAAGACGAAGGTCGGCGGGGCGATCACATCGGGGTGACCGAGCGCACGTGCGGCCTCCGGGTCCGTGTACGCGGCGTTGGCATCGCCCACCGCCTCCGCGAACTCACGGATCTTCTCCCGGCCCACCTCGTAGGGGGCGGTGGGCGGGTAGGACCGCCCCACGAAGGACTGGTCGAGCGCCATGGCTCGGCACCTCCTGAAGTTCTGCTGTGGCCGGCCGCCGTGCGACACGCACGGTGACCGACGGGACCCCGGGAGCGTACGGCCCGACGCGCCCTCCGGCACACCCGGGGACGCCGCGGCGCGGGAGCCGGACCCGGCCGGCCTGCGGTCGGAGTCCCCGACGGCAGTCGTCCGGCGGTCCGGCACGGGGTCCGGGGTCCGCCCGGAGGTCCGGGGGTCCTGCGAACCCGCGGTCTCGCGAACTCGCGGTCCTGCGGTCCTGCGGGGCGAAAAACGACACGAGGCCGCCCCCCGAACTGCGGGGGCGGCCTCGTGTACGAGCCTTGTTATCGCGTCTCGCGGTGCGCGGTGTGCGCGTTGCAACGCGGGCAGTGCTTCTTCATCTCCAGGCGATCCGGGTTGTTACGCCGGTTCTTCTTGGTGATGTAGTTCCGCTCCTTGCACTCCACGCAGGCCAGCGTGATCTTCGGGCGGACGTCGGTGGCAGCCACAGGAGTGCTCCTTGACGAACGGATGGGACATTAATGCATAGAAGAGTAGCCGATCGAAGGACCGACCCCGCAATCGGCTACTGTCAGTAGCGGTGACCGGACTTGAACCGGTGACACAGCGATTATGAGCCGCTTGCTCTACCGACTGAGCTACACCGCTTTGATGAGATCGGTCCCCGCCTCGCGGCGGGAACCTCTCACACCAGAGCCCCAATACGGAATCGAACCGTAGACCTTCTCCTTACCATGGAGACGCTCTACCGACTGAGCTATTGGGGCGAGCGATGAAGACATTACACGGTCGCCCGCCGATCGCCCAAATCCGTTTCGCGGCGCCCGCGACCGGTGTCCCACCTGCCCCGCAGGCACCCTGAGCACCGCCACGGCCGGGGACAACATCAGTACGACTATTGCGCTCCTCCCCGTCCCGCGTGGATCACCGTCCTAGGCTCGACTCACTCTGCGTGATCTTGCGCCTCCTTGCGCAGCCGAGTCCGAGTCCCTGGAGCGCGATGCCCGACAGCCAGCCGCAGCCGCCCCCCTCGTCCTCCTCCGGTTCGTCGTCCTCCGGTTCGTCCTCGTCGGGCCCGGCCCACTCCTTCTCGGGGCAACCCGGCCCGGCGGCCCTGCTGTTGTGCGGCGCCCGGCTCACCGACGGCCGGCTCGTGGACGTGCGCCTGGGCGGCGGGCGCATCGAGGCGGTCGGCACCGCGGGCAGCCTGGCGCCGGGCCCCGCGACCGGACCCGGCGGTTCGGCGGCCCGCGTCGACCTGCGCGGGTACCTGCTGCTGCCGGCCCCCGTCGAACCCCACGCGCACGGCGACACCGCCCTGTCCGCGGACGCCGGGGGGCCCGTCTCGTACGAGCCCGAGGACGTCCAGCGCCGCGCGACCGAGGCGGCACTGCTCCAACTCGGCCACGGCGCCACGACGTTGCGCTCCCACGTACGGATCGGCGACGTGCAGGGGCTCGGCGCCCTCGCCGCGGTCCTCCAGGCACGGCGCGCGCTGCGCGGGCTCGCGGAACTGACGACGGTGGCCGTTCCCCGCGTGCTGACCGGTGTCGCCGGGGCCGACGGGCTCGCGATGCTGCGGGACGCGGTCAAGATGGGCGCCTCGGTGGTCGGCGGCTGCCCGGACCTCGACCCCGATCCCACGGGTTACGTGGAGGCGGTCCTGGAGGTCGCCTCCGAACACGGCTGCCCCGTCGACCTGCACACCGACGCCGCCGATCCGGCGCGCATCGCGCGTGTGGCGGCCGTCGTGGGCGGCATGCGCCCCGGTGTGACGCTCGGCCCGTGCGGCGGCCTGGGACGGCTGCCCGCCGAGATCGCCGCGAGGGCCGCGGACCAACTGGCCGCCGCCGGCGTGACGGTGGTGTGCCTGCCGCAGGGCGGCTGCGCGGACGCCGAGCACCGGAGCACCGCGCCCGTACCGCTGTTGCGCTCCGCGGGCGTCCGGATCGCCGCCGGGAGCGGCGCACTGCGGGACGTGTCGAACCCCGTGGGCCGTGGCGACCCGCTGGAGGCCGCCTATCTGCTGGCCTCACGGCACGGCCTGCGCCCCGAGGACGCCTATGACGCGGTGAGTTCGGCGGCACGCACCGGCCTGGGCCTGCCCGAGGTGCGCGTGGAGGCCGGTTTTCCGGCCGAGTTGCTGGCGGTGCGGGGCGAAGGCCTCGCGGGCGCACTGTCGTTGGCGTACAGCCGGATCGTCGTCCACCGGGGACGGGTGGTGGCCCGCACCAGCGCGGTACGGGAGTTCTGCCACACGGGCGGCGCCCCGACCGAGACGGGACTGCCGCGACAGGGGCGCGGACAGCCGTCGTGACCCAGGGGTACGGGTGCGCGCCACGGTGCGCGCAGGGGGGCACGAGGGCGCTGAGCCCGGCGTGCCCGCCACCGGGGGCCGGTGCCGTGCGGGCTCGGTGTCGTGGGGCGAACGCGGTCGCGCGGGCGTACGGTCGAGACCATGCGCATTGTCATCGCTGGTGGTCATGGTCAGATCGCGCTGCGGCTGGAGCGTCTGCTCGCCGCGCGCGGGGACGAGGCGGCGGGCATCATCCGTCACGCCGAACAGAGCGACGACCTGCGGGCCGTCGGCGCCGAACCGGTGCTGCTCGATCTGGAGTCGGCGTCGCTCGACGAGGTGGCGCAGAGCCTGCGGGGCGCCGACGCGGCGGTCTTCGCGGCGGGCGCCGGCCCGAACAGCGGCGCGGCACGCAAGGAGACGGTGGACAAGGCGGCGGCCGTGCTGTTCGCGGACGCGGCGGTGCGTGCGGGCGTCCGGCGGCACGTGGTCGTCTCCGCGATGGGCGCCGACCCGGCCCACGAGGGCGACGACGTCTTCGACGTCTACCTGCGCGCCAAGGGCGAGGCGGACGCCTACATCAGCGGCCTGGACGCCCTGGACTGGACGATCCTGCGACCCGGCAGGCTCACGGACGACCCCGGCACCGGGCTGGTCCGCCTGGAGGCGCGCACGGGGCGCGGTGAGATCCCGCGCGAGGACGTGGCGGCGGTCATCGCCGAACTCGTGGAGAGCCCGGCGACCGCGGGCCTGAACCTGGAGCTGATCAGCGGCCCCGACAAGGTCGCGGTGGCCGTGAAGTCGGTCGCGGGCAACTGAGCCCGGGAGCCGCCCGCGCCCGGGCGGCCCGGCTCAGAACAGCGACATCTGCCCGGGAAAGTCCGGGACCGCGTAACCGTCCAACGAGGGCTGCTCAGCGGCGAGTTGGGCCTGCCGACGGGACCCGGGGCACGAGGTGAGCTCACCGTGCTCGCGGGCTCCCGGCGGGTCGTGCCGTGCGAAACGCCCCGCGACGACGGCGATCTCGCGACGGCACTCGGGGCACAACCTGCGACGTGACGACATACGTGCCAGTGTGCCCCCGCCCGCCGACAACGCCCCCGAGCCGCTCCCGGACGCGCCCTCGGGGGACGGCCGGGGGCGGGTACCGCTCCACTCCCCCGGCCGCGGAAACGACGAGAGGGCCCGTGCTCAGCATTGCTGCTGTTCACGGACCCTCTCGGTCGTGTGGCGGCGCCAGGATTCGAACCTGGGAAGGCTGAGCCGGCAGATTTACAGTCCCCCCAGCAGGGCAGTCCAGGGAGCACGCTGACCTGCACAGGTGCGGGAGCACCCGTCAGTCTGGGCTCAAGCCGTCCACGTCTCGTCCACCGTGCGTGCCTCAACGGCCAGAGTTTTACGCTTCAGGCAGGGGCGCTCCCCAGGCCCGCTCCGTGAGGTCGCCCCAGACTCCGGGGGCAACAGTGCGGGGGTCGACCGCTTCGCTGGGCGCTGTGCGCTCGTAGGTCCCATCAGGCTGCTGCTCGGACCTGTCGTAGTTCTTGACCCAGAAGACGCGTCGGATGAACCTGCCTGGTTCGTCTCCAGCCGGCGCGTCCAGGCGAAGCACCGCGTAGCCAACACGTCGGCCACTACCGGTCCACGGGACCGGGCGCCTACGGGTTGAAACGAACAGCTCAACGGTTTGTCTGACGTAGTCGAACCGATCGATGTCTTCGGTCCACACGATGCCGTCCTCGTACTCAAGAGCTCTGGGGGTCTCGCCCATCGTTCCTCCCGCAGCGTTGGAGCCGGAGTCACAGTGTGGTCGCACCAACCTGGGCGACCATCTACTTCAGGCCCTGCGCACGGCACGGCAATTCCCATCAACTCCGGGCGACCCAGGATGTGGCTGGACACTTAGGTCTAGCTAGCCGCGGCCCTCATGGGTTGACGGCCATCGTTGGCCACCCTCGCGTGCCCCGAGGACGGCCTAGCGCTCCAGGTATCGCAATCGCGCGCAGCGTGTGCCAATTCCGGACTGTGTCGAACGTGAACTCGGTTGCGACTGCTAGGATTTGGGGTGACATCGGGCTCCGTCTTGGAGATGGAGCAGCCTGCGCAGCCGCCGAATCCTGCCGCTGTATGGGTCTACGTGACTTGACAAGCGGACCGGCAGGAGCGGAAGACCCAAGCACGGCGAGAGATCATTTAGCGTCTCTCTTGGGGTGAAGCCGCCTCCGGGCGGCCGGGCTTCTTCGCCAGCCCGAACCCGACAGGTCATCTTTCGCAGGCGGTGGCGAAAGGCGTTCAGTGTCCCAGAAGGTTGATGTGCCCGCTGCAGGCATGGGTGGTCACCCTGTGCACCTCTTTCACTACACCACGGAAGAGGGTCAGGCTGGAATCTTGAGGAGTCAGCTCCTACTCCCATCCCTCCGCAGCACCAACCCGAAAGACGCCCGGTACGGTGACGGGCAGTACTTGACTGACATCACCCCCGGCAGCCTCGCAGGGAGCCACCTGTCCCACGCCCTGGTCAGGATGCCCTTCGCAGCAGCACGGTTCACGCACTTCGTCCAGATCGACACCTCCGGGCTGACGGTAAACTTGGGACGGGCCCATGTATATGTGGTACTCGGAACCGAACCTCTCGATCTGAACGGGCGGATCAAGGACTGGGGAATGAACTAGATGCGCTACCTGAAGGTGGTTTGGCACCACAACTCCCCCGACGATCCCGTAACCATCTGGAGCGAAATCGGCGAGGACGGCTATGAAAGCCGCAAGGTCGAAAAATTCGCAGATGGGCGCCTTGGATACGCCGATACCGATAGGGCGAAAGAGGGTAGCGAATTGGGAGAATTCCCAATCCCCGACCCAAACGTCATCGCCCAGCAGCGAGAATTTACGCCTGAAATCATTACCGCCAAGGCGTTCGAGAAAAAATGGAACGCGGCTACATCTGTCACCAAAAGACGCCCCCTGGGCAGAAAAGACACTGGAATTCGACTTACGGCAAAAGGGGGAAAAAAGCGGACTCTCGGAATTCATAAAACAGCATCCGGATGGTCCGTCGTTACGGCGCAAAAGCATCGAACTATCGCCGTACTCGCCTCCCGAAAGGAAGCATTGCGGCGGGCGTATGAGATTCTGAACTCGACGAACGCTGATCCAGGCGACCCCATCCGCGCAAATAGGGCAAAAAAGAGCGCGAAAATGGCGCGCAGTCGGCGGAAATCGAATCTCTGATCAAATGCGGATGACTGGCTCGCTTGAGGAGTGGGCGGGAGTCACCCTCGTGTCTCACGTTTTGATGAACTCGCTTTCACGTGCAACCCTTCTCCCGTTCTACATCACGCCACGACAAGGCTGGTTGCCCAATTGCCGCCGTTGGGCGAACGAAGCTTGGATCTACTTCGATGAATGCTGAAGATTCCGAGAAAATTTCAAACGCAGCCGAGATAGCTTCGGCCACGATCGCAACCGGCGCCGGCATTGCCATCGGCGGAACCGCAGGTGCACTGGTAGGCGCGGCAGCAGCCCCGGTACTGACGGGCGCCCTTATTGCGCTCTCCGCTAAAGTGCAGAACATACGCCATCAGCGGACGATTGAAGTCTTGGGAGAGGTTGCACGCCTATTGCGCGTAGACGAGGCGGACCTACCCCACATCCTGGCCTCTAGCGAACGGCTACTCGAACTCACTAGTCGAATAATTCAGGCTGCTCAGGACGCTTCCAGCGCTGCCAAGAGATCAGCTTTGAGTCGAGCCCTAGCCACGGCTGCCGCAGATCCTGATCCGGCCCGTCTCGACGTATGCGAGCTGCTGCAGACAGCGATAGCCGATATCGACGCCCCTCACGTGCGCTTCATGTACGTCATTGAGGACGCAGAGAATCTGCCCGAAGCTCTGGACCTGGCGCCGGACAGTAATCACTACGGCCTGTCGCTGCAACAGGTTTTTCGCCGCGATCCCGGACTTCAGGAAAGCGGGCCTAGCATCCTCCAGAAGCTCCACTCTCTGGGGTTGATTGAATCGTGCGCAAGAGGAATTAGTTCTACAGCAGATCGCGACAAGCCTTACGCGCTTTCAAATCTCGGAAGACGTCTCTTGCGATTGCTTCGCGAAGACGGCGAACTGTCCTAACAGCGCTTCTCCGCCCATCCTCTGCGAAATACAAGTGCCAGCCGATCGCGCCGGATGAGGTGGATGGAGACGAAGCCGCGAGGCTTCTGAGTGAGCCCTATTCCGATGAGGTGAGAGGTGGTCGCGCAATTGCGACACCTCTCGCGGGATGTCATTAGAATCGCCGCAGGCGCCCCAGATTATGAAGGCATGGGTCAGAGGCTCGGCAAACATACAGGGTGCGCGGCTGGCTCGCCGAACGCCCCACCATGCGAGGCTTGGAGCCGGCGGAGGTCTGGGGAAGGAGAGGGTATGACGCGAGGGAATGCTCCGCGGGGTACATACTTGAAGGTCGCCGACGTTCTAAAAGCCAGGATCGAAGCGGACCCGAACATGATTGCGCTGCCTTCCGCAGCCGATCTCATGCAGGAGTTCAGCATCTCGCGCGGCGTCGCCCTACGCGCATTCGATGCACTTCAGCGGGAGGGCATCGCAGAGCAGGCGCCTGGTGAACGTCTACGAGTCGTTCACGGCGACCGGCGGCAGGATGCGCGTCCCCTCACCGAACGGCTGGCAGCGATCATCACGGATGACCGGCTGGAAGCAGGGGCACCCTTCCCTAGTGCCTCCGTCCTCGCCGACCGGTTCGGAGTCTCCCGGCCCACCGTGACCAAGGCGCTGGACAAGCTCGAAGCGTCTGGGGTGCTGACCAACGGTGGACAGGGCAAGGTGCGGACAGTCCGCGCCGTGCCGGATCGAGAGGGGCTGTCGTAGCTTGCCGAAGCTGACTGAATGGGCCTATCCACTGTCGGAGTCGCTGCTGGCCGGCCCCCTGCCGCGGCGGTGGAACCACTGCCAGGGGGTGGCGCAGCGAGCCCGCACGATCGCGCCCGTCCTCGGCAAGGACGCCGAACTCTTGGAAGCTGCCGCGGTCCTGCACGACATCGGCTATGCGCCGGACGTGGCCAAGACGGGCTTCCATCCCCTCGATGGCGCCCGCTACCTCCGGGACGTCGCTCGCGCAGACGAGAGGATCGTCAACCTCGTTGCCCACCACTCGTGCGCCTGCATGGAAGCCGACGCACGAGGACTTCGCGAAGAGCTGGATAGCGAGTTCCCGCACGAGGACGCGCACTTGGACGATGCGCTGTGCTATTGCGACATGAACACAACGCCGGACGGCACGCCGACGAACCCCATCGACCGCGTCAACGAGATCACGAGTCGATATGGGCCGGAGAGCCTGATCGGGACGTTCATCCGCCGTGCTGAGCCGGAGATCCTCGGATGCACGTCCCGAGTCCTCGAACGGCTGGCCGCCGCCAAGCGTCAGCCGATGTAGGGAGCCGGCCGCGCTCGGTCCATGGCGTGCTCGATGCGCAGCCGCATCGTCGGGTGAACGTCCATCTCCGCTAGTTCCGCCGGCGGGACCCAACGGACCTGTGTCGTCTCGTCACTTGTCCGCAGTTCGCCCCCGACCGGCCGCGCGCGAAAGCAGATGCTGAACTGCTGACGGACCTCTCCGTCGTCGTACTGCATGACGTGTCCGGGGTCGGTGTAGATCCCGGACACGTCGACCACTTCGACCTTGATTCCGGTCTCTTCCCACGCCTCCCGGACCACGGTGTCGCCGATGGACTCGCCGAGGTCGTGGCCTCCACCGGGGAGGGCCCAACGCCCGTTGTCGGACCGCTGGATCATCAGAACCCGATCCATGCTGTCCTGCACAAACGCCACCACCGACGGCACGACCGAGTTGGCCGGCGGCGCCGAAGAGTCGTGCAGGTAGTCGATGCGCCCCATGGTCAAGCTCCCGTGATGTCGCGTTGGGTAACAGGGCGAGCGTGCGCCCACGTGTGATCGATGCTCTTCGCGTACGTGTCGAAGAGTCCCCCGGCGGCTATGCGTCGAAGGTGGAAGACGGGTGCCATGTAGGCGCCTATGCCGTAGACATGCGGGTTGACCAGCATCTCGTCATCCGCCCGGTAGACCGAGTTGTAGAGCGTCGACTCATGCAGGCGGAAGCCGATCTCCGGGTGACTCGCCATGAGCGGCTGGTAGAGCATCAATGCGTTTCGGATCTTCCCACCCATGATCCGGTGCCCCTCATCGACGCCCCGCTGCTCAACGGCGGCGCACTCCGGGTCGCCCAAGAGGATGCGGACTTGCGCGCCGCCCTCTTGCTTCGCCCGTACGAGGTCGTGAAACACCGGGTCCTCGGAGAGGAACAGGCCGGAGTACACCAGGACGTCAAGGGATTCCCGCGCCCTGCTGTAGATCTCTCGCCACAGGCCCGTCGGCACGGTGTGCCGATGCGGGTAGACCGCCACGATCTCAGCTCGGGACAGGTCCGACGCTGTTTCCACCACGCGGTCGTCGTCCCACAGGGTGGTGACGTCCACCTTCAGGGCTGCCGCTGTCGCGTACTGGTGACGCCGGTACGGGATCTTGCCCTGGGTGATCCAGCGCTCGACCGTCTTCGGGTTCACGCCCAGAGACTCAGCCAGACCTTGGACGGTCAGGCCGCGCGCCAAGAGGGCTGACCGTAAGCGTTCGTTGGACATGCGTACCCCCGCAGGGACATCTAGGGACCTCTTGACGGTAGCGAGCTGATTCGAAGCTGTCCACGTCTGTGGTGACCAACTCCCCTGACGTGCAGCGATGCTGAGGACAGGTCAGCAAGCTCGCAAGGAAATCCAGGAAGTTCCGCGCGGTACTTGACCGACCCCTGTGCGGTACCTGTAAAACAGGTACCGCAAGCCCAGAGGAAAGCCCGCAGGGGTGAGTACGAAGGCAGCTTTCGTTCCTTGAGAACTCCATAGGTGGGCCACCGTCTCCCCGAGTCGAAAAGACGGACCGTGCGGCATGGAGCCGCGCACCAATGTCCCTGCTCACAGCGGGAGTTCGACATGAGTCGACGACATCGACAGGCGCCGCCGCCCGGACCCGCGGCGAGCGCCGGAACCACCTCGGTCCACCCCTGGCTTCGCGGCGACTGAGCCGCGGCCGGCTGCCTCTCCCGCCCGTCCGGTCCGCACTTCGGTGCGCAGGCCGTACGGGCGGGAGTGCGGGGAGCCGGACCACCGACTTCAACGGCGCGCGGCCCCGGTGCTGTAACACCGGGGCCGCTGTTCGGGCCGTTTCCTTCGCGAGAGGAACCAGACCCTATGAGCACCATCGTCACTGTTCAGGACGCTGTTACGGCGTTTGCGGACTTCATGGAACCGACGCCCGGTGAACTGAGTGCGATCGAGCAGGAGATGCCCGAGCTGCTGGCGGACGTCGACCTGCTGGACGCGCTGATCGTCACGATCGACCGGACGCCGACCGAGGTGGACCGGCAGCGTATCCGCCGGGCGCGGCGCCGACTGCTCAACGAGCGGCGCAACCTGGTCAACCGGTCCGCCGCCGGCCGCACGTCGGGCGGTGCCGCGTGAGCGCCACGGACGCTCAGAGCCTCACGGCCGCTCATGCGGAGGTGAAGGCGGAGATCGCCCGCACCGACAACAAGACGGCCCTTCTGCTGGCGTTCGTTGGTGCGGTCCTCGCCGGCGCGTGGACGATCGGCGGTGCGGTACCGCTCACGGATGCGGGTGTGGCCGTGGGCGGTGCGGGTGTGGTCACGCTGCTGGGTGCGGCCGGTCTGCTGTTGTGGTCGGTGCGCCCAAACCTCGGTGGCCGGCACGGCTTCCCGCTGTGGGCGACGCTCACCCCGGAAGAGATCACCAACGTCGTGTCCGTCGACCTGGCCCACGACATCGCCGGACTGTCCCGCCTCGCGGTGGGCAAGTTCCGGTGCCTGCGACGGGCGGTCGACCTCACCCTGACCGGCGGGGCCCTGCTCATCCTCGCCGCCCTCCTCACCGCAGGGAGCGCAGCATGAGCGCCCCGACCGAGGTGCGGCCGGCGGTTCCGCCGTTGTCGCAGCCGGAGTTGTGGCTGTTGGGTGTCGTCGCGGTCCTCGCCGGCGGTGTCGGCGGGCTGGGGCTGGCGTCGTCGTTCGAGGCGGTGTCGGCCGCGGGTGCGCGGTGGGGGTTCGCCTCGCCGTGGATGCTCCCGGTCGGTATCGACACCGCGATCCCGGTGTTCACCGCGGCGTTCCTGCTCCTGATCCGCACGGACATGCCGTTGGGCTGGGTGCGGTTCGTGCCGTGGGCGTTGACCGGGGTGACGTGCTGGCTCAACGTCGCCGCCGGACAGTCGGTGTCGGCGAAGCTTGCGCACGGCACGATGCCGCTGCTGTGGGTGGTCCTCTCCGAGGTCGCCGCCCACGTCTACGCCTCCCGCATCGGTGCGGTGACCGGCCGCCGGATGGAAAAGATCCGCCGCTCCCGGTGGCTGCTGGCCCCGGTGTCGACGTTCGCCCTATGGCGGCGCATGACCCTGTGGGAGATCACCTCCTACTCCGACGCCCTCGCCCGGGAGCGGGAACGCCAGTTGGCCCGCGCGGAGCTGCGCCAAGCGCACGGCCGGCGGTGGCGGTCGAAGACGCCCCGCCCGGAGCGGGTCCTGCTGAAGCTGGGGGAACTCGCCCCGCACGGCGAGGACGCGCCGCCATCGGACGACGTTCCGGAGCCTCCCAAGCAGGAGACCGAGACGCCGAAGCCGGCGCTGCGCAAGCGCAAGTCGAAGCTGAAGCCTGCCAAGGGGCGCCGCACGGCGGCTGACTTGCTTGCCGAAGCCCGTGAGGTAGCGGCCGGTTGGAAGGACGCGGAGATCACGGCGGACGCGCTGCGGGTCAAACTGCGGTGCTCGGCTGCGAACGCCCGGACCGTGCGGGACACCCTGTTGGCCGACCGCGCGGACGCGCTCCCGCTGCACTCCGTTGACGAGCCGGCCGAACTGGCGGGGGCGGCGGCATGAGCACCCTGGTCACGCTCGTACTCGCCGCGGCCCCGCTCGTTGCGGGTTGGTCGGTGCACGTGTGGTGGCTGCGCTCCTTGCTGGTCACGGCCCGGCGGGACCCGCTGACCGGGTTGTGGACCCGCGACGGGTTCACCACCCGTGCCACGGCCCTGCTGAAGGACCCGCGGGCGGTCGTCGTCCTCGCGGACGTCGACCGCTTCAAGCAGGTCAACGACACGTTCGGGCACGCGGCCGGCGACGCGCTGCTGAAGGCGACCGCCGACCGCCTCGCCCACCACGCGGGCCGATCCGGCGTCGCCGGCAGGCTCGGCGGTGATGAGTTCGCGGCGGTCCTCATCGACGACCACGGCACCGCCGCCGGCCTCCTCACCGTGCTGCACCGCACCCTCGCCCGCCCGGCCGATGGACAGAACCTCGACGTCCACACCACCGTGTCCCTCGGCTGGGTCCGCGCCGCGGACTTCCCCGGCGACGATCTGTCAGGGCTGTTACGGCGGGCGGACGAAGCCATGTACGCGGCGAAGCAGGGCCGAACCGGCATGCGGCGCGCGGGACTTGGCTGGCTGTTCGCCACGGTCGCCGGACGCCGCTCCGGTCGCCACGGTGCCCGCACCTCACCTCCGGCGGTCGGTGTGGTGGCCTGATGCCGGGCTTCGCGAAGTGCTTCGACCCGAACGGGGCCCGCTACGGCATCCCCACCTACCCGTGGCGCTACGCCCCCGACGGATACGCCACCCTACGCCAGCTCCGGGCCCACGGCTTGCGGCCCGGCGGGCAGGGCGTGCGAGGGCAGGTGCTGCGTCCGCGGTTCCGGCGCGGCCCGTTGGTCGCCTACCTCTACCGCGTGGCTGACGCAAAGCCGGTCCGGCCGATGACGCCCGGGAAGTGGGCCGCGCTCGCCAAGGCGAACACCGCCCGCCGCACCTGCCCCAAGTGCCTCACCGACGCCGGATACGTCATCCCGCGCTCGCTCGGGGTGTGCGTGCCCTGCGCCTACCCCGACGACGAACAGCGCGCCGCCTGAACTGCGCACCCTGAGTGAGGCATTGGCCCCGACTGTCAATGAAGTCTGATAGTTTCGCCGATTTTTCAGCTCAGGATTGTTCACGGGCCCGACCGCTCACCTCCACAGCGTCGGTCGGGCCCGGCCCTCCCTCGTGAGAGAAGGAATCCTCAGTGAATCAGCCCGACGACGAAAGTGAACTGTTCCACCGACTCGAAGCCGAGATGAACCCAGACCCGTCGCCCGACTCCGGGGCCGACGTGGTCGACCTCGACAAGGCACGCAACGCCCGTACCGAGTCGGCCGACGCGTCGGCCCGACCGGCACCCGACGCGGTGCCCGACTCCGACCCGCCCGAGTCGGCCGACCCGTCGGCCCGACCGATGGTCGACCGACCGGCGCCCGAGTCGGGCGGTCCCGGCTACCTCGGTCGCCTCGCCGGCGCCCGCCGGAGGTCGGTCGTCCCGCTGTGGCTGAAGTCCACGGCGGAGCTGCGCACCGCCACCGGCTGGGTCGCCCGGCACTACGCCCACACGGTCGGCTACCACGCGCTCCGCTCCCCGGTCTACGCCGCCCGCCTCACCTTCCAGGCCCCGGGCGGGGCGGCAAAGGTCGTGGGCGGAGCGATGCGGTGGATGGCCGACCGCGAGGGCGAACCCGTCCGCCTCGCCGCCGTGCGCCGCGAGGACGCCGCGGAGTACCTGAAGCTGTCCCGGCAGCGCGACGGACGCGTCCGGCTGCGCACCCTCGTGGGCGTGCTCGCCCTGTTCGTCGGCACCGCCGCCGCCCTCTCCGTGTACGTCCTCGCCCCCGACTGGGTGCAGATCCTCTCCGTCGGTGCGGTCGTGGCCGCGCTCGGCATGGCCGGCCGGCGGGCGGACGCCCCGGTTGCCCACCGGGCGGTGGAAGTCCCCAAGGCGGCCAAACTCACCAGCGACATCGTGCTGCGTGCGCTCGGTGCGCTCGGCATCCCCGCGATCAATCAGGCGCAGGGCAAGGGGCGGGACGGGTTCGCGTTCACCGCACCCATCACCCGCGACGGGCCCGGCTGGCGCGCGGAGGGTGACCTCCCGTACGGGGTGACGGTCACGGACGTCATCGAGCGCCGCGACCGCCTCGCCTCCGGCCTGCGCCGCCCCCTGGGCTGTGTGTGGCCCGAAGCCGTCCCGGACGAACACACCGGCCGCCTCGTGCTCTGGGTCGGAGACCAGGACATGGCCAAGACCGCGCCGCCCGCCTGGTCCCTGGCCAAGTCGGGGAGCGTGGACCTGTTCAAGCCGGTCGCGTTCGCCACCGACCAGCGCGGACGCTGGGTCGAGGTCACCCTCATGTACATCGCCGGCGTCATCGGCGCGATCCCCCGCATGGGCAAGACGTTCCTGCTCCGCCTCCTGCTCCTCATCGCCGCGCTGGACCCGCGCGCTGAGCTGCACTCCTACGACATGAAGGGCACCGGCGACCTGGACCCGGTCGGCAACTTCGTCTCCCACCGGCACCGCGCCGGCGAGGACGAAGAGGACTTCGAATACGCGATCGCCGACATGCGCGAGGTGCGGGCGGAACTGCGCCGCCGGGCCAAGGTGATCCGTTCCCTGCCCCGGAACCTGTGCCCCGAGTCGAAGGTGACCTCAGCCCTCGCCGACAAGCGCAGCCTGGGTCTGCACCCCATCGTGATCACGGTGGACGAATGCCAGAAGTGGTTCGAACACGCCAAGTACGGTGCGGAGTTCGAGGAAATCTGCACCGACCTGGTCAAGCGCGGCCCGGCCACCGGCATCGTGCTCCTGCTGGCGACGCAGCGCCCGGACGCGAAGTCGCTGCCCACCGGGATCAGCGCGAACGCGTCCGCCCGGTGGTGCCTGAAGGTCATGGGCCAACTGGAGAACGACATGGTGCTTGGCACGTCCTCCTACCGGCGGGGCGTGCGCGCCACGATGTTCGCCTGGAAGGACAAGGGCATCTGCTACTTCGTCGGTGAGGGTTCCGACGCCCGGATCGTCCGCTCCGTCTTCATCGACGCACCCGCCGCCGAAGCCATCGCCCAACGCGCACGCGCCACCCGCGAAGCCGCCGGAACCCTCACCGGCTACGCCACCGGCGAGACCGAGGTAGAGACGAGCGGGCCGGCCTACGACCTGCTCGCCGACGTCCTCGCCGTGGTCCCGGCGGATGAGCCGAAGGTGTGGTCGGAGACGATCGTTGCCCGGCTCGCCGACCTGCGTGCGGGTGTCTACGACGGGTGGGACCCCGACGCGCTCGCCGCGGCCCTCAAGCCGCACGGCATCAGCACCGTGCAGGTCGGCCGGCGGGTGAACGGCAAGGTCGTCAACCGCCGCGGTGTCGACCGCTCCCACATCACCACCGCGATTGCGGAGCGTGACGGAAAGCGGGACGCGGGCTGAGGCTCCGGGGCCGCTAACGATAGCGGCAACCCCCGCTAACGTTAGCGGCCCCGCTAGCGCCCCAAACCTGCTGTGATCAGGCCGCTAGCGGATAGCGGCCCACCTGCGGAAACCCCTGAAAACCGCCTGGAGGGCATCTCGTGACCCCCATCCTCGCTGCTATCGCCTGCCTGTTTTCCGTCACGCTCGGTTACTTCGGTCTGTGTGCGGTCTCGCCGTTCGGCAACTGCCGCCGCTGCCACGGCATGGGCCACAAGCTGAAGACCGACCGCAAGGGACGGCCCAAGCGCGGCAAGGACTGCCGCCGCTGCAACGCCACCGGCAAGCGCATCCGCGCGGGCCGCTGGCTCTACAACCGGTGGGCCCGCATCTACCGCGCCGGCACCACCGACACCCCCAACACCCCGGTCCGGGAGGCGATGTTCCGGTGATGCTCACCCTGTCCGCCGTGCTGCTGTTCGGCGGCGCGTCCGCCCTCGCGGTCAAGACCCGCTCCGCGAACGGCGGCGCCGCGATCGTGCTGTTCCTCTTCGGGTTCTTCGCCGCCGGCACCGGCGCCTACGGCCCGATCCACGACGTCGTCACCGCCTGCGCCGCCGCCCTCTCCGACCTCGGCTGAACGGAAGGCACCCCATGGAACCCACCACGCCCATCCGGCCCGAGAGGCCGATGACCCCCGCGGACGCCGACGCGGAAGCCCGGCGGATCATCGCCGACGCCTACCGGCCCGCCCCGGAGCAGGCGACCGCGTACCGCGACGACACCCCCGCGCCGGAGTTCGGGAGCGCCCCGCCGGTCATGCAGCCGGGGCGTCCGCCGATGAGTCAGGGCGCCACGGACGCGAGCGTGCTCATGCTCGCCGGCGGTACCGCCACGACCATGGTCGGCGGCACCAGCGCCGTACTCATGTACGTGTCGCAGTACGCCGACCCGATCGTCTGCGGACTCGTCTTCGGCGCCCCGATCGCGCTCGTGCTCGCCCTCGCCCGCCTCGCCCGGCACGCGAAGCCGGACCCGGACGTCAACCACCACTACGCGGGCCCCGTGAGCCAGACGAACACCACCGCCCACGTCCGCAAAGCCGTCATCAAGCGCAACCGCGTCAGCGGGTAAGGAGATCACGGCCACCCTTCGGCGCCCAACTGCTATTGGACGCCGGAGGAGGGACGGCTGGGGGGCAGGTTTTCCTCTCCGAGGTCTTCGCGCATAACGGCGCGCATCTCCTCCCACCGCTCCCAGATCCACTGCAAGTACGCTTCGATCACCTCGAAGGAGTCCCCGGTGTCAGGGGTGCCTTCTTCGAGATGCTTAGTGCGGCGGTATCCCTCTGACAGTGCCTTGGCCACGTCGTCGAGCTGAGCAAGTACTGCTGGCGAGGCCACCATCTGGGCTTGGGCGAATGCAGCGTGGTGGGCATGCCGCGCGTCTTCGAGGGCGTCCCTGGCGATGTCGTTGACCTCGTTGCGGTGTACGTGCCACAGGTAATCCATCTGCTGGGTGCGATAGCGGCGGAAGGCGGCATTGGTCTCGCTGTAGCAGGCCCGGCGCACCAGAAGCCCCTGCTCGTGGCGTTCGCGTTCCCACTGAGCCCGGACAGCCTGTTGCTGGCGTTCGAACTCCGCCTGTTGCGTTCTCGCGTTGGTCCTCTGTGCAAAGACCGGCGAGATCAGTGTCCCAAGGACACCGACACCGGCAGCAACGAGTCCGAAGACAGCGTCTGACACCGTGTCCCCCTCAACTGGCCTGTGTGTAAAGCTGCTTCAGCTGTGGTTCTCGTGCCAGTGCACAGCCAGCCATGCCTTGTGCTCGGGCCTGAGCTCCGCATGCGGAGCCTGACCGTGCAGAGGCCCGTACAGCGGGTGGCTGCGCAGACTTTCGGCAATCTCGATGAGTCCGCTGTCGGGGTGCACGGTGATCTGTCCGCGGTCGAAGAGGCGGTGCAGGTCGGTGCGCAGGAGCAGGCCGCCGTACTCGAAGTGCTCTTCTGCTTCGGCGTATCCGTAGAGGTGGGCTGCGTCCAGAACAGCCGGGGGCATGGGCCCGCTCAGGGCGCAGTTCTCGCCCAGTTCGTTCAGCAGTTGCTCCCTGAATTCCTGCTGGCCGATGCGGGTGCGGGCATGCACGATTCGGTGTCCGCCCCTGACCGGCCGCCATGCCCCGCCGCGTGGTTGCGCGGTGAGCTGCCAGCCGGTGCCTGAAGTCTCTTCGAGTGCGGCACGTAGCTTCTCCCAGCGGGCCGGGCGCATGCTCAGCTGGGAGGCCGGTGAGTCGCACAGTGCCCGCAGCTGACGGCCGTTGAGAGTTCCCCGGCCGTCTCGCCACTGCTCTGCATGCCGGGACCGGTATGTCGTCACCTGCTCAGTGCGCTGTGCCGGGGTCTCGAAGAGAGCGCCGCACTGGTTGCAGCGGCATGCCGGGGTCAGGCGGGAACGCCTTTTGAAATCCGCCCTCTTGCAGCCCGGGCAGAAGTAGCGGGTCTTCTCCGCCTGGCCGACCTCGATGCCGTCGATGACCGAGATCCCGATCAGCTCGCGCTTGTTCCAGACAGCGATCACGTCCCCCACCGCTATCTGGCCGTGGTTGTTGACGGTGCTGTCCCAGCTGTAGTGCTCGCTGGGGTTGTCGTCGTAGCCGTCGTTCCCGCCGTGCTGCCGCGCATCGCCGACCGCGAGCACCAGCCAAGCCGTCGTCATACCCACTCCCTGAAAGCCACAGAAGGGGCAGCCGCCCTCTCGCCAAAGACAAACGGCTGCCCCGCCCCGGCCCCAATCCAAGGAAACCGGAGACAACAAGAATGGCCCATCCCACCGACAACCGCCCCCGCCTGCTGGACTTGTACTGCTGCCAGGGCGGCGCCGCCGCCGGGTACGCGGCGGCCGGCTTCGACGTGACCGGCGTCGACATCGCCCCGCAGCCGCGGTACCCGTTCCGGTTCGTGCAGGCCGACGCGATCGCGTTCGTCCTCGAACACGGCGCGGAGTTCGACTTCATCCACGCCTCACCGCCGTGCCAGCACGACACCGAATGCCAGCGCATCCGCGGCAACGACCACCCCGACCTGATCGCCCCGACGCGGGCCGCCCTTGAACTGACCGGGCGGCCGTGGGTGATGGAGAACGTGCGCGGTGCGGCACCCAAGCTCCGGGAGCCGGTGATGCTCTGCGCGACGATGTTCGGGCTGGACAACTACCGCCACCGGTTCTTCGAGCCCGGCGGCGGCTTCGCCCTCAGCGCGCCTGGCCACGCCGCGCACCTGGTCCCGCAGGCGAAGATGGGCCGCCCCGTCCCGCCGGGCCACTACGGGCAGTTCGTCGGGAACTTCTCCGGCGTCGACCTGGCCAGGCGTGTCCTGGGTGTGCCGTGGATGAACCGCGACGGCATCCGCGAATGCATCCCGCCCGCCTACACCCAGCGCATCGGCACCGCCGCCCTCGCCCAACTCGCCGCGCAACCGGTGGCGGTGGCCGCGTGAACGGCCGCGTCCTGCCGCTCCGGCGGCCGAACGGCCTGCGCGTGCTGGACCTGTGCTGCGGTGCGGGCGGGCTGTCGATGGGCTACTGGCTGGCCGGCTTCGACGTCGTCGGCGTCGACATCGCCCTGCAGCCCAACTACCCCTTCGCCTTCGTCCAGGACGACGCGCTCGACTACGGCACCCGCCACGGGCACGCCTTCGACCTGGTCCACGGGTCCTGGCCCTGCGAGCGCTACGCCACTGTCACCAGGTGGCGCGGCAACCCGGCCGATCACCCTGACCTGATCGGGCCCGGACGCCAGGTCATGCAGGCCACCGGCCGCCCCTGGGTCATGGAGAACGTCCCCGAAACCGCCACCGCCGGCATCCTGCGCCCGGACTACCTGCTGTGCGGAACCCAGTTCGCCCTCAACATCCGCCGCCACCGCGCCTTCGAAACGTCATGGGGCGGCGGCGGGGACCTGCTCCCGCCCTGCTGGCACCCCAAGACCCTGCTCGCCTTCGAGCACAAAGGCGAACGCGCCTACGCCGACGCCATGGGCTGCGCCTGGATGACCAACCGCGAAGCTCGCAAAGCCGTTCCCCCCGCCTACACCCACTTCATCGCCGCACAGTTCCTCACCCTCGAAGGGAGCGCCGCCGCATGAACCCACAACTCCTGCACGCCGCTCTCGCCGCAGCCGAACAGGGCTGGCGAGTCTTCCCGTTGCGGCCCGGCACGAAGCGGCCCGCCCTGCACGGCGAGTCCCGGTGCCCCGGCACCGGGCCCTGCGTCGGCGGGCACCGCAAGTGGGAGGACCGCGCCACCTGCGACCCCGACCGCATCCGCGCCGCCTGGTCACGGGGCCCGTACAACGTCGGTATCGCCTGCGGACCCTCCCGGCTGCTGGTCATCGACCTGGACGCGCCCAAGGACAACAGCAGTACGGACGCGCACGGCGCGACCACCTTCAAAGCGCTCTGCGAGCGCGCCGGACATTCCGTCCCCGACACCTACCGGGTCCGGACCGCGAGCCGTGGTGAGCACCTGTACTTCATCGCCCCGGACCGGGTACGCCTCGCCAACACGGCAGGAACCGTTGGGGAGTTGGTCGACACCCGCGCGGCCGGCGGGTACGTCGTCGCGGCGGGAAGCCTCACTCCCGCGGGAATGTACGAGTCCCTGTGCGGCCCCAGGACGGCCCCGGTGCCCGGATGGCTGCTGAGCATCCTGCAGCCCGCTCCGGCCGCCCCTGTGGGTCCGTTCCGGGTCACCGTGACGGACGGGAGCAGGGCGGCGGTGGCTGCACTCGAAGCCGAATGCGCGGTCGTTGCCGCGGCCCCGGACGGGCGGCGCAACGCCACCCTGAACCGGTGCGCCTTCAAGGTGGGACGGTTCGTCGCGTGGGGCGACCTCCCCCGGCAGACCGCGGAGGATGCCTTCCAAGGGGCGGGGCAGGCGGCGGGGCTCACCGCTGCCGAGTGCCGGATCACCATCCGCAGTGCCCTGGACAGTTCTCAACGCACCGCCCGCACCCGGGAATCGGCATGAGCACCCCTGCCCCCTCCCTGGAAGGCAAGCCCCTGCCCGCCGCCGTGCCGCACCCCGCCCCGCCGGGCCCGGTCCGGCCGGCCGTGGGCGGGCCGAAGGACGTCGCCGAAGGCGCCCCCATTGCCCTTCGCCCGAACCGGTACCGCAGCAACCAGGCACGCCACCGCACCCCCGACCCGACACCGGAGCGGCCCGGCATCCGGATCTACGCCCCGCCGGTCTACCGGCATCACGAGGACGGGGCCCGTTGGTCCACGCGCCACGGGGACACCCCCACCGCGGCCTACGCCTGTACGTGCGGGCAGACCGGCACCGCGATCGGGGCTCACGCCGTGGCCGCTCTGGTCGCCGACTACGACGCCCACCGGAGCGTATGCACCGGAGTGCCCGTCCCGCTCGCTGAAGGGAGGGATGCCGCATGATGCCCCGCCCTGTCACGGACACGGAGACCGAGGAACTGCCCTCGCCCACCAACCCGTTGGCCGTTGCCCGTCGGCTGCTGACGGATTGGCAGACCGAGGACGGACGGCTCGTGTGCCGACGCTGGCGGGCGTCATGGATGCGCTGGAACGGCTCTTCCTGGCGGGAGGTCGACGACGCCCAGGTACGCAAAGCCATGTACGAGCGCCTGGAACACGTCGTCTACGTCCAGCCGAACAAGAAGGGCGAGCCGGAGCAGCATCCGTGGGCCCCGACGAAGCAGAAGATCGGCAACCTTCTCGACGCCCTGGGGGCAATCACCCTGTTGCCCACGGACACCGACGTCCCCGCGTGGATCGATGACCAAGGCTCCACAGGGCAGGACGAAGGGCCCATCGTGGCCTGTGAGAACGGACTTCTGCGCATCCGGGACCGGGCGCTGCTCCCGCACGGCCCGGAGTTCTTCAACCTCGTCTCCGTGCCGTTCGCCTACGACCCCGACGCGAATGCGCCCACGTGGGAACGGTTCCTCGCGCAGCTCTGGCCTGATGACCCCGACACCATCGCAGCGCTTCAGGAGTGGTTCGGATACGTCCTGTCCGGGCGCACCGACCAACAGAAGATCCTGCTCATCGTCGGCCCTACGCGGTCCGGGAAGGGCACCATCGCCCGTGTGCTGAAAGCCCTGGTAGGCAAGGAAAACCTCGCCGGCCCGACCCTGGCAGGGCTGGGCACGAACTTCGGCCTGTCCACGCTGATCGGCAAGTCCCTCGCGGTCATCTCGGACGCCCGTCTGTCCGGCAACGACAACAGCCAGGTCGTGGAACGGCTGTTGACGATCTCCGGTGACGACACGATCGACATCGACCGCAAGTTCCGCGAACCCTGGACAGGGCGCGTGCCTTCCCGGCTGATGGTCCTGTCCAACGAGCTGCCGCACTTCGGCGACTCATCCGGAGTCATCGCCAACCGGTTCATCCTGCTCAGCATGCGCGTGTCCTGGCTTGGTCAGGAAGACCCCTCCCTCACCGACCGGCTCACCGCGGAGATGCCCGGCATTCTCAACTGGGCGCTGGAAGGGCTGGCCCGCCTCCAGCGCAACGGACGGATCACACAGCCACCGTCCAGCCGGGAAGCCATCACCACCATGCAGGACACCGCCTCGCCCACCAGCGCATTCATCCGCGAACGCTGCACCACCGGGCCTGCCAGCACCGTCGCCGTGGACGACCTGTGGAACGTCTGGCGCGAGTGGACCGAGGACAACGGCGTTCGCCACGGCACGAAGCAGATTTTCGGCCGCAACCTCCTCTCCGTCGTTCCTCAGCTCAGCCTCACCCGTCCTCGCGACGGCGGTAACCGCGTCCGCACCTACACCGGCATCGGACTACGCCCCGCGCCGAACGCGTCCGAGTAGAGCACCGCCCACATTCCGTTGGGTCGCGGACCATCGCGGACCACCCTGTCTGACCTGCGCATTCGCCAACCCCAAAACCGGGCCCATCGCGGACCACGCGTCCACCGGTGGTCCGCGATGGTCCGGACACCACGTCAACAAAACCCCAGGTCAAAAGGGGTGGTCCGCGATGGTCCGCGACCCACGGGACTGTGGCGCCAACTGCCTTCGTTTTTGCTCTCTCCTCAGCCCAAGGAGATCACCGCATGAGTACGCCCACCCGCCGGCGCCGGACGCCGAAGGATGAACTGGTGCCGCTGAGCGACGCCTTGGACGAGATCGGCATCAGCCGGGCCACTTGGTATCGCTGGCGCAACCAGGGTTACGGCCCGGAAGCCCGTCGCACCCCCTCCGGTCGCATCTGCGTTCGCCGCAGTGTCCTGGACACCTTCAAGGATGAAATGGAAGTCGCGTGACCGAGTGGAGCTACACCGTCAAGATTTGGGCGATCCGGAAACGCGACTACCGGAAGCCTTACCAACTCCGCTGGAAGGTGGGTGAACGCCCGCACTCCGAGTCGTTTCTCACCTTGGGGTTGGCTGAGAGCAAGCGCGCGCAGCTCATCACTGCCGCCCGCGAAGGCGAACCCTTCGACATCGAGACTGGGTTGCCCAAGTCCCGTGTCACCAAGAACCGCGACGTCTCTTGGTACGAGCACGCACGCAACTACATCGCGATGAAGTGGGACGACTCCCCCGCTTCAACACGGCGCACGCTCGCCGAAGCGATGGCGACCGTGACGCCGGTGTTCGTGAAGGACACCAAGGGCATGGCTGACGCCCGGCTCGTTCGAACTGCCCTGTACGGCTGGGCTTTCAACAAGAACCGGTGGAACGAGGAAACCCCGGCCGACGTCGCCAAAGTCCTGGCCTGGTTCGAGCGCAAGTCACTGGCAACGTCGGTTCTCTCGGATCTCGTGCTGATCCGGAGCAGTCTCCGGGCCATCTCACGGAAGTTGGACGGGCAGACAGCGGCACCGGGGACCATCAGCCGTAAGCGGGCGATCTTCTACAACTCCCTTGGGTTCGCCGTGGAAGCAGAACTCCTCTCCGACAATCCGCTCACCCGCATCAAGTGGAAAGCCCCGGAGCAGGTGGTCGAAGAGGTCGATCCCGCGTGCGTCCCCAATCCGGAACAGGCGGCCAAATTGCTGGCCGGTGTGCGGGATCAGAGTCCCCGGGGACGTCGTCTCGCCGCGTTCTTCGGCTGCATGTACTTCGCCGCTGCACGGCCGGCCGAGGTGATCGGGCTGCGCTTCCGTGACTGCGACCTCCCGCGGCGCGGGTGGGGGCTGCTGAACCTCAGAGAGACCCGTCCCCGCTCCGGGGCGGCATGGACGGACAGCGGCAAGCCACACGACCGGAGAGGGCTCAAGCACCGCCCGCGCAAGGCGGTCCGGCGCGTCCCCATTCCGCCCGAGCTGGTTGCCCTGCTGCGTTGGCACGTGACCGCGTACGGCACGGCACCGGACGGACGACTCTTCCAGACGTCGCGGGGCGGACTGATCCAGGACACCGGCTATGGCGAAGTGTGGGCGGGGGCTCGAACGCGCGCGCTCACCGCGTCGGAGTTCGATTCGGCACTGGCCAAGCGGCCCTATGACCTGCGTCACGCCGCGGTGTCGACGTGGCTCAGCTCCGGTGTGGAGCCACAGCTTGTGGCGGAGCGGGCCGGCCACAGCGTGGGCGTCCTCTTCCGCGTGTACGCGAAGTTCCTTCAGGGCGGAGACGAGGCAGCGAATGCCAAGATCTCGGCCCGGCTGGAACTTCGCGGCTGACGCCCCGCGATCCCGTCCACGCCCCGTCCACAGATTCCGAGACACGGCGTTCGAACGCGAGACAGTGCGAGACAGCCAGCCCGTCCGTAGCGCCCACGACGAGGGGCCCGTGACCTGCTTTAACAGCAGGTCACGGGCCCCTCGTCTTAACGTGGCGGCGCCAGGATTCGAACCTGGGAAGGCTGAGCCGGCAGATTTACAGTCTGCTCCCTTTGGCCGCTCGGGCACACCGCCAGATTTGCTGCTCGTCGCGCCGCTTTTCGGCGGTGCTCCGTGGCAACGACGTAAACGATACCCGATGGACAGGGGTGCTCCGCCACTCGATTGATCTGCGTCCGGAGGCCCGGCGGACGGACCCCGGAGCGGGTCCCATGCCCTGGCCGGAGGGGGTTGCCGCAGTGGGCGCGGCCCGGGTGGCGGAGGGTGTGCGTGCCTTGGCGGGGGCGGGCGGAGGGCCGACGACAGGCCATAGGCTTGTGCGGATGCGGCCGGGGGCTCGTGCGGGCCCGGTGGCCGCCCCACGTACGCCGACGCGCCCCGCGCGCGCCCGATTTCAAGGAGCCACAGGACATGGCCGACTCCAGTTTCGACATCGTCTCGAAGGTCGAGCGGCAGGAGGTCGACAACGCCCTCAACCAGGCGGGCAAGGAGATCTCCCAGCGTTACGACTTCAAGGGCGTGGGCGCGTCCATCGCCTGGTCCGGCGAGAAGATCCTCATGGAGGCGAACTCCGAGGACCGGGTCAACGCCGTCCTCGACGTCTTCCAGTCCAAGCTGGTCAAGCGCGGCATCTCGCTGAAGGCGCTGGAGGCCGGTGAGCCGCAGCTCTCCGGCAAGGAGTACAAGATCTTCGCGGAGATCCAGGAGGGCATCTCCCAGGACAACGCCAAGAAGGTGGCGAAGATCATCCGCGACGAGGGCCCCAAGGGCGTCAAGGCCCAGGTGCAGGGTGAGGAGCTGCGCGTCAGCTCCAAGAACCGCGACGACCTCCAGGCCGTCATCGCACTCCTGAAGGGCAAGGACTTCGACTTCGCCCTGCAGTTCGTCAACTACCGGTAGAGCGGCGCCGGTTGCGGGACGAGGGGGCATCCAGGGGTGCCCCCTTCCCGCCCGCGTCCGTGATGAGCCAGGGCCGCGTCAGTCCCGCGAGTTGCCGAACAGGACGCGGTAGATGATCAACAGCACGAGCGAGCCGCCGATCGCGGCCGCCCAGGTGGCGCCGTCGTAGAAGTGCTTGCTGATCGGGTGGTCGAGCCACTTCGACGATATCCAGCCGCCGATGAACGCTCCGGCGATGCCGATGAGGGTGGTCCCGACGAAGCCGCCGGGGTCGCGGCCCGGCAGCAGCACCTTGGCGATGGCTCCGGCCAGGAGCCCGAGGATGATCCAGCTGATGATGCCCATGCCGTGAACCTGCCCATCTCCGCTGTGCCCGCACTGTCCCGGACCTGTGACTTCCGTCCCGCCGCGCTCTGTTGAGGGGCTGCGCGCGGTCACCGGCCGGGCGTGCCGTGTTGATGTTGAGGACGCGGGCGGGTGCGTGTGTGGTTGCGCCGTCGGGTCGCGGCGGGCGGACCGGCGGTCAAGAGGCCGGCAGGGGCGGAGCACCCGTCCCCTCGGTCTGCGGGCCGCGGGGCTGCCACGGAGTGAGCTCCAGGCCGTCGTTCACCTCCTCGTACCAGCCGGTGCCGTCGAGCCAGGCGCGCAGCCAGTCCGTGAGGCTCGGCGCGTCCACGAACCAGGCGTGGTCGAGGTCGCCCGCGTTCGGTTCGAAGAGCAGCACGGTGGCTTCGGGGGAACGGCAGTCCACGCACGCGTACATCGCGCAGCCCCAGTGGGATATCGGCAGGACCCCTTCGGGCCAGTGGTCCTCGGGGTCCTTCCTGGCCGCCTCGCGGTTCGCCAGGTACTGCCTGACCGCCGCGGGCTCGCCGGCCGGAGCGTTGTCGAGCAGGGGCAGCAGACCGTACTCCGGGCCGAAACCGCCGTCCCCCACCCGCAGGTACAGCTCGGCGAGCAGCGGCGGCAGCGGGAAGCCCAGGGACTCCTCGGCGCGGGCCAGGGTGTCCGCGTCGGCGGGGTCGGGAAGACGGTCCCAGCCGTACGGGGATGTGTCGCGGGCCTTCGCGGCCACCGCTGCCAGCAACTGCTCGGTCTCGGTCATGGATTCATGATGCAGGCCCGGACCGACAGCGGCCCGGGCCTGTGGACAACTCTCGCGCCGTGGACGGCGGGACGGGTCAGCGCGCCCCGAACGGCTGGTCCGTGCGCACGATTTCCCGGCCGAGGGGGAACAGCGAGAGGGGGACCAGCTTGAAGTTGGCGATGCCGAACGGGATGCCGATGATCGTGATGCACAGGGCGATGCCGGTCGTGATGTGGGCGAGGGCCAGCCACCAGCCGGCCAGGACGAGCCACAGGACGTTGCCCACGCAGGAGGGGGCTCCCGCGTCGTGCCGTTCGACCGCGCGGTACCCGAAGGGCCACAGCGCGTAGACGCCGATGCGGAAGGCCGCGATGCCGAACGGGATGCCGATGATCGTGACGCAGAGCAGTGCGCCCGCGAGCAGGTAGGCGAGGAACAGCCAGAAGCCGCTCAGGACCAGCCAGATGACGTTCAGGAGTGTCTTCACCGGGATCGACCTGCCATCTGTTCTAGACGGGCGATGCGCTCACCCATCGGGGGGTGCGTGGAGAACATCTTCGACAGCCCCTGACCGGGCCGGAACGGGTTCGCGATCATCATGTGGCTCGCGGTCTCGATGCGGGGCTCCGGCGGAAGCGGAAGCTGCTTGGTTCCAGTCTCCAGCTTCCGCAGGGCGCTCGCGAGGGCGAGCGGGTCGCCCGTCAGCTGGGCCCCGGAGGCGTCCGCCTCGTACTCCCGGGAGCGGCTGATGGCGAGCTGGATGAGGGTGGCGGCGAACGGGCCGAGGATCATGACGAGGAGCAGCCCGATGATGCCGGGGCCGTCGTCGTCGTCCGAGCGGCCCACCGGGATCAGCCAGGCGAAGTTCACCAGGAACATGATCACGGAGGCCAGGGCGCCGGCGACCGACGAGATCAGGATGTCCCTGTTGTAGACATGGCTGAGCTCGTGGCCGATGACACCGCGCAGTTCGCGCTCGTCCAGCAGGCGCAGGATGCCCTCGGTGCAGCACACGGCGGCGTTGCGCGGGTTGCGGCCCGTCGCGAAGGCGTTGGGCGCCTCGGTCGGGGAGATGTACAGCCGGGGCATGGGCTGGCGGGCCTGCGTGGAGAGGTCGCGCACCATGCGGTACAGGGCGGGCGCCTCGAACTCGCTGACCGGGCGGGCGCGCATGGCGCGCAGCGCCAGCTTGTCGCTGTTCCAGTACGCGTAGGCGTTGGTGCCCAGCGCGATGAGGACGGCGACGATCAGTCCCGTCCGGCCGAAGAAGCTGCCGATGACGATGATGAGCGCGGACAGTCCCCCGAGGAGGACCGCTGTCCTGAGCCCGTTGTGCCGGCGGTGCACGGTACGCCCTCCAAGCGGTGTGGCAGGGGAGCCCTCTTTGGTTTGCCGATCTGCCTGCTGATCTTCTGATGCCACGGGTAAGGCGGTGTCATACCCAGTGGACCCTCCCGTACTGGTCAACGCCAGGCGGGGCACTCCAGTTCCCCGGCGCGCGGCGGCCGCGGGGTGGGCCGTCCAGGTGACGGACCGGCGGCGGGGCGCCCGGTGCGGGCGGCCGTTGCCGGGGCCGCGCGGCTTCCGCGGCGGCCCCGGGCGCCGGATCAGAACAGGCCGGTGTCCGCGAGACGCAGGACCAGCTGGGGCGCGCCCGACAGCGCGACGCCGACCACGCCGGTGAGGGCGAGCGCCGCGGTGAGGGGGGCCGGGACGCGGTGTCCCGCGGGGGTCTCGGCGGGGCCGCGGAAGAGCAGGGCGGTCCACCGCAGGTAATAGAAGAGCGCGATCACGACGTTCACCGCCATGACGACGGCGAGCCAGCCGAGGCCCGCATCGACCGCGGCCGAGAAGACGGTGACCTTGGCGAACAGCCCGATGACGCCGGGCGGCAGCCCCGCGAGGCACAGCAGGAAGAAGCCGAGGAGCAGTGCCGCGAGCGGACGGGACGCGTAGAGGCCGCGGTAGTCGGTGAGGCGGTTGCGGGCGGCGGTACGTCCCACGAGCGCGGCCACGGCGAACGCCCCGAGGTTCACCGCCGCGTACATGAGCGCGTACGCGACGGTGGAACCGACGGCCACGCGCGGCTGGCCGTCGTACGCGGCGGACGCGATCGGCACCAGGAGGTAGCCCGCCTGGCCGACCGACGACCAGGCGAGCAGCCGTACCGCGCTGTACGCGCGTGCGGCCTGCTGGCGCAGTGCGGCCACGTTGCCGACGGTCATGGTCAGCGCCGCCAGGGCCGCGACCGCCGGGCCCCAGGCGTCGGAGTACGACGGGAACGCGACGACGGTGACGAGGATCAGCCCGGAGAAGCCGACCGCCTTGCCGACGACGGACAGGTACGCGGCGATCGGCAGCGGGGCGCCGACGTAGGTGTCGGGCACCCAGAAGTGGAAGGGCGCGGCGGCGGTCTTGAACGCGAAGCCGACGAGGGTGAGGACGACGCCCGCCGCGGCGAGGGTGTGGAACCGCCCGTCGACGTGCGGGAGCCGCGCGGCGACCTGGCCGAGGTAGAGCGTGCCGGTGGTCGCGTAGACGAAGCTGATGCCCATCAGGCTGACCGCGGTCGCGGTGACCGAGGACAGGAAGAACTTGAGGGCCGCCTCCGAGGACCTGCGGTCGCCCTGCCGGATGCCAACGAGGGCGAACGCGGGCAGCGACGCGACCTCCAGGGCGACGACGAGCGTGGCGAGGTCGCGGGACGCGGGCAGCAGTGCCGCACCGGCCGCCGAGGAGAGCAGCAGGAACCAGAACTCGCCCTCGGGCAGCCGTCCTCGCGCGTCCTTGAGCGCGGTGACCGACAGGAGCGCGGTGAGCAGCGCGCCGCCGAGGACGAGGAGCTGCACGGCGAGGGTGAACCGGTCGACGGTGTAGCTGCACGCACGCGGGTCGCCGGTCAGGCAGAAGGTGGCCCGGTCGCCGTCCAGGAGCGGCAGCAGCGTGAGGCCGGCGGCGGCCAGTCCGGCGACGGCGACCCAGCCGAGCAGCGGTTTCCGGGTGGCCGGCACGAACAGGTCGGCGACCAGGACGACCAGGGCGACGGCCGCGGTGACGGTGGGCGGCGCCACGGCGGTCCAGTCGACCGACTGGACCACGGACTGGGCGAGCGGCTGCGCCACGGCGCTCATCGGGTGCCTCCTGCGAGGAGCAGCTGGACGGCCGGGTCGGTGAGACCCAGCAGGGCCTTGGGCCAGAGCCCGGCGACGACGGTCAGGGCCACGAGCGGGGTCCACGCGGCGAACTCGTACGCGCGGACGTCGGCGAGGTGCGCGACGCCGGTGTCCTGCGGGACCGCGCCCATGCAGACGCGGCGCACCACGAGCAGCATGTAGGCGGCCGTCAGCAGCGTGCCGAACCCCGCGACCGCCATGAAGACGAGGTAGGCCGGCCTGCTCAGGCCCGCCGCCGGGTCGAACGCGCCGAACATCGCCAGCATCTCGCCCCAGAACCCGGCGAGTCCCGGCAGTCCGAGCGAGGCGACCGCGCCGAAGGCGAGCAGGCCGCCGAGGCGGGGTGCTCTGCCGTAGAGGGCGGCGCCGGAACCCTCGGCGAGGGTGTCGAGGTCGGTGGTGCCGGTGCGGTCCTTGAGGGCGCCGACGAGGAAGAAGAGCAGGCCGGTGATGAGGCCGTGGGCGATGTTGGCGAAGAGGGCTCCGTTCACGCCGGTCGGGGTCATCGTGGCGATGCCGAGCAGGACGAAGCCCATGTGCCCGACGGACGAGTAGGCGATGAGCCGCTTGAGGTCGCCGCGCGCGCCCTGCCGGACGAGGGCGAGGCAGGCCAGCGATCCGTAGATGATGCCAGCGACCGCGAGGGCGGCCAGGTACGGCGCGAAGGTGCGGAAGCCGTGCGGGGCGACGGGCAGCAGGATCCGGACGAAGCCGTACGTGCCCATCTTGAGCATGACCCCGGCGAGCATGACCGAGCCGACGGTCGGGGCGGCGGTGTGGGCGCCGGGCAGCCAGCTGTGCAACGGCCACATCGGGGTCTTCACGGCGAGCCCGATCCCGATCGCCAGAACGGCGGTGACCTGCACGGATGTGCTGAGCGAGCGGCCGTTGTCAGTGGCGAGTGCCACGATGTCGAATGTGCCCGACTTGATCCCGATGAGGAGCAGGCCGAGCAGCATGACGACCGAGCCGAGCAACGTGTAGAGGATGAACTTCCAGGCGGCGGCCTGCCGCCCGGCGCCGCCCCAGCGGGCGATCAGGAAGTACATGGGGACCAGGACCGTCTCGAAGGCGAGGAAGAACAGCAGCAGGTCGAGGACGGCGAAGGTGGCGAGGGTGCCGGACTCCAGCAGCAGGAGCAGGGCGACGAGCGCCTTCGGGGAAGGTCCCGCGGGCGGCTTGAAGTAGGAGTAGAGCGCGCAGAGGAAGGTCAGCAGCGCGGTCAGGACCAGGAGGGGGAGGGAAATGCCGTCGACGCCGAGGTGGATCCGCACGTTGAGTGCAGGGATCCAGCTGATGTCGGTCGTGGCCTGCATTCTCGACGGGTGGCCGTGGTCGAAGCCGAGCGCGAGGACGATCGCGGCGGCGAGGACGACGCCGGTGACGACCACCCCGTGCCGCAGCACGGCCTGTTCGGGCGACTTCCCCTTCAGTCCCGGCGGGGCCGGCAGGAGGGCGGTGGCCGCGCCGAGGAGCGGGATCACCACGATCAACGCCAGAAGGACCTGCATCACGGACTCGTTGATATCGATCACGCCTGCTCACGCTCCCGTGGCGACGAGGACGGCGGCGACCACCAGGACGACGGTGCCGGCGAGCAGCGCGCTCACATAGGTCTGCACATTGCCGGTCTGGGCGCGGCGCACGGCGGCGCCCAGCAGCCGGGGCAGGGCGGCGGCACCGCGTACGTAGGTGTCGACGACCTCCCGGTCCAGGAACCGGACGATCCTGGCGGCGCCCAGTACCGGGCGGACGAACAGCGCCGAGTACACGGCGTCGAGGTGGAAGCCGGCGGCAGCGTGGCGGTGGAGCGGCCCCAGCAGCAGGCGTCCCGGGTCGGCCGGGTCGGGTGCGTAGGCCACGTCGCCGTACGCGGGGGTGTGGCTGGCGATGGCCTCGGCCTCGACCAGACCGGCGTCGCCCTCCGGGTGCGCGGCGACGGCGCCGAGCGGGGACTCGGCCGCGAGGGCGGTCGAACTGCGCCAGGCGCCGTAGGTGACGATCACGCCGACGAGGGCGACACCCGTGCCGATCATGGACGTTTCGAGGCCGGGGGTCAGGCTGCCGCCGTCGAACCAGCCGGGGAGTTCCCGGTAGGCGGCGCCCAGGGCGAGGGACGGCAGGGCGAGGACCCACAGGACGCCGTTCATCACCAGGGGCTGCTTCCCGTGGTCGGGTGCCTCGGGGCCGCGGCCGTGGAAGGCCAGCAGCCACAGGCGGGTCGCGTAGGCGGCGGTGAGCAGGGCCGTGACCAGGCCGGCGACGAGGACGATCCAGCCGGCGGCGCCGGGCGCGTGCGCGGTGTCACCGGTGGCGACCTCCTCGGCGGCCCCGAGGACGGCCTCCTTGGAGAAGAACCCGCTGAACGGCGGGATCGCGGTGAGGGCGAGGAGCGCGACGGTCGTCGTCCAGTAGGCGTCGGGGATGCGCGAACGGAGCTTGCCCATGCGGGACATGGCGGCCAGCGAGTTGGTGCCGGCGGCGTGGATGATCACGCCGGCGGCGAGGAACAGCAGCGCCTTGAAGGCGCCGTGGGTGAGGAGGTGGAAGACGGCGGCCTCGCGGTCGCCGACGGCCAGGGCGCCGGTCATGTAGCCGAGCTGACCGATCGTCGAGCAGGCGAGGACCCGCTTGATGTCGTCCTGGGCGAGGGCCGCGAGTGCGGAGCCCGCCATGGTGACGGCGGCCATCACCGCGAGGACGGTCATCGCGGCGGCGGACGCCTCGAAGACGGGGAGGAGCCGGGCGACGAAGTAGACACCGGCGGCGACCATCGTCGCCGCGTGGATCAGGGCGGAGACGGGCGTGGGGCCCGCCATCGCGTCGGGGAGCCAGGTGTGCAGCGGGAACTGCGCGGACTTGCCGGCCACGCCCGCCAGGAGCAGCAGCGCCACCAGCGTCGGGTGGTGCAGGCCGCCGCCCGCGACGGTGTCGAGGATCGCGGTGATCCGGAACGAGCCCGCGTCGGTGGCGAGCGCGAACAGACCGATCAGGAAGGGGACGTCGCCGAGCTTCGTGACGAGGAACGCCTTGAGGGAGGCGGCGCGGGCCTGGGGTGTCTCCCAGTAGTGGCCGACCAGGAAGTAGGAGCAGATGCCCATGACCTCCCAGCCCACCAGCAGCACGATCAGGTCGCCGGAGTAGACGACGAGCAGCATCGCGGAGGTGAACAGGGACACGAGGGCGGCGTACGAGGCGTAGCGCGGGTCGTCGCGCAGGTAGCCCGTCGAGTAGATCTGCACGCAGACGGAGACGACGCCGACCAGGACGGCGACGAGGGCGGCGAAGCCGTCGATGTGCAGGGCGAGTTCGACGGGGACCGAGCCGGTGGGCGTCAGTTCGGTGGCCGCGTCGACGGCCTGGCCGCCGCCCTGGCGGACGGCGACGAACACGGCGACGACGAGCGCCGCGAGCGGCGGCAGGACGGCGAGGGGGCGGACGAACCCCGGCGCGGTGCGGCCCAGGAGCAGTCCGGCCGCGGCGCCCAGGAACGGCAGGAGGGGGACGAGGACGGCGAGGGTGGTCGTGGTCACGCGGTGGCCTCAGCCTTCTCGGCCGCGGGGGCGTCGTCGCTGCCGGGGCCGTCGGTCCCGGGGTCGTCGTCGGGGTCGTCGTCCTCGGGACGCTCGGCGGTGTCGCGGAGGCGGTCGATGTCGGCGGTACCGCGATTGCGGTGCACGGCGAGGACGATCGCCAGGCCGATGCCGATCTCGGCGGCGGCGATGGCGATGGTGAACAGGGTGAGGGCCTGGCCGGAGTGCAGGGTCTCCTCGGAGGTCCGGCTGAGCCAGGCGTCGAAGGCGACGAGGTTCAGGTTGACGGCGTTGAGCATCAGCTCGACCGACATCAGCACCAGGATGGCGTTGCGGCGGGCGAGCACTCCGTAGAGCCCGGTGCAGAAGAGGAGGGCGGCGAGCACGGCGGGATAGACGAGGTGCATCAGCGGTCACCTCCGTCGGAGGGCTCGGGGGTCGAGGGGGCCGGGTCCGCGCCGGACGCGGCGGGCGTGGCGGACGCGACGGGGCCGGGGGCGGGGGTCCGGCCGGGGGGCGTGGCCGGGCCGGCGGATGCGGCCGGACGGGCGGATGCGGCCGGGCCGTTGGTGCGGTCCGCGGTGGTGGTGGCCGGGGCGGCGGGCGGGGTGGTCACGGCCTTGCGGGACAGCACGATGGCGCCCACCAGTGCGGCCAGGAGGAGGACGGACAGCGCCTCGAACGGAAGGACCCAGTGCTGGAAGAGGCTCTCGCCGGTCACCCGGGTGGAGCCGGCGCCGTCGGCGGCGGCTCCGTCCAGGTCGATCCACGTGGCGCGGAAGGCGTCCACGACCACCCAGACCAGGGCGGCCGCGGCGGCGACGGCGATGGTGAGGGCGGCCCAGCGGTTGGCGGAGTCGGCGTCCAGGGAACGCCCGATGGGCGCCTTGGTGAGCATCAGCCCGAACAGAAGGAGGACGACGACGGATCCGACGTAGATGAGGACCTGTACCCAGGCGATGAACTCGGCGGTGAGCAGCAGGTACTCGACGGCGAGGCCGCCGAGGGCGACGACCAGCCACAGGGCGGCGTGGACGAGTTGGCGGGTGGTGACCGTGACCAGCGCGGCGCCGAAGGTGACCAGGCCGACCAGCAGGAAGGCGATCTCGACGCCGTTCGGGGAGAGGAAGCCGTGGGGTGCGGTGCCGTTGCCGGCCGCGGTGGTCAGCAGGGGCGTGAGGGCGGAGCCGGGGGTCACGCGTCTCCCTCCCCTGTGCCGGAGCCGGAGCCGGAGCCGGGGCCCTGGTCGGCGCCGTTGCCCGTGCCCGTGCCCGTGTCCGGGGCGGTGTCGGCGGCGCGCACGGCCGCGAGCTTGTCGGCGGTCTTGCGGGCGGCGGCGATCTCCTTGGGCTCCTCCGCGGCGGGGTCGAGGGCGGGCGGGGCCGGCACGGTCCACATCCACTCGCGGAGCTTGTCCCGCTCGTGGGTGAGCTCGCGTATGTCGGTCTCCGCGTACTCGAACTCCGGTGACCAGAACAGGGCGTCGAAAGGACAGACCTCGATGCAGATACCGCAGTACATGCAGAGGGAGAAGTCGATGGCGAAGCGGTCGAGGACGTTGCGGCTGCGTTCGCGTCCGCCGGGGGCGGCGGGCGGGACCGTCTCCTTGTGGGAGTCGATGTAGATGCACCAGTCGGGGCACTCGCGGGCGCAGAGCATGCAGACCGTGCAGTTCTCCTCGAACAGGCCGATGACTCCGCGGGTGCGGGGCGGAAGGTCGGGCTGGACGTCCGGGTACTGCTCGGTGACCGTCTTCCTCGTCATCGTGCGCAGGGTGACGGCCAGTCCCTTGGCCAGGCCGGAGCCGGGGATGGGAGCCATGTCAGGAGATCACCACCTTGACGACGCCGGTGAGGGCGATCTGGGCGAGGGCGAGGGGCACGAGGAGGGTCCAGGACAGCTTCTGGAGCTGGTCCTCGCGAAGGCGGGGGTAGGTGACGCGCAGCCAGATGACGACGAAGGCGAGGACCGCGGTCTTCACCAGGGTCCAGAGCCAGCCGAGGCCGTCGGCACCCCACGGCCCGTGCCAGCCGCCGAGGAAGAGGACGGTGGTCAGGCCGCACAGGACGACGATCCCCGCGTACTCGGCGAGGAGGAACAACGCGAAGCGCAGCCCGGTGTACTCGGTGTAGGCGCCGAAGATGATCTCCGAGTCGGCGACCGGCATGTCGAAGGGCGGGCGCTGGAGTTCGGCGAGTCCGGCGACGAAGAACACGATCCCGCCGACGATCTGCCAGGGCAGCCACCACCAGTGGAACGCGCCCACGATGCCGGGCAGCGAGACCGTGCCGGCGGCCATGGTGACCGAGGCGGCGGCGAGCAGCATCGGCAGTTCGTAGGCGAGGAGTTGGGCGGCGGTGCGCAGGCCGCCCAGCAAGGAGAACTTGTTGGCGGACGCCCATCCCGCCATCAGCGAACCGAGGACACCGACACCCATCACGGCGAGGACGAAGAAGACGCCCGCGTCGACGACCTGTCCGACGGCGCCGTCACCCGGTCCGATCGGTACGGCGAGCAGTACGAGGAGGTACGGGAGCAGGGCGACGGCTGGGGCGAGTTGGAAGACGCGGCGGTCGGCGTCCGCCGGGACGACGTCCTCCTTCTGCGCGAACTTCACACCGTCGGCGACGAGTTGGGCCCAGCCGTGGAAGCCGCCCGCGTACATGGGGCCGAGGCGGCCCTGCATGTGCGCCATCACCTTGTGCTCGGTCTGGCCGACGACCAGGGGGAGCACGAGGAAGGCGACGAAGACGATCAGGAGTCGCAGGGCGACGTCGAGCACGTCGTTCACTGCGTGCCTCCTGGGTCTTCGGGGGTGGGGGGCGCGCCGGGGGCGCGGGGGGCGGGCTTGCCGGGGGCTGGGTTCGGGACCGGACCGGCGGGCGGATCCTCCGGGACCGCCGGAACTTCCGGGTCCTCGGCGGGGGGATCCGGGTCTTCCGTGGACGGTTCACCCGCGGGGTGCTCGGCCGACTGCGGCTCCGCGACGCGGGGCTCGTCCGTGGACGCCGGTTCCGCGTCGTGACGTTGCCCGGCGGGACTGTCCGGGTTCGGACGGTCAGTGGCCGAGGGGTCCGGGGTCGGCCGGTCCGCGGCATCGTGGGTACGGCTCGGTTCGGCGGGAGCCGTCGGGTCGGCGGCGGCGTCGGACTCAGGGGTGTCCGACTCGGAGAGGTCCGCCTCGGAGGTGGGAGCTTCCGGCTTCGCGGGCTTCGGGTCCGGCGCGGCGGGCGGTGCCGACGCCGGCTGTTCCGAGCCCGACTCCGACTCAGATTCCGCCGGTACCGACCGGTCCGGGTAGGCGGAGCCGCCCACCGGGGCGGGCGGTTCGGGCGGCGTCGCGGGAGCTTCGGCGCCCGCCGAGGCCGAACCCTCCGAGGCACGGCGAGAACGCCGCGGGCCCGCGGAGTCCGCCGGGTCGGCGACAGCGCCGGGCTCGGGGGCGTCCACCGCCGGAAGGACCGGCGACGCGGGTACGTCGGTCCCGGGTGCGTCCGAGGCGTCAGGCCCGGGAGTGCCCGGCCCGGGAGCGCTCGGCCCCGGGGCGCCCGACTCGGGAACTTCCGAAGCGTCAGGCCCGGAAGCATCCGCGCCAGGCCCGTCGGCCTCGGAGGCGGCCGCCTCACCGCGCGGGGTGGCGGGTTCGGGCCGCGTCGGCGACTCGGAGGCCGCCCGCTCCGACGCGTCCGACTCCGTCGTGTCGGGCGCCGATGCCTCGGGCTCCGGCGCGGCCGAGTCCGGCGCGGCCGGCTCCGGGTCCGTCTGCTCCGGGGTGTCGAAGGTGGGGCGGGCATGGTGCCAGGGGGCGTCCGAACTGCCTTGTGCAGTGGGCCGATCGGGGCGCACCGCCGGAGTCTGCGCACGCTGCGAGGCCGACCCGTCCGAGGCACTGCGGGAACGCTGCGAGCCAGCAGGGCGCACCGGCCCGGCGGCATCCGGGGACTCGGGCTCCGAAGCCGGGGTGCCCGGGGACTCGGGCTCCGAAGACTGCGCACGCTGCGAGGCAGAACCCTGCGAGGCACTGCGAGAACGCCGCGAGCCAGCAGGACGCACCGACCCGGCGGCATCCGGGCTCTCGGGCGCCGAAGCCGAGGTGCCCGGGGACTCGGGCTCCGAAGCCGGAGCGCCCGGGGCGTCAGGCGCCGAAGCTGGAGCGCCCGGGGACTCGGGCTCCGAAGACTGCGCACGCTGCGAGGCCGAACCCTGCGAGGCACTGCGAGAACGCCGCGAGCCAGCAGGACGCACCGACCCAGCGGCATCCGGGCTCTCGGGCGCCGAAGCCGAGGTGCCCGGGGACTCGGGCTGCGAAGCCGGAGCGCCCAGGGCGGTCTCAGGCGCCGAAGCCGGGTCGCCCGGGGGCGTGGCCGTGCCCGGGGGTGTGCCCGTGCCCGGGGTGGTGCCGTCGGCCGGGGTCTCGCCCGTGCTGCGGGGCGGGGTGGTGGAACGGGGCTGTGTGGAGGCCGAGTTGGCGGTGGCGTCCGGCTCTGTCCCGGTGGCGGGGGTTGCCGTGTCGCCGGTGGCGACCGGACTCTGGCTGGTGGAACCCTGGGACGCCGTACGGGCGCGGCGTACCGGGCGGTCCCCCGCACCCGGCGCCGTACGGCCGCCCGCGGCTCGGGCCGGGCGGGACGGGGCAGGGGGGAGCTGGCCCTTGAGGGGGCCCCATTCGTTGGGGTCGGGGACGCCCGGGGGCAGCATCTGGCGTCGGCGCGGGCCGCCGTGTTCGCCCGCCGACTCCCCCGGTTCCTTGGCGCCCGGCCACGCCTTGGCGACGCGGGCCGCCAGTACGAACTCCTTGCGGAGCGGGTGCCCCTCGAAGCCCTCGGGCAGGAGGAGGTGGTCGAGGGAAGGATGGCCGTCGAAGTCCACGCCGAACATCTCGTGCGTCTCGCGCTCGTGCCAGGCGGCACCGGCGTAGACGTCAACAGCCGTCGGCAGCAAGGGAGTTGCTTCCGGAACGGTCGTGCGGAGCATGAGGCGGCGTACCGGGGCGAGGGCCACGACGTGCGCCGAGACGCGGAGGCCGGTGCCGGGTTCGTCGACCGCGCTCAGCCAGTCGAAGTAGGTGCAGCCGAGGTCGTCGCGGGCGGTGCGCAGGGCGGTGAGCCAGGCGGCCGGCGGCACGTCGACCGTGAGGAGGCCGTACGCCTCCTCGGCGGTGGCGTCGGCGCCGAACAGTTCCTCGGTGGGGGCGGGAAGCCAGCCGACCAGGGTCATCGGTCACCCTCCGGGCCTTCGCCGCCACCGGAACCGGAACCGGCGGCCTCCCCCGCAGCCCCACCCGAGGCACCCGTACCCGTACCCGTGCCCGTCTCCGGCGGCCGGACCAGCCCGCTCCGGAGCGCCGCCACCGACGGACGACCGGCGCCCGCATCCGCGGCGGATCCCGCGCCGGATCCCGCACCGGCGGTGCCGTCCGTCCCGTAGCGCTCCCCCAGCGACTCGCGGGCGATCTTCTCCTGGAGCTTCAGGATGCCCTGGAGCAGTGCCTCCGGACGCGGCGGGCAGCCGGGCACGTACACATCGACGGGGATGATCTGGTCGACGCCCTTGGTGACCGAGTAGGAGTCCCAGTAGGGGCCGCCGCAGTTGGAGCAGGCGCCGAAGGAGATGACGTACTTCGGTTCGGGCATCTGCTCGTAGAGCCGCCGCACCGCGGGCGCCATCTTGTCGGTGACCGTGCCGGACACCACCATCAGGTCGGCCTGGCGCGGTCCGGGGGCGAACGGGATGACGCCGAGCCGGATGAAGTCGTGCCGGGCCATGGAGGCGGCGATGAACTCGATGGCGCAGCAGGCGAGACCGAAGTTGAAGACCCAGAGCGAGTACCGGCGGCCCCAGTTGAGGACGACCTTCATCGGTTCCGGGGCGAGCCGGGCGAGCGCGCCGAGCTTCCTCGGCACGGGCAGCGCGACCGGATCGGCGAGCGGGACCGGGCCGGCCGGACTCCCCTCCGGCGTCGTCACCGTCACGGGGTCCGTCACGGGGTCGGTCGCGGCGGCGGGGGTCACGTCCATGTGAGGACGCCCTTCTTGTAGGCGTAGAGCAGTCCGACGGCGAGGAAGCCGAGGAAGAGGAACATCTCCACGAGGGTCGTCGCCCCGTAGCCGTGGGCCGCGAAGACCGTCGCCCAGGGGAAGAGGAACACCGAGTCGACGGCGAAGACGACGTAGAGGTACGCGTAGACGTAGTACCGGACCTGGGTGTGTGCCCAGCCGTCACCGACCGGGTCGACGCCGCACTCGTACGTCATGAGCTTCTCGGGGGTGGGCACGACGGGGCGCAGCAGGCGTCCCGCGCCGAAGGCCACCGCGACGAAGAGCACGCCCACGACGGCGAGCAGTCCGACGACCGAATAGGACTTGAAGTAGTCCGCCGCGACCACGACCTCAGTGGTGTCCCGCATCTTCGCCCCTCGCCCTCGCTCCCTGACCTCGGCCTCGCCACCTCGTCCGCGCCGTGCCGCCGCCCCGGGCTCGCGCCCGTCGGGCCCTCGCCCCCGGAGCCCGCGCCCGTGCGCCGCGGCCCGGCGGTCGTGCGTGAACGGCTGTACTCGGTTGTACTCGGCGGTACGCGGCTGTTCGACGATCTGTACGCACGGGAGTCTAGGGCCTGCTAAAGATGCCGTAAGCAGCATGCCGCACTGTGAAGGGTGGGGGTGGGGTTTTCCCCCGGGACCGAGGGCGGCGGACCGCATGGCGTCGCGGCCTCCGGCACGGCACGCTGGCCCACATGACCGTATCCATCCCCTCCCCGCACCCCGGGGACGCCGAGGGCGACCGGCTGCCCCCGGTCCGCTTCGCCTTCGATCCGCACACCTGGCGGGAGATCGCCCACCTTCTGGCGAATCTGCCGGTGACGCTGGTCGGCTTCGTGTACGCGGTGACGACGCTCTCCGTCGGTGCCGGGCTGACCGTCACGGTGGTCGGACTGCCGTTGCTGGCGCTGGCGTTGTCCGGGTCGCGGCAGATGGGGCGGTTCGAACGCGGGCGGGCGCGGATGCTGCTCGGGCTGCGGATCGAGGAGCCGAGTCCGCTGTGGCGGCACAGCGGGGACGGTTTCTTCGCCCGGCTGTGGACGGCGCTGAAGGACCCGGTCGGCTGGCGCGCGATGCTGTACGACGTCATCCGGCTGCCGTGGGGCATCGCCACCTTCGTCGTGACGCTGACGTCGCTGTTCGTGCTGTGGCCGGTACTGCCGTTCGTGGCGCGCGGGCTGACCAACGTGGACCGCGCGATGGTGCGCGGACTGCTGTCGCCGTCGGACGAACTGGAGCGGCGCATCGCCGAGTTGGAGTCGGACCGGGGTGTCGTGGTGGACACGGCGGCGGCCGACCTGCGGCGCATCGAGCGCGACCTGCACGACGGCGCGCAGGCCCGTCTGGTGGCGCTGGCCATGGGGCTGGGGCTGGCGAAGGAGAAGCTGCTGGAGGACCCCGACACGGCGGCGCTGATGGTGGCGGAGGCGCACGGCGAGGTGAAGCTCGCGTTGCAGGAGCTGCGGGACCTGGCCCGCGGCATCCACCCGGCCGTGCTCACCGACCGCGGACTCGACGCGGCACTGTCGTCGGTCGCGTCGCGCTGCACGGTGCCGGTGAAGGTCACCGCCGACCTGGACGCGCGGCCCGCCGCCGCCATCGAGGGCATCGCCTACTTCACGGTCTCCGAGCTGCTCCAGAACATCAGCAAGCACAGCGGGGCGCGCTCCGCGTCGGTCGACGTGTGGCGGACGGACGACCGCCTGCTGATCCAGGTGTCGGACGACGGCCGGGGCGGCGCCGGGCTGGGCGACGGCACGGGGATGCGGGGGCTCGCGGAGCGGCTGGACGCCGTCGACGGCCTGTTCGTCGTCGACTCCCCGCCGGGCGGCCCGACCGTCATCACGGCGGAACTGCCCTGGCGTTCCCGCCAGGAGGCGTAGACCTCCGGGCACGCACCGGCCCGCCGGCCTCACCCACCGGCCGGCCCCGCCCGCACACCCGCGTACCCGCCGCCCCGGGGCCCCCGCCGCACGTGCGGGGGCCCCGGGGCGGCGCGCGAACCGGCCGCGGCGGGGGCCGCCGGTGTCCGGGGGGTGGGGAAATCCCCCGGGTCGGGACACCCACGGCCTCCATGGTCCCGGGGCCCGCGCGGGAGCAGTGTGGTGGAGGACGAGGCGAGGCCGGTCAGAAGCGACCGGCGGGCACCGGACGACCGGAAGAGAAGACGGGACGACGTCGATGATCACGGAGTACGGGTACGGGCAGGGACAGGGCCGCGACGGCCGGTCGTACCGGCACCACGGCGACACCGACGCCGGCCGCCCCGACCCTCACAGCACCTACGACCGCTACGACCGCTACGACGGGCCGGACGGCTTCGACGGCCCCGGGCACCGGGTGCCGGCCGTGCTGCGGGCGCCGTTCGCCGGCCGGACCTGGCGGGAGTTCGGGTACGTGCTGCTGGGACTGCCGCTGGGCATCCTGCTGTTCACGTACGCCGTGACGACCGTGTCGCTCGGCGCCGGTCTGCTGGTGACGCTCCTCGGCATCCCCGTGCTCGCGGCGGCGCTGGCCGGCTGCCGCGGCTTCGGCGCGCTGGAGCGGGCGCGGGCACGCGGGCTGCTCGGTCTGGACGTGGCGCCGCCCGCGCCCCTGCGGGTGCGCAAGCACGGCGTGGTGGCGTGGACGGGCACGGTGCTCAAGAGCGGGGCGTCGTGGCGGGCGCTGCTGTACGCGGTGCTCCAGTTCCCGTGGGCGGTGTTCTCGTTCGTGGTCTCGGTGACCCTCTGGAGCACCGGCTGGTCGCTGCTGACGTACCCGCTGTGGTTCTGGGTGTTCCCCATGTACGGCGGGCAGGACGGTCTCCAGCTCTACGGCGACGAGACCCACAGCGTCTACCTGAACAACCCGTTCGAGATCACGGTGACCGCCCTGGTCGGACTGCTGTTCACGCTGGCCACGCCGTGGATCGTGCGGGCGCTGACCACGGTGGACCGCGTGATGGTGCACGGCCTGCTGGGTCCCTCGCGGCTCGCGACCCGGGTCGTCGAGCTGGAGTCGGACCGGGGTGTCGTGGTGGACACGGCGGCGGCCGACCTGCGGCGCATCGAGCGCGACCTGCACGACGGCGCGCAGGCCCGCCTGGTGGCGCTGGCCATGGACCTGGGACTCGCCAGGGAGAAGCTGTCGGAGGACCCCGAGGTCGCCGCGCGGATGGTCGACGAGGCGCACGGCGAGGTGAAGACGGCCCTGAAGGAACTGCGCGACCTGGCCCGCGGCATCCACCCGGCCGTGCTCACCGACCGCGGACTCGACGCGGCGCTGTCGTCGGTCGCGTCGCGCTGCACGGTGCCGGTGACGGTGGAGGTGGACCTGGCGCGGCGGCCGGCCGCGGCGATCGAGGGCATCGCCTACTTCACGGTCTCGGAGCTGCTCCAGAACATCAGCAAGCACAGCGGCGCGCGCTCCGCGTCGGTCGACGTGTGGCGGGCGGAGAACCGGCTGATGCTCCAGGTCGTGGACGACGGGACCGGCGGCGCGGACGTCACCGCGGGTTCCGGACTCGCGGGACTCGCGGAGCGGCTCGACGCGGTGGACGGCATCCTCGTCGTGGACTCCCCCGCGGGCGGACCCACCAAGGTGACGGCCGAACTCCCCTGGCGCGGCTGAACGAACGCACGCGGGCCGTTCCGGCCGTCCCGCCCCGACCCCGGGGCGGGACGGCCGGAACGGCCTGTTCCCCCTGCTTCCGCTCCCGGCCCGGCGCACGGCGCGGCGAATCCTGGAATGCTGTCGCCCGGTACCCGCCGTACGGGCGGGACCGCGACACGACGACCGCGGCGGCCGCGGGGGCGCGACGGCGGGAACCGTCGCGGGGCGGAACAGGGGCCGGCCCGGGTCGCGGCGACCGGGGCTTGTGGGGGGCCGAAGAACAGTGGAGGACAGAGTGCGTGTGGTCATCGCCGAGGATTCAGTGCTGCTCAGGGAGGGCCTGACCCGGCTGCTGACCGATCGCGGGCACGAGGTCGTGGCCGGCGTCGGCGACGGCGACGCGCTGATCAAGACGATCACCGACCTGGACGGGCAGAACGCGCTGCCGGACGTCGTCGTCGCGGACGTACGGATGCCGCCGACGCACACCGACGAAGGGGTCCGCGCGGCGGTGCAGTTGCGCAAGTCGCACCCGGGGCTCGGGGTGCTGGTGCTGTCCCAGTACGTGGAGGAGCGGTACGCCACCGAACTCCTCGCGGGTTCCACGCACGGCGTCGGCTACCTGCTCAAGGACCGGGTCGCCGAGGTGCGCGAGTTCGTGGACGCCGTGGTCCGGGTGGCGCGGGGCGGTACGGCCCTCGACCCGGAGGTGGTCGCGCAGTTGCTGGGGCGCAGCCGCAAGCAGGACGTCCTGGCGGCGCTCACTCCGAGGGAGCGCGAGGTGCTCGGGCTGATGGCCGAGGGGCGGACCAACTCGGCGATCGCGCGCCAGCTCGTGGTGAGCGACGGCGCGGTCGAGAAGCACGTGAGCAACATCTTCCTGAAGCTGGGCCTGGCGCAGAGCGTCGGGGACCACCGCCGGGTGCTGGCCGTCCTGACCTACCTCAACTCCTGAACCGGCGGGGGCCCGGCAGGTCCCCGCCCCTTCCGCGGAGCCTCGTATGCCCGTCCGGCGGGGACCCCGTTCGGGTACTTCGCCGGTCGCAGGCGTGATCGACGGTTCGGACACCAGTACGTCCACCGGGCCGCCCGCCCGGCCGCGACCGCCGTACGACCAGGGGGCCGTACGAAAAGGCGCCGGGTCCCCCGGACGGTGCGAAGGTGGCGGAGTACGGGAAAAGTGCCGCACGGGACGCACGAACGCCCCGGAGAACGGGAAGACAACCGACTGGCGCGGACAGGCGGCGCCCGCGGGCACGGCGGACGGGGCCGGGCAGGCGGACACGGGCCGGGACGGACCGGGACGGGACGGGGCGGCCGGGCACGGGCAGGCACGACCACGCACGGGCACAGAACCGGAGGTGGAGCGGACGGCGTCTTCTGGGACGGAGCCGGGCACGGACAGAACCTGGCATATCAACCGGCACATACGTACGTCGGATCGTCCCAACGGCGGGTCCACCATGCGAGCGACACGGGGAGAGCGCCCCCTTCCGACGTAGGGTTGATCCTGCGAAGGTCTGCGGGAAGGCTCCACAAAACAGCCGCCTCGGAGGAGGTCCAGAGCGTGACCAGCCAGGTCAGTAGCCCAGCGGAGCAGGCCGACGGAGCCGTCGTGGGGGAGCAGCGCGTAGCGGCCGGGGGGAAGGGCGTCAGGCGCCTCGACCGGGTGATCATTCGCTTCGCGGGTGACTCGGGTGACGGGATGCAGTTGACGGGGGATCGGTTCACGTCGGAGACGGCGTCGTTCGGGAACGACTTGTCGACGTTGCCGAATTTTCCGGCGGAGATCCGGGCGCCTGCGGGGACGTTGCCGGGGGTGTCGTCGTTCCAGTTGCATTTCGCGGATCATGACATTCTGACGCCGGGTGATGCTCCGGACGTGTTGGTGGCGATGAATCCGGCGGCGTTGCGGGCGAACGTGGCGGATGTGCCGCGGGGTGCGGAAGTCATCGTGAACACGGACGAGTTCACGCGGCGTGCGATGCAGAAGGTGGGTTACGAGGCGTCGCCGTTGGAGGACGGGTCGCTGGACGCGTTTCGTGTGCACGGGGTGCCGTTGACGACGTTGACGGTGGAGGCGCTGGCGGGGTTCGGTCTGTCGCGCAAGGAGGCCGAGCGGAGCAAGAACATGTTCGCGCTGGGTCTGCTGTCGTGGATGTACCACCGGCCGACGGAGGGCACGGAGAAGTTTTTGCGGACGAAGTTCGCGCGGCGTCCGGAGATCGCGGAGGCGAATCTGGCTGCTTTCCGGGCGGGTTGGAACTTCGGGGAGACGACGGAGGATTTCGCGGTCTCCTACGAGGTGGCGCCGGCGGTGACGGCGTTCCCGGCGGGTACGTACCGCAACATCTCGGGGAACCTGGCGTTGTCGTACGGGTTGGTCGCGGCGGCGCGGCGGGCGGATCTGCCGTTGTATCTGGGGTCGTATCCGATCACGCCGGCGTCGGACATCCTGCACGAGCTGAGCCGGCACAAGAACTTCGGGGTGCGGACCTTCCAGGCGGAGGACGAGATCGCGGGGATCGGTGCGGCGCTGGGTGCGGCGTTCGGTGGGTCGTTGGCGGTGACGACGACGTCCGGGCCGGGTGTGGCGCTGAAGTCGGAGACCATCGGGCTGGCGGTGTCGTTGGAACTGCCGTTGCTGGT